>NZ_CP155073.1:3139640-3453605 GCF_039621805.1 Paraburkholderia sp. PREW-6R | reverse complement strand
CAACTGAATAATTCCCTGCAAAGTCAAAGCGCTGCGTAAGCTGTCAGTTGCGTCAATTGGAGCGCTTACAAATCGGCACTGATAGAGTAACTTTGAGTAAGCAGGAGGGGCGCAAAGGTTTTCCGGAATGCGCCGCCTGTCATTCCTTATGTTTTCCCATGGTTATCCACAGCTTGCGTTGAATAAGTTAGCTGTACGATTCGCCGCTCTCGCATAGAATGTCGTTTTCGCCGCTTCTGGTTTTTCCAAGGCGGTAAATTTTTGAGATAGTACAAACCGTCCCGTTCGCAGTGGGACGAGGCCACCCCACACAGGCTACGGATGTCGCTGGAAGCAGTAAGCTGGCGTCGCACCAGAGCTGTAAATAAACCAATCGAATACTATGAGCGAAGGCGTATACGGAGAACAGGCAACCGGGCGAGTGACCCACAGCCTATTGCGATTGAGCACGGCAATGCGGAGCCAGGCTTGGGAATGGGCGGAGGGCGCGGGCCTGACGCCGACTCAAGGCGAAATCCTCGTCCTGCTGATGCAGCGCAAAGGCCCGATGCGTCTTGGCGAAATCGCGCGCGAAACAGCGTTGACCGCCGCGACGACCAGTGACGCAGTCAGCACGCTCGAGACCAAAGGTCTGGTCGAAAAGCGTCGTGCCCTCGACGACGGCCGTGCCCTCGCCGTTCGCCTGACGGCTCGTGGCCGCACGGCAGCCAAGCGCGCCGCGCAGTGGCCGGACTTTCTGGCCAAGGCTGTCGGCACGTTGCGTGACGATGAACAGGCCGTGTTCTACCGTACGCTACTCAAGACCGTCCATCAGCTCGAAGCGCAAGGCACGATTCCGCCGCACCGCATGTGTTTGACGTGCACACATTTCGAGCCGAGCAAGAATCCGAAGAAGACGCCGCACCATTGCGCGCTGCTCGACCTGAACATGCTGGATACGGATCTGCGTCTCGACTGTTCGGTGTACGAAGCCGCTGACGTCACCACCCAGAAAAAGACCTGGAAGATCTTCGCCCAATAATCCGGTGCTTTCAGGCGGGCTGTTTCCGGACAATCCGCTACACTGCCAAGCCGGCTGCGGCGTGCGGCATCTGTTGTTCGCCCGTCACCCGGCCGGCGCCGCCTTGCGGCAAGTCTTTAGTCAACCTGAAGGTGGAACGGGTCGATGAATCGCGAAGTTCTGGCCATTCGCCACGTGCACTTCGAGGATCTGGGCAGTCTTGAGCTGGAGCTCGGTGAACGCGGCCGCCTCGTCCGTTATCTCGACGTGGGCTTTGCGCGAATCGAGGCGCCCGACCCGGTTTCGGCGTCGCTGATGGTCGTGCTGGGCGGTCCGATCAGCGCGGCCGACGACGATCTTTACCCCACGCTAGTGCCGCTTCTTTCGCTGATCGAAAAGCGCATTGCGGCCGGCTTGCCCACGCTGGGCATCTGCCTCGGCGCGCAACTGATCGCGCGCGCGCTCGGCGCACGGGTTTATCCGTCCGGGCGCACCGAGCTGGGCTGGACGCCCCTCACGCTGACTGACGCCGGGCGCGCGTCGCCGCTTCGTCATCTGGACGGGGCGCAGACTTCCATGTTGCATTGGCATGGCGACACGTTCGACCTGCCCGACAACGCCACGCTTCTGGCATCCACACCCGCGTGCGAGAACCAGGCGTTCGCGTGGGGCGATCATGTGCTCGGCCTGCAATGTCATCCGGAGATTCGCGCTGACCGCTTCGAGCCCTGGCTGATCGGCAACGCGGGCGAACTCGTCGCGCATGGTATCGACGCGCGCCGGCTGCGCGCCGAGACCGCACAGTTGGGCCCGACGATGGAAGCGGCCGCGCGCCGGATGTTCGGCGAATGGCTCGATCAGGTGGAAGCGCAGTCGAAGCCCTGACGCCCGCCGCACCTGCAGTAAATCACTCGCGGTGCTATGCTCGTTTGCTGTCGGGCTTTCACTGGGATCCATTCATGAGCGCGCTTTTCTCTCCGCTCACGCTGCGTAGCGTGACGCTCCCCAATCGCATCGTCGTGTCGCCAATGTGTCAGTACTCCGCCGAGCGCGGCGAGGCGACCGCATGGCACATGATTCACCTCGGCAGCCTGGCGTTGTCCGGCGCAGGCATGTTGTGCATTGAGGCAACTTCTGTGGAACCGGACGGGCGGATCACACCGGGCGATCTCGGTTTGTGGGACGACTCGACCGAAGAAGCGCTCGTGCCGGTGCTCGCCGCGATCCGCAAGCATTCGCATATCAAGGTGGCGATGCAGTTGTCGCATGCAGGGCGCAAGGCATCGAGCCATGTGCCGTGGGAAGGCGGTCAGCTGATTCCGGTATCGCAGGGCGGCTGGCTGCCGCATGCACCCTCCGCGTTGCCGCACAAAGCCGGCGAGGAGCCGCCACTGGCGCTCGATACACCCGGACTCAACCGTATTCGCGAAGCCTTCGCTTCATCGGCAAGACGTGCGGCACACCTGGGCATCGACGCGCTCGAAGTTCACGCGGCGCACGGCTATCTGCTGCATCAGTTTCTCTCGCCGCTCGCGAATCAACGCACGGACGACTACGGTGGTTCGCTCGAAAATCGCATGCGTTTTCCGCTGGAGATTTTCGATATCGTGCGCGCCGCGTTTCCCGCCGACAAACCGGTTGGCGTGCGGGTGTCCGCAACCGATTGGGTCGAAGGCGGTTGGGCCCTCGAAGACACGATCGCGTTTGCCCAGGAATTGAAGAAGCGCGGCTGCGACTGGATCGATGTGTCGTCGGGCGGCGTCTCGCCGTTGCAAAAAATCCCGCTTGAGCCGGGCTATCAGATTCCGTTTGCACGCGCGGTCAAACAGGCGACAGGCCTCACGACAATCGGCGTCGGACTGATTACCGATCCGCTGCATGCCGAGCAACTGATCGAAGAGGGCGACGCCGATCTGATCGCGTTGGCGCGCGCGCTGCTGTACAACCCGCGCTGGCCGTGGCATGCCGCCGCGCAACTGGGCGCGACCGTCGAAGCGCCGCCGCAGTACTGGCGCTCGCAACCGCGCGAGCAGAAAGCACTGTTTGGCGACATCTCGTTCGGACAACGTTGAAGCTCGCGGGGTGACCGCCCCGCACACGTCCTGTAGACGGTTGAAGGAAGCCATATTCAGCGTGTAGGATGCCGGTTGTGGCGCGTGTGCGCCGCCGGTCGACGCGGCGCTCCCAAGGCGCCGCGTTTGCTATTCGAGTCGGAAAAAGCAGCGCGTCAGACGCGGGTCATTCTGCCGGCCGCCGGATTTCATCCCAGTACTTCACAAGGATTCATTCAATGAGTTCACGCAGGATCGCCGTGCGTCGTTCGGGTGTGCACGGCAAGGGCGTGTTTGCCGTCGAACCGATCAAGGCCGGTGAGCGGCTGATCGAATACAAGGGCGAGCGGATTTCCTGGAAAGAAGCATTGCGCCGTCATCCGCATAATCCGGCCGAACCGAACCATACCTTCTACTTTGCGCTCGATAGCGGCAAGGTTATCGACGGTAAGGTGAATGGCAACAGCGCGCGGTGGATCAACCATTCTTGCGCGCCGAACTGCGAGGCCGAGGAAATCGACGGCCGCGTGTACGTGCATGCGCTTCGCGATATCGAGCAGGGCGAGGAAGTCTTTTACGACTACGGCCTCGTGATCGACGCTCGTCAAACGAAGAAATTGAAGAAGGAATACGAATGCCGTTGCGGCGCGCGCAAGTGCCGCGGCACGATGCTCGCACCGCCGGAGAAAGCGAAGAGCGCGGCCAAAGCCGGCAAGACGGCGAAGAAGACCAAGGCGCCGTCGAAAAAAGCGAAGAAATGAACGCGCTCGGCTGTCCGGGCCGCTCACACGAATGAGCGCAGGGCGGCGACTGGTGCAACAGCCTCTACAAGTCAATCGGCGCCGAATGCGCCGATTTTTTTGCCAGACGCCGATGCGCTTCATCATCGCGCGAGGTTTGCACGGTTGCGCTCACCACCGGAATACGCACGATGAAACGTGCGCCGCCTTCGGGCGCATCTTCGTAATGCACGCTACCGTGATGCAGCACCATGATGTCGTGGACGATTGCGAGACCGAGGCCCGCGCCGCTATCCACGCCGGCATCACTCTGACCGTCGCCGCGGAAAAACCGTTTGAACAGATCAGGCTGCTGCGGGCTCGGTACACCGGGTCCATTGTCTTCCACGATAATTTCGGCCATGCGCACCTCGTTGTAGACGTTTTGCGAGACCGTAACCGTAATCCGGCCGCCGTCGAAGCGCGACGGCGGCACGTACTTGAGCGCGTTGTCCAATAGATTCGCAATCACCTCGTGCAGCAGCACCGGATTGCCACGCGCCATCAACGCGTATTCGTTCTCCGGATCGTCGAGACGCTGAAAACCCAGGTCGACGTGCGACGCCAACGCGCGCGGCACCCATTCCGCGCCCGTATCGAAAGCCAGCGCCGCCATGTCCACGTTAACAAAGCGCGCGGCCTGCTCGCCCGGTTCGGCGCGCGCGAGCGAAAGCAGTTGATTCGAAAGGCGCACCGCGCGGTCCGCGGCGGCACGCAATTCACGCACGGCGACGAGCGTTTGCTGCGGATCGCGCGCCACGGCAGCCTGCTCGGCATGCAGCTTGACGGCGGTGAGCGGCGTGCGCAGTTGATGCGCGGCATCCGCGATGAATTTGCGCTGGCCGTCGAGCGCGGTTTTCAGCCGGCCGAGCAGCGCGTTGAGCGCACCTGTCAGCGGCCTGATTTCGACGGGCACATAGGTTTCGTCAACCGGTTCGAGCGACGTGTGCGTCTGCCGATTGAGCGAGTCGGCAAGATCGGTCAAAGGATTGAGCTGCTGGTTGACCACCCGCCATACGATGACCCAGCCCGCGAGCAGCAGCAATAGCAGCGGCATCATGATCGCCACCAGAAATTCAGCCGCGATGCGAAACCGGTGGTGCACCGGTTGACCCACTTCCACGACGATCGGATTGCCGGTCGGCTGGTCGACCCGCACCTGGGCGACACGCACGGTCACGCCCTCGTGCTGTGTCTCAAACACATACGCGTAATGCATGCGACGCACGCTGGTGCCCTGCAGCGGCAGATTGTGATCGCCGGCAATTTCGGTATCGCCGTTGCTGATCCGGTAGACGAGATGCTCCACCGGGTCCGAGAACATGGCCTGGGCCAGCGGCGGCACGGCCACTCTGGCGTCCGGGCCGGCAATCTGGATCTGTTTGGAAATCGCGGTGGCGAGATCGGCAAGCGACCGGTCGACCACGTGCTGTGTGTACTGCCACGCAAGCCAGTAGGCGATCAGGCCGCTCATCAGCGCGAGCAGCGAAAGGGGAGCAGCGAGGCGCCGCAGCAGCGTGCGGCGCAAACTATTGGCGGCCGGCTGGGGCATGATCGAACGCGCGGAAAAGGGGCAACGGCGCGAGGCGCCGTGAAAATTCGCCGACGCCGACGAATGGCGCACCGGGTGCGCTGCGCCGGCCCGGCGCCGTCAGGCCGCAAAATGGATCGCGGCCTTCATGACGATTATGCGGCCTGACGGATTTCCTGCAACAGGTAACCGAAGCCGCGCACCGTGACGATCTCGACACGGCAGTTTTCCAGCTTCTTGCGCACGCGATGCACGTAGACTTCGATCGCGGTGTCGCCGAGGTCGCCGCCAAAGTGCGTGAGGTGATCTTGCAGTTGCGCTTTGCTGACCACGCGGCCGTGGCGCAGCAACAGCATTTCAAGCACGGCGAATTCACGCGGCGACAGTTCGAGCGGCTTGTCGTCGTTGAAGATGCGGCGATCGACGCCGGACAGGCGTACACCGCCCAGCGATACTTCCGGACGCGGCATGTCGCCATGCGGACCGCTGCGGCGCATCACTGCGCGGATACGGGCTTCGAGTTCAGTGGGCTCGAACGGCTTCAGCATGTAGTCGTCGGCGCCGGAATTCAGGCCTTGAACGCGGTCGTTCAACTCGTCGCGCGCCGTGAGGATGATCACCGGAGTGTGGCGATTGCTCTGACGGAAACGCGAGAGCAGCGTCATGCCGTCGATACCCGGCAGTCCCAGGTCGAGGATCACCAGCTCGTGGCGGTTTTGCGTGAGGGCCTGTTCGGCAAAGATGCCGTCGTGGACCATGTCGACAGTAAAGCCGGCTTGTTCGAGACTGCTTTGGATGCCGCGTGCGATGGGGCGGTCATCTTCGATCAGAAGGAGTCGCATGGATTTCGCTCAAGTACAAGGGGTTAGGCGTTTGGCAAGCGGTTCGCCGGGGCGCCTGCTGCACAGCGAGCCAAAAGAGCGCTCACGAAGTCAGTAACCGACATCAGGATTCACGAACTGGAAGCCGCGATCAACGTCTGGCGCGCCGCTCGACTTCTGCTGGCGACGAACTCGGCTGTGCAAGGAGGCAAGCGCGCTCTCCAAGCCGTATGCGCTGCTGATTGTACAGCGTCAGTCGTTGCTGACGCCGGATCGTTTCGACCCGAAAGTCAGCCGCGGACGGGATTCTTACGTACGCCTTAAAAATACCCTGTAGAACTGAAGGTTTCAACCTCGCATTGCCTGCAATGCGCTTTCATTCCTGCTTGAATGGTTCACTGCGCGCCGCGTGTCTCGCTTTAATCGTAACTAAATCGTCGCCAAAGAACGCGACGGCCGGTTTTGTTACAGGGTAATACTGTCGATGAACCGGGCGAGTTGGATATCGCGCTCCGTCACACCGTTCGCTTCGTGCGTGGACAGCGTGATATCCACTTTGTTGTACACGTTGAACCATTCCGGATGATGATCCATCTCCTGCGCCTTGATAGCGACGCGCGTCATGAAGCCAAATGCTTCGTTGAAGTCGCCGAACTCGATCCGGCGCTGGATCGCGTCACGGCCGTCCACGCTTTTCCAGCCATTGAGCGCGGCGAGTTGCGCCGCACGTTCCTCGGAAGTCAGTTTGCTGATCATGGATGCCACCTCTTTGTCTGGACGTGCGCACGGGTCAGCGCGCATCGGCTATTTTTTCACGGATGCCTGTGCGCCGCTTTTCACCGGCTTTCTGATGCGTCAGATATCGCCGTCGGCGAGCCAGCCTTCCTGCGAGCCTCGCGTCAGCACATGATCCTCTTGCAGGACGTCGCCGGCATCAAGCGCCGGTTCGGCGACGACTCGCGCAAGGAGGGCCGCGAAGTCCGTTTGCGCAACGCTGAAAAGCTGCGCGAAGTCATCGATCGCGAAGTAGGTTTTCTGGAACGTGTCGATGCGATACCGCGTGCGCATGACGCGCTCCAGATTGAAGCCGAGGCGGTTGGGCGCGGCACTCTGCTGGCTATGCAAGGTCTCGCCTTTGCTCGACACGATGCCGGCTCCATAGATTTTCACGCCGTTCGGACTCGCCTCGTCGCACACCAGTCCAAACTCGACTGTGTACCAATAAAGCCGCGCGAGAAGCGGTAACGCACCGGCGTCATGGGCGGCCAGCGCAGCGCGGCCGTATGCGTGCATGTAATCGGCAAAGACGGAGTTCATCAGGAGCGGTACATGCCCGAACAGGTCGTGAAAGCAATCCGGTTCCTGCAGATAGTCGAGCTGGTCAGGCCGGCGCATCCACCAGGTCACGGGGAAGCGGCGGTTTGCCAGGTGCTCGAAAAAGACCTGATCGGGTACGAGGCCCGGCACCGCGACGATTTGCCAGCCCGTGGCCGGCGTGAGTTCCGTGTTGATTTCGTCGAACGACGGTACGCGGTCTGCCGGCATCCCGATCCGTTCAAGGCCTTCCAGAAACTCATCGCACACGCGCCCCTTGAGCAGTGCCGTCTGACGCGCGTAAAGCTGCCGCCACACCGCATGATCGACCGCGCCATACCGTTCGGTGGGTTGGTCGATCGTGAAATCGGCTCGTGTTTCGAGGCCGGTGTCGAATTGTGCTTTCAGACTGGCGGTGTTCGCGGTGTCGAGGGTGGACATACGTCGGCTCTACAGTAGCTTGCGGGTTTCAGTAAGACAAGCAAGTGTAGAGCGGCATAAGTGCGGAATGGGCGCAAAATAGGCGTTTCGGCGCGACCATATGCAATAATCGAGCATCAAAACACGTTTCGATGCGGATCATCAACATGTTAGAACTCGATCACTTCGATCTCGCGCTGCTGGACGTGCTCCAGCGTTTCGGCCGGGCGACGCACCAGCAGCTTGCGGAGCAGGTGCCGCTGTCGCCGTCCCAGATTGGCAGGCGGTTACAGCGGCTCGAGCAGGTAGGAGTAGTGGACGGCTATCGCGTCGTATTGCGGCCGGAGAAGCTGGGCCTTGGCGTCACTGCCTTTACCAGTCTGAAGTTGAAGCATCACGGCGATTCGATCATCGAGCAGTTCCAGCAGCAGATCGACGTGCTGCCCGAAGTGCTCGAATGCCACGCCGTGGTGGGGGACGCCGATTATTTGCTGCGCATCGTCGCGCCCGATCTGAACTACCTGTCCACTTTCGTGATGAAGAAGCTGATGCGCGTGCCGGGTGTGGATAGCGTTCGCTCGAACATTGTGCTGACAACCTTCAAGCGCAATGGGCCGTTGCCGCTTGGACATCTGTCGCCGGGCGCCGCGCCTGTCTGATTGTGTCGTGGCGCGCGCCGTGCCCGGCCGTACGCGACGCGGCGTTAGCCCGCCCGCTCGGCGTCGCTCTCCAGATTCAGCAGATCGACGTAGGCCACCGCCACGAGGTCGGCTTCCGCCACGCCGAGCTTTTCGAACATCGCGTGCGCTTCGGCGTGACCGCCTTCTTCGTCGTCGTCCTGGGCGAGCAGCACTTCCAGCTCCACGAAGTCGCCCAGGCCGTCCACCCGGTCCAGATGGATGCGGGTGCGTCCGGTCAGATAGACATGCCGCTCTTTCGTGACGATCCCGCGCGTGGTTAGCGCAGTAGCGAGCAGTGAGTGCATGGCTTCGGGGTTGGTCACCGGGCTGCGGGTGTAATACGACGCCTTCGGGCCGTCGCGGTCGTCGCGCTGATAGAAGATCAGTTCGGCCGGCGTGCCGTCGTCGAACTGGCGCAGCTTCAGGCGGCCGCGCGGCACGTCGTAGAAAAAGTCCTGCTGGCGAAAGATGAGCGGTGCTTCCGGCGCGAGCGCGGCTGCGCGTTCGCGCAGTTGCTCGAAATGCTGGGCGCGGGCTTTGATTTCGATGTTGCGTGCCATGTCAGGTTCCTGTCGATGGATGGAATGGTCGGCAGCTTCGGGCGTCGCGCGAGCGAAGTCGCCTGGAAGGCGAGTCAGACGGATCAGAAAAGGGAACGGAGAAGAGGCGGCGGCGCCGCTCGCGCGGGAAACGTCAATCTAACAAGATCTTCGTGACGATGTAGTTTAAATGCTCCCGGCGCGGCCTGAACACAAGTCATGAGCACTGCTCATATCGCTTTGCTGGCTTATGCCGGCGGCTGAACGTCGGCGTTATGTTGCCCACTGGTTATCGATCAGCTTCAGCGCCGCGGCGATGGCCGGCTCTTCCGTGCGCTGCTCAAGCGTAATGAAGCTCAACTGCGTCGGTACGGTGATGCCTTCCACAATCGTCAACGCATGCGCGTGCGCCTCGGCAATCGCGGTGGCGTCGCGCGCAAGTGTGAGGCCCACGCCCGATTTGACCAGATCGAGCATGGACGGCTCCTGATCGACTTCGGCCACCTTCGCGGGTTTGACGCCCGCGTCGCCAAAACAGCGCGTCAGCAACCGGTTGTGCGCCGACGCTGGCGGTGTCCAGATCCACGGCAGCGCGGCCAGCGAGCGCCAGTCGCGCACGTTCTTCACCCGGTCTTTCCAGCCCGCCGGCGCGAGCACACGATACTGGAAATGCGTGAGGGTCACCGCATGGAATGCTGCGGCGTCGCGCGTGTCGTCTTCTGAGGGCACGCCAATGTAGTAGCCGACGTCGAGCTCCCCCGCTCGCACCTGATCCAGCACCCAGCCCGACATGCCATGCCGCAAGGCCGTTTCGACATGCGGCCACGTCTCCACGAGTTGCTTGAGAAAGCCGCCGAGGCGCAAGAATTCCGGATCGAGGATGGTGCCGATCCGCAACCGTCCACGCACTTCCTGCCGCAGCAATTGCGCTGCGCGTTGCACGTCGTTTGCCGCGCCCAGCGCGCGCTCCGCGTGGGGCAGCAGCGCCTGGCCGTCGCGCGTCAGGGTCAGTCCGTGCGACGTTCGCGTGAACAGCGTGACGCCCAACGCTTCCTGCAGATGCTTGATCTGCAGACTGACGGCAGGTTGAGTCAAGTGCAGTTGCACCGCAGCACGCGTGAGGTTGCCTTCACGCGCCACGGTGGCAAAAGCCCGGAGCAGTGTTAGATCCATAGGTGATATTAGCGCCGCTTATAGCGCAGTTGAACATAACTCATTGGATTTGTCCTGCACAACAGCCGTAGTCTTTGTTACATCGCGCCCCATCCGCTGGGCGGAATACCTTCAACCCCGAAGAGGACAATGATGAGCGAGACATACCAGGACGAGATCGTCCGGAGCGAGACAGGCGCGCATGCGCTGACCCACGTTATCAACGGCAAGCCGGTCGAAGGCACCAGCGGCCGTTTCGGCAATGTCTTCAATCCCGCGCTCGGCAGCGTCAGCGCGAAGGTGCCGCTCGCAAGCGTTGCCGAGGTGGACGCGGCCGTCGCCGCCGCGAGGGCGGCCTTTCCCGCCTGGAGCGAAACGGCGCCCATCAAGCGGGCGCGTGTGCTGTTCAGGTTCAAGGAGTTGCTCGACCGTCACCATGACGAACTGGCGGAACTGATCACCCGCGAACACGGCAAGGTGTTGTCGGACGCGAAGGGCGAGGTGATGCGCGGCATCGAGATCGTCGAGTTTGCGTGCGGCATTCCCAATCTGCTGAAGACCGATTTCACCGACCAGATCGGCGGCGGCATCGACAACTGGAATCTGCGTCAGCCGCTCGGCGTGGTCGCGGGCATCACGCCGTTCAATTTCCCGATGATGGTGCCGTGCTGGATGTTCCCGGTGGCGATCGCCTGCGGCAACACGTTCGTGCTGAAGCCGTCGGAGCGCGATCCGTCCTGTTCGAACCGTCTCGCGGAACTGTTGAAGGAAGCCGGTCTGCCAGACGGCGTATTCAACGTCGTGCACGGCGACAAGGTTGCGGTCGACGCTCTGCTCGCGCATCCGGACGCAAGCGCGCTGTCGTTTGTCGGCTCTACGCCGATTGCTGAATACATTTACACGGAAGGCACGCGGCACGGCAAGCGCGTGCAGGCACTCGGCGGTGCGAAGAATCACCTCGTCGTCATGCCGGACGCCGATCTGGATCAGGCCGTCGACGCGCTGATCGGCGCCGCCTACGGCTCGGCGGGTGAACGCTGCATGGCGATTTCGGTGGCGGTGGCGGTCGGGCATATCGCCGACGAGTTGATCGAGCGACTCAAGCCGCGTGTCGAAACCCTGAAGATCCTTAACGGCATGGACTCGGACGCGGAGATGGGACCGCTCGTCACCGGCGCGCACCGCGACAAAGTAACGGGTTATATCGAGGCGGGCGTCGAGGCCGGCGCGAAACTCGTAGTCGATGGACGTGGTCACCAGGTGCCCGGTCACGAGAACGGGTTCTTCCTCGGCGGTACGCTCTTCGACGATGTTTCGACCGACATGAAAATTTACCGCGAAGAGATTTTCGGCCCCGTGTTGTGCGTGGTGCGCGTGCCGGACTTCGCTTCTGCCGTGGAGCTCATCAACTCGAATGAGTTTGCGAACGGCGTTTCGTTGTTTACGTCCGACGGCGGGGTCGCGCGCGCTTTCTCGCGGCAGATCCAGATCGGCATGGTAGGCATCAATGTGCCGATCCCAGTGCCGATGGCGTGGCATTCGTTCGGCGGCTGGAAAAAGTCGCTCTTCGGCGACCACCATGCGTACGGCGAAGAAGGCGTGCGCTTCTACACGCGTTATAAGAGCATCATGCAGCGCTGGCCAGACAGCATTGCGAAGGGCGCGGAATTTACGATGCCGGTCGCCAAGTAGATTGCCTGCTTCCGCTGGCTTGCCTTCGACCCAATTCTTTGACGATGGGTCGAAGGCATGGCGTTCATTGAGACGCCAGCATCATATAAAAAGCATGTCGCATGATCGTGCCGCCATCCGCCGCGCGACCATGCGAAAAAAAGCTTAGGAGACGGAATCATGAGCATGACCGCAAGCGTAGCCCCGACAGGGCGGCAACTGGAAGGCGAGTTCGACTACATCGTTGTCGGCGCGGGCACGGCCGGCTGTGTCCTCGCCAACCGGCTCACGCAGGATCCAGACGTCAAGGTGCTTCTGCTCGAAGCCGGCGGCAAAGACGATTACCACTGGATTCACGTGCCGGTCGGCTACCTGTATTGCATCGGCAACCCGCGCACGGACTGGCTCTACAAAACGCAGGCGGAGCCGGGGCTCAATGGCCGCGCGCTTTCTTATCCGCGCGGACGCGTGCTCGGCGGCAGCTCGTCCATCAACGGCATGATCTACATGCGCGGCCAACGCGAGGATTATGACGAGTGGGCGCGTGTGACGAACGACGCGTCCTGGTCGTGGAACTCGGTTCTCCCTGTGTTCAAACGCAGCGAAGATCACTACGCCGGCGCGAGTGAATCGCATGGTGAAGGCGGTCCATGGCGCGTCGAAAAACAGCGGCTCAAGTGGAAGATTCTCGAAGAGTTCTCGCGCGCGGCGCAGGAAGCCGGCATACCCGCGACCGACGACTTCAACCGCGGCGATAACAGCGGCGTGGGTTACTTCGACGTCAATCAGAGACGCGGCATTCGCTGGAATGCATCAAAAGCATTTTTGCGCCCCGCGCTGCGGCGGCCCAACCTGACGGTCATCACGGGAGCGCACACGCAGCGCGTCGTATTCGAAGGCCGTCGCTGCGTCGGCGTCGAGTATCGCGGCAACGGCACGGACTATCTGGCAACGGCGCGCTGCGAAGTGATCCTCAGTTCCGGCGCCGTGAATTCGCCGCAACTGCTGGAACTCTCCGGCATTGGCAACGGCGCGCGTCTGCAGAACCTCGGCATTCCGGTTGTCGCCGATCTGCGTGGCGTCGGCGAGAATCTGCAGGACCATCTGCAATTGCGCATGGCCTATAAAGTCGATGGCGTGCGCACGCTCAATACGGCTTCCGCCCATTGGTGGGGCAAGCTGATGATCGGCCTGCAATACGTGCTCTTTCAGAGCGGTCCCATGTCGATGTCGCCGTCGCAACTCGGCGCGTTCGCAAAGTCCGATCCGGAGGACCGTTCGCTCACACGGCCCGATCTCGAATATCACGTTCAGCCGCTTTCGCTCGATCGTTTCGGCGAACCGTTGCATCGCTTCAACGCGTTCACGGCGTCGGTGTGCCAGCTGCGGCCCACGTCGCGCGGCAGCATTCATATCGAATCGGCGGATGCATCGGCCGCCCCGTGGATCGCGCCAAACTATCTGTCAACGGATTATGACCGGCACGTAGCCGCCAACGCGCTGCGGCTCACGCGCCGCATTGCCGCATCGCCGGCACTTGCGCGCTATCGGCCGCAGGAAATCCTGCCCGGCATCCAGTATCAGACGGAAGAAGAGTTGCAGCAGGCGGCGGGCGCGGTCGGCACGACGATCTTTCATCCGGTGGGCACATGCCGGATGGGCACGACCGACGATCCAGGCGCAGTCGTCGATAGCCGTCTACGCGTGATCGGTATCGACGGACTGCGTGTGGTCGACGCCTCCATCATGCCCACGATCACCTCGGGCAACACGAATTCGCCGACGCTGATGATCGCGGAGCGCGCGAGCGAGATGATTCGCGCGGACCGGCGCTCGCGCGCGAGCGGCTCGCTCGCGGCGCAATCGAGCGCAGCGTCGTCCATGTCGACTGTGTGACAGCGCGCGTGAGCGGCCGGCGTGTTTCCAGAACACGGCGGCACGCGATGTGTGGCATCCACTAAGTGCAAATCCCAATGATTGCGCTGCATCATTGGCGCGACAATGGCAGCCATGCTGCGTGCCGTGCCAAGGATTACCGTCCGGATTGGTGCAGTACGCCAACGAGCGGCACGGGGTGCCGCCGTCCATAACAAGTCGCGCGGAGGGTCGCGCGGAAGATCGTAATGCTTCGCCTTACTCCGTATGGAAGGGAACATGATTCTCGGCGATACGATTCTCGAAACGCGCGGCCTTACCCGCGAGTTCAAAGGCTTCATCGCCGTGAACGGTGTGAACCTGCGCGTGCGCCGTGGTTCGATCCATGCGTTGATCGGCCCCAATGGCGCGGGCAAAACCACCTGCTTTAACCTGCTCACCAAATTTCTCGAACCGAGTGCAGGTCAGATCGTTTTCAATGGCGTCGACATTACGCGCGAACGCCCGGCGCAAATCGCGCGGCGCGGCATCATCCGGTCGTTTCAGATTTCCGCGGTATTCCCGCATCTGACAGCGCTGCAGAATGTCCGCATCGGTTTGCAGCGCCAGCTCGGCACCGCGTTTCACTTCTGGAAAAGCGAGCGCAGCCTGCGTCAGCTCGACGACCGTGCGATGGATCTGCTCACTCAGGTTGGCTTGACCGATTTCGCTGACGTATTGACCGTCGAGCTTTCGTACGGCCGCAAGCGCGCGCTGGAAATCGCGACAACGCTCGCGATGGAGCCGGAACTCATGCTGCTCGACGAGCCGACGCAAGGCATGGGTCACGAAGACGTCGACCGTGTGACGGCGCTCATCAAGAAGGTATCGAGCGGCCGCACCATCCTGATGGTCGAACACAACATGAATGTGATCGCCGGCATCTCGGACACCATCACGGTGCTGCAACGCGGCGAGGTGCTCGCCGAAGGCAGCTACGCCGATGTGTCGAAGAATCCGCTCGTGATGCAGGCTTACATGGGCAGCGCCGACGCGGCGCTCGCCGGAGCGCACTGATGAATACACTTGCCGAGCGCGAAAACCTCGAAGTGAGCGGTACCGCGTCTCATGCACCGGCGCTCGACATTGCAGGGCTGAAGGCGTGGTACGGAGAGTCCCATATTCTGCACGGCGTCGATCTGACGGTGAATCGCGGCGAAGTGGTCACGCTGCTTGGCCGTAACGGCGCGGGCCGAACTACCACGCTGCGCGCAATCATGGGACTGACCGGCCGGCGCACCGGCTCGATTCGCATTGGCGGACGCGAAACCATCCATCTGCCCACCCATCGCATTGCGCACTGTGGGATCGGCTATTGCCCGGAAGAGCGCGGGATTTTTTCGAGCCTCTCGTGCGAGGAGAATCTGCTGTTGCCGCCGCCTGTCGGCGACAAGGCGCACATGATGTCGCTGGAAGAAATCTATTCGATGTTTCCGAATCTGCAGGAGCGTCGCGCGAGTCAGGGCACACGCCTCTCAGGCGGCGAGCAACAGATGCTGGCCGTTGCGCGCATCCTGCGCACCGGCGCGAGCCTGTTGCTGCTCGACGAGATTTCGGAAGGACTGGCGCCGGTCATCGTGCAGGCGCTTGCGCGCATGATCGTGACGCTGAAGTCGCGCGGCTATACGGTGGTGATGGTCGAACAGAATTTCCGTTTTGCAGCGCCGCTTGCCGATCGCTTTTATGTCATGGAGCACGGCACGATTGTCGAGCACTTCGGGGCAAGTGAACTCGAAAGCAAGATGCCCGTGCTGCACGATCTGTTGGGCGTATAGCCAGACGCCAGGAGAGGGTACGAGCAGCGCCCGATTGCCTCTGATAACCACAAGCGAAGAAACCAGGAGACATGCATGAAAAAGAACTCACTCGCGCGCATTGCCGCACTTTGTTTTGCAGTCGCCGCTGGCGGCGCTGTCACGATGGGCAGCGCGCAGGCAGCGGATGACGCGGTGAAAATTGGTTTCATCACGGATATGTCGGGGCTGTATGCCGACATTGACGGGCAGGGCGGTCTCGAAGCGATCCGCATGGCCGTCGCGGATTTCGGCGGCAAGGTCAACGGCAAGCCGATTACCGTGGTGTACGCGGATCACCAGAACAAGGCGGACATCGCGGCTTCGCGCGCGCGCGAATGGTTCGACCGCGACGGCGTGGACATGCTGATCGGCGGAACGAATTCGGCAACGGGCCTTTCGATGAACACCGTCGCCGGTGAAAAGAAGAAGGTGTATATCAGCATCGGCGCGGGCGCCGACAATCTGACCAACGAACAGTGCACGCCGTACACGATCCACTATGCGTACGACACCACTGCGCTCGCCAAAGGCACCGGCTCGGCCGTGACGAAGCAGGGCGGCAAGACGTGGTACTTCCTGACCGCCGACTACGCGTTCGGCAAGGCGCTGGAAAAGAACACGGCCGACGTGGTGAAGGCGAACGGCGGCCAAGTGCTGGGTTCGGTGCGCCATCCGCTGTCGGCTTCCGATTTTTCGTCGTTCCTGTTGCAGGCGCAGTCGTCGAAAGCGCAGGTGCTGGGACTCGCGAACGCGGGCGGCGACACGATCAACTCGATCAAGGCGGCTAAAGAGTTCGGCATTACCAAGACCATGAAGCTGGCGGCGCTGCTGGTGTTCATCGACGATATTCACAGCCTCGGTCTGGAAACCACCCAGGGTCTGGTGTTGACGGACAGCTGGTACTGGAACAAGGACGCGACCACACGCAAGTGGTCGCAGCGCTATTTCGACAAGATGAAGAAGATGCCGTCAAGCCTGCAGGCCGCGGACTACTCGGCGGCCATGAATTACCTCAAGGCGGTGCAGGCAGTCGGCTCGACCGATTCCGACAAGGTCATGGCGCAACTGAAGAAGACGAAGATCGACGACTTCTACGCAAAGGGCTACATCCGTCAGGACGGCAGCATGATCCACGACATGTATCTGATGCAGGTGAAAACACCGGCTGAATCCAAAGAGCCGTGGGACTACTACAAGATCACCGCGACCATCCCCGGCGAGCAGGCGTTCACAACGAAAGCGGAAACGCGTTGCGCGCTGTGGAAATAAGCGCAGACGAAAGCGTCTAAAGCACGCTCGATGGGGCTGACGGTCGGGGTTGAAAGTCGGGCCCGGAATTCAGGCCGCAGAGTCAGGCCCGGAGAGTCAGGCTCGGATTGTCAGGCCCGGACGGCTGCCCGCCGGCGGCAACCGGCTTCACATGCCGCGTGCGAATGGAGCGATGGGTTCCGTTCGCACGTCGGCCGGATCGCGCGTGACCGATCTCACCTTGGCGATGGACTAAGGCTTCAATGGATATTTTTGGCATTCCGCTACCGGCGATGCTAAGCCAGCTTTTGCTGGGGCTCGTGAACGGATCGTTCTATGCAATTCTGAGTCTCGGGCTGGCGGTGATCTTCGGCTTGCTCAACGTGATCAACTTCGCGCACGGCGCATTGTTCATGCTCGGTGCGATGCTCGCGTGGATGGGCTTTGCTTACTTCGGCCTGCCGTACTGGGTGATGCTGGTGCTTGCGCCACTCGTGGTCGGCCTGTTCGGCGTGCTGATCGAACGCTCGATGCTGCGCTGGTTATACAAGCTGGATCATCTGTACGGTCTTCTGCTCACGTTCGGTCTCACGCTGGTGGTGGAAGGCGTGTTCCGCTCCGTTTATGGTTCCTCCGGCCAGCCGTACGACGTGCCGTCGGCGTTATCCGGCGCGACCAACCTCGGCTTCATGTTTCTGCCGAACTATCGCGCGTGGGTCGTGGTGGCTTCGCTGGTCGTGTGCTTTGCGACGTGGTTCGTGATCGAGAAAACGCGGCTTGGCGCCTATCTGCGCGCCGGCACCGAGAATCCGAAACTGGTCGAAGCGTTCGGCGTCAACGTGCCGCTCATGATCACGCTCACGTATGGCTTTGGCGTGGCGCTGGCGGCCTTCGCGGGCGTGCTCGCCGCACCCGTGATTCAGGTCTCGCCGTTGATGGGGCAGCCGATGATTATCACCGTATTCGCGGTGGTCGTGATCGGCGGCATGGGGTCGATCATGGGATCGATTCTCACCGGCCTGTTGCTGGGCGTGATCGAAGGGCTGACGCGCGTGTTCTATCCGGAGGCGTCGGCGACCGTGGTGTTCGTGATCATGGCGCTCGTGCTGCTGGTGCGCCCGGCGGGTCTCTTCGGCAAGGAAAAATGATGCAGAGAAAAATCCTTTACGGTCTGCTGCTGATCGTGCTGCTCGCGGTACCCGTGCTCGGCATTTACCCGCTCTTCGTCATGAAGGTGTTGTGCTTCGCGCTCTTTGCGGCGGCGTTCAATCTGCTGATTGGCTACACCGGTTTATTGTCGTTCGGTCATGCAATGTTTCTCGCGACGGCCGGATACATCACCGGCTATGCGATCCAGTCGCTCAATTTTGCTCCGGAACTCGGCGTGCTCACCGGCACCGCGGCAGCGACGCTGCTGGGTCTCGTGGTCGGCATCTTCGCGATTCGCCGGCAGGGCATCTACTTTGCAATGGTGACGCTCGCACTCGCGCAGATGGTCTACTTCGTGTTCCTGCAGGCGCCCTTCACGCACGGAGAAGACGGGTTGCAAGGCGTGCCGCGCGGCAAGCTCTTTGGCGTGCTCGATCTGTCGTCGGATGTCGCGTTGTACTTCGTCGTGCTCGCGGTGATGGTGCTGGCCTTTCTGCTGATCGTGCGGATCGTGCATTCGCCGTTCGGTCAGGTGCTCGTCGCAATCAAGGAGAACGAGCCGCGCGCGATTTCGCTGGGCTATGACACGGATCGCTTCAAGCTGCTCGCGTTCATTCTGTCGGCTGGACTCGCAGGGCTGGCCGGTTCGCTGAAAGTACTGGTGCAAGGTTTCGAGACGCTGAGCGACGCCTACTGGACGATGTCCGGGCTCGTCGTGCTGATGACGCTTGTCGGCGGCATGGGTACACTTTTTGGACCGTTGCTCGGCGCGGCGTTGATCGTGGCCTTGGAGGATCGCCTCGGCGATATCGGCGGGGCGCTGGCCACGTCCACCGGCGTCGAGTGGTTTCGCTCGCTGGGAGAATCGGTGACCATCGTAACGGGGCTGATTTTCATCGCTTGCGTGCTGGCATTCCGGCGCGGCATCGTGGGTGAGATCATCGCGCGGGTGCGGCCCTTGAGGGCGTGACGCAGGGCAACGGCGTCAGTGTGTGAATTAGTTTGGTCTCCGATATATCGGTCGCGTAGGCCGCAAGACAATGACGTTATACTCTGCCGTTCGTGTGAGTCGTGCCCGCAGCGAGACGAAGTGGCGCAAATGTGCCCCGTTTCAGTGCCGGGCTGCACCACTAGGGTAATTGCTAGTTGTAGCGGCTAAGGTGCTCGTTTAATCTTCATGCAGTTCTGATGCACCACGAATTTTGCAGGTGGAGAACGAGGAGACAATGAGGCACCAAGTGCCCAGACGGAAAGCGCTGTTGGATTGATATCCAACAGCGCTTTTTATTTGTGCTTTTCGTCAAGCGCAATTGAATGACTTTCAAAAATGAGTGGTCATTTCCATTCGTACAATCATCCTTTTTTTCACACATTTGATCCTGTAAATCGCTTGCGGGACGGCGCTTTGGTCCGCTACACTCGCTATTAACCGACCGCTGGGTCGGGTTTTGATCCGCTGATTTATTCTGCGGATTCAGTCGAATAGATAACGGGGTAGTCAGAGGAGCAGGATGAAGTCGGCATTGCGATGGATAAGCGCGGCATGGGTCGCTACCGGAGTTTGTGCAGTTTGGAGTGGGCACGTTTTTGCAGACGTGAAAGTCGGCGTGACGGTCTCGGCGACCGGCCCTGCCGCGTCGCTTGGCATTCCGGAAAAGAACACGATTGCGCTGCTGCCTAAAGAGGTGGCCGGGCAGAAAATCGAATACATCGTGCTCGACGACGCCACAGATTCCACCCAGGCCGTGAAGAACGCCCGCAAGCTCACGAGCGAAGATCACGTCGACGCGCTGATCGGCTCCACGGTCGTGCCGAACTCGCTTGCCATGATCGACGTCGCCGCAGAAAGCAGTACGCCAATGATCTCAATGGCTGCCGCCGCGAGTATTGTCGAGCCGATGGACGCAAAGCGGGCGTGGGTTTTCAAAACGCCGCAGAACGACATTCTGATGGCCACTGCGATTGCCCAGCACATGTCGAATCACGGCGTGAAGACGGTGGCATTCATCGGCTTTTCCGACGCTTACGGCGAAAACTGGTTCAAGGAATTCGGCAAGGCCGCAGACCTCGCGAAGATCAGGATCGTCGCCAATGAACGCTTCGCGCGCAACGACGCGTCGGTCACGGGACAGGTGCTGAAAGTGATGTCGCAAAATCCGGACGCGGTGTTGATTGCCGGCGCCGGCACGCCCGCCGCGTTGCCGCAGAAAACGCTTCGCGAACGCGGCTACAAGGGCAAGTACTATCAGACGCACGGCGTCGCAAATAACGATTTCCTGCGCGTGTGCGGCAAAGATTGCGAAGGTACGTATCTGCCCGCGGGTCCGTTGCTGGTCGCGGACCAACTGCCTGATTCGAATCCCGTGAAAAAGACTGCCCTCGCGTATAAGCGCGCCTATGAGGCGGCATACGGCGCGGGTTCGGTGTCCACGTTCGGTGGTCATGCATGGGACGCCGGTCTGCTGTTGCAGCACGCGATTCCGGTCGCACTGAAGAAGGGCCAACCCGGCACGCCCGCGTTTCGCGAGGCATTGCGTGCGGCGTTGGAAAGCACGAAAGACATGCCTGCTTCACACGGCATCTTCAACATGAGCGCGAATGACCACTCTGGACTCGACCAGCGGGCGCGCGTGATGGTTGAGATTGCCGGCGGGAAGTGGAAGCTGTCCGGCGACTGAGCGAAGGCGAAACGATACGGAAACCCATACAAAAAGACGCGTGCAGTTGCCGCGTCTTTTTTATTGCGTTGAGCAACGTGAGAATACGCGGCCGGTTGTGGTTAGGCCGCTTCAGGACAAACCCGCATTGGGGCGACAGTCTATTGACCGTCCATGATGCAGAACGCAATACTACTAACATGTTAGTAGTTTATGAGCAGACTCGCAGCAGCGATCGCGGCGGCAACTCATGCGATGCGAGCGTATATGAGAACGCATCGTGAAGTTTCGCAGCAGGGAGTAGCACCAGGGAAAGCGGTGAAAGCGTACGCGTCATGCAGGGAAAACCATGCTTGGCACGCCTGAACCCTATAACTAGATTCAGACACCCGGCCCATGAGTCGGATTACAGATATGCGCTTCAAAGCGTTCGGAGACTGGCAATGACAAAGAAAAAGCAATGGGTACGCACGGGCATCGCAATCGCGCTGATGTGCGGCGCGGGCGCGGCCTTCGCGCAGGTGAAAATCGGCGTGACGCTGTCCACCACGGGGCCTGCCGCATCGCTCGGGATTCCTGAAAAGAACACCATCGCGCTGTTGCCTAAAGAGATCGGCGGCAAGACTGTGCAGTACATCATTCTCGATGACGCGTCGGACACCGGCAAGGCTGTGCAGAACACTCGCAAGCTGATCGACGAGGACCACGTCGATGCCATCATCGGCTCGACCGTCACGCCGAATTCGCTCGCCATGCTCGACCCCGCAGCCGAAGGCAAGACGCCGGTCATTTCGCTGGCGGCGTCGGCAGCGATCATCTCGCCGATGGACGCGAAGCGCGCGTGGGCTTTCAAACCGCCGCAAAACGATAGCCTGATGGCCGACGCCATCGCCGACTACATGGAACATCACGGTGTGAAAACCGTGGGCTTCATCGGCTTCGCAGATGCCTACGGCGACGGCTGGAACAGCGTCTTCACGACTGCGGCTGCGGCGCACCATCTGAAGATCGTGTCGAACGAGCGCTTTAACCGTACCGACGCCTCGGTGACGGGGCAGGTGCTCAAGACGATAGGGGCGAATCCCGACGCGGTGCTGATTGCGGGAGCGGGCACGCCGTCGGCGCTGCCGGCCAAGACGCTCAAGGAGCGTGGATACAAGGGCAAGGTGTATCAGACGCATGGCGTTGCCAATAACGACTTCCTGCGTGTGTGTGGAAAGGACTGCGAAGGCGAATTCCTACCGGCCGGCCCGATCCTCGTCGCCGATCAGCTGCCTGATTCGAATCCGGTCAAGAAGTCGTCGCTCGCCTACAAGGCAGCGTATGAGCAGGCGTATGGCGTGGGTTCGGTGGCAACCTTCGGCGGTCACGCCTGGGACGCAGGCCAGATGCTGCAGGTGGCCATTCCGGTCGCCTTGAAGACGGCGCAGCCGGGCACGGAAGCGTTTCGCGTGGCGCTGCGCGGCGCGTTGGAAAACATCAAGGAACTGCCGGCGTCGCATGGCATTTTCAACATGAGCTCGACCGACCACAACGGCCTCGACAAACGCGCACGCGTGATCGTGCAGATTGTCGACGGCAAGTGGAAGCTGCAGAACAACTAAGAAAAACAATACGCGCCTCTCGCGCCACGTGCGGCACTTGATGCCGCATTGCCACGCTGTTCGATGACAGTGGCAACGGCCGCCACGCCGTGTACCGGCGCGGCGGCCGTCTTTTCAGGCGCTGCAGGTCGGCGGCCGCAGGCTGTGCCGCCATGACTGTTTCCCGGTTTCGCATTCGACGCTTCAGGACGAGGAAGTATGGATCTATCAATTGCGGCGATCCTTGCGCAGGATGGCATCACCACTGGCGCGATTTACGCGCTGCTCGCGCTTGCGCTGGTGCTGGTGTTCTCCGTGACGCGGGTGATCTTCATTCCGCAGGGCGAGTTCGTTTCGTACGGCGCGTTGACGCTCGCCGCACTGCAGACACAAAAATTTCCGGCCACCTGCTGGCTGCTGATGGCAATGGGCGCGGCATGTTTTGTCGTCGACGTTGCGGCGATGGTGCGGCATCCCGAGCGGCGCCGGCATGCGGCGCGTACGTTGGCGCTGCTGGCCGGCAAATACCTGCTGTTTCCGGTTGCCGTCTACGCACTGACGCGCGGCGTTTTTCTTCAGCCGCTTCCGATGCTCGCGCAGATCGCGCTGACGCTGTTGATCGTGATTCCGATGGGGCCGTTCGTGTATCGGCTGGCCTATGAGCCGATCGCCGAAGCGACCACGTTGCTGTTGCTGATCGTGGCGGTGGCCGTGCACTTCGCGATGGTCGGCCTCGGGCTCGTGATGTTCGGCGCGGAAGGGTCCCGCACCACGGCGTTCTCGGACGCGACGTTCAATGTCGGCAGCCTGTCCATCTCCGGCCAAAGCCTGTGGGTCGTCGGGACCGCGGTCGTGCTGATCGGCGCGCTCTATCTGTACTTCGACCGCTCGATTTCCGGTAAAGCGTTGCGCGCAACGTCGGTCAACCGGCTGGGCGCGCGGCTCGTCGGCATCGGCACGACACAGGCGGGGCGGCTCGCGTTCACACTTGCCGCCGGTCTCGGCGCGCTGTGCGGCATTCTCGTTGCACCGCTGACTACCATCTACTACGACTCGGGCTTTCTGATCGGTCTGAAGGGCTTTGTCGGCGCAATTATCGGCGGTCTTGTCAGCTATCCGCTGGCGGCGGCGGGTTCAATCCTGGTCGGCTTGCTGGAATCTTATTCGTCGTTCTGGGCGAGCGCTTACAAGGAAGTCATCGTGTTCACGCTCATCATTCCTGTGCTGCTGTGGCGAAGTCTGGCCAGCCCGCACTCGGAAGAAGACGAGGAGTGACGCGATGAAACGGATCATGCAAAACAAGTTCTTCTGGCTGTTCCTCGTGGTGCTGTTTGCGCTGCCAGTCTTGCCGCAGCCAGTTCACATCCCTGAGTATTGGGTGACGCTTCTCAACTACATCGGCCTGTATTCGATCGTCGCAATCGGGCTCGTGCTGCTGACGGGTATCGGCGGGATGACCAGTTTCGGTCAGGCGGCGTTCGTCGGTATCGGCGCGTATGCAACGGCTTATCTGACGACGCAGTACGGAGTGTCGCCGTGGCTCGCGCTAATCGCGGGTGTCCTCGTAACGGCGTTCATCGCATTGATGCTGGGTCTCGTGACAATGCGTCTGTCCGGACACTTCCTGCCGCTCGGCACGATCGCGTGGGGCCTCGCGCTCTTCTACCTGTTCGGCAACCTGGAAATGCTCGGCAAATACGACGGGATCAACGGCATTCCAGTCCTGAACGTGTTCGGTATCAATCTGGAGTCCGGCCGCCATATCTATTACCTGATCTGGCTGGTCGTGCTTGGCGCGGTGATTTCTGTTCAAAATCTGCTTAACAGCCGGCCCGGCCGCGCGATTCGGGCGTTGCGTGGCGGCGGCCTGATGGCAGAAGCGATGGGCGTCAACACGGGGTGGATGCGGGTGGTGATCTTCGTCTATGCGGCAGTATTGGCGTCGATTTCCGGGTTCCTGTATGCGCATCTGCAGCGGGCCGTGAATCCGACGCCGTTCGGTCTGAATCATGGCATCGAGTTTCTGTTCATGGCCGTGGTGGGCGGTGTCTCGCATGTGTGGGGTGCCGTGCTTGGTGCGGCAATTCTCACCATCCTGCAGGATTATCTGCAGACGCTGCTCCCGAAACTGCTGGGCGAAAACGGCAACTTCGAAGTGATCGTGTTCGGCATTCTGATGGTGTTGTTGTTGCAGTACGCGCGACAAGGCGTGTGGCCGTTCGTTGCCCGATTCTTTCCGAAAGGCCCGCGCGCTCACCTCGCGGATCATGCCGAGCCGCTGCCGCAGCGCAGCAAACCCGCTGCGGGAGAGGATCTCCTGACCGTAAACAAGGCGCGCAAGCAGTTCGGCGGATTAGTGGCGGTCAACGACGTCAGCTTCCAGGTGAAGGCAGGGCAGATCATCGGCTTGATCGGTCCGAACGGCGCGGGCAAGTCGACCACCTTTAATCTGGTGACGGGCGTGCTGCAGGCAACGAGCGGCGAGATCACGTTTCGTGGCGAGCGCATCGACTCGCTGACCTCGCGCGAAATCGTCAAGCGCGGTATTGGACGCACTTTTCAGCATGTGAAGATGCTGCCTGGCATGACGGTCCTCGAAAACGTCGCGATTGGTGCGCATCTGCGGGGGCAGGCCGGTGTCTGGCGCAGCATCGCCCACTTGAACGGTGCCGAGGAAGCGCGTTTGATGGCGGAAGCCGCGCGACAGATTCGCCGGGTCGGGCTCGAGCAGCACATGTACGACGAAGCCGGCAGCCTGGCGCTCGGTCAGCAGCGGATTCTCGAGATCGCACGGGCCTTGTGCTGCGATCCGACGTTGCTGTTGCTGGATGAACCGGCTGCGGGCCTTCGTTATCAGGAGAAACTGCAACTCGCTGACTTGCTCCGTCGCTTGAAAGCCGAAGGCATGAGCGTTCTGCTCGTCGAGCACGATATGGATTTCGTGATGAATCTGACCGACCGCCTGGTGGTGATGGAGTTTGGAACGCGCATCGCAGAAGGGCTGCCTCAGGAAGTGCAGCAGGATCCTGCCGTGCTCGAAGCGTATCTTGGCGGAGTGGAATGATGGACAACACAGTGAACGACGCAGCGCCGATTCTCGAGGTCGCCGGTCTTTCGGTGCGCTATGGAAAGGTGGAGGCGTTGCATGGCGCTGCCATTCAGGTGAGGGCAGGGCAAATCGTGTCCGTGATTGGGCCGAACGGAGCGGGCAAGTCCACGCTTCTGAACGCCATCATGGGAGCATTGCCGACTTCCGGGCATGCAAAGGGTGCGATCACTTACCGAGGTGAAGAAGTCGGCGCAGTTCCGGTCGAAAAGCGGGTGGCGCGCGGAATGTGTCTGGTGCCGGAGAAGCGTGAATTGTTTTCGTCCATGACCGTTGAAGACAATCTGGTGCTCGGCGCATATCGGCGCAAACGTGCGGGGGAGCGCAATTTCCTCGACCAGCTGGACCATGTGTTCGAGCTGTTCCCCCGGCTGAAGGAGCGCCGCAAGCAGGCGGCTGGAACGCTCTCTGGCGGCGAGCGGCAGATGCTGGCGGTCGGTCGGGCGCTCATGGGCAAACCCGACCTGCTAATGCTGGATGAGCCCAGCCTCGGCCTTGCTCCGTTGATCGTGAAAGAGATCTTCCATATTATTAGCGCGTTACGTCAGACCGGCGTTGCCACTCTGCTGATTGAGCAGAATGCGCGCGCAGCCTTGCAGATTTCCGACTATGGGTACGTGCTGGAGACGGGCGAACTGGCGCTTGAAGGTCCGGCGATCGAATTGGCGCAGAATCCGCGGGTGATCGAAACCTATCTGGGATTGGCAAAGAAAGCGGCGTAGCAGTCGTCTTCGGCATTCTGTTGTCGCCTTTTGAAGCGGTGTGTTTCACGTGAAACACACCGCTTTTTCTTTGATTCACGAATCTGCCGAATTCGGGTCTAAACCGAACCCGTTATAATTCGCCCATACTTTTCTACTTTGAAGGCTCACGCGACGATCTGGCGTGAGATCCGCAATGCTCTTCCCAACAGAATTTGACGTCATTGTCGTCGGTGGTGGTCACGCCGGTACTGAAGCCGCGTTGGCCTCGGCACGCATGGGCAACACCACGCTCCTGCTAACGCATAACATCGAAACCCTCGGTCACATGAGCTGCAATCCGTCCATCGGCGGTATCGGCAAGGGCCATCTGGTCAAGGAGGTCGATGCTCTCGGCGGCGCTATGGCGGCCGCCACGGACGAAGCCGGCATCCAGTTCCGTATCCTGAATTCGTCGAAAGGGCCAGCCGTGCGGGCGACGCGCGCTCAGGCCGATCGGCTGCTTTACAAGCAGGCGATTCGGCACCGACTGGAAAACCAGCCGAATTTGTGGCTCTTTCAGCAGGCAGTCGAAGACCTGATGGTGGAGGGCGACCGCGTCGTGGGGGCGGTGACGCAGGTGGGAGTGCGTTTCCGCGCGCGCGCCGTCGTGCTGACGGCTGGGACTTTCCTGGACGGCAAAATCCATGTCGGATTGAATAATTACACGGGCGGACGCGCAGGCGACCCTGCCGCTGTGTCGCTGTCGGCGCGACTCAAGGAATTGAAGCTGCCACAGGGCCGTCTTAAAACCGGTACGCCGCCTCGCATCGATGGTCGGACGATCGACTTTTCAAGACTGGAAGAGCAGCCTGGCGATCTCGATCCAGTGCCCGTGTTTTCGTTTCTCGGGCGAGTGGAGCAACACCCGCGTCAGGTGCCTTGCTGGGTCACACATACCAATGAGCGCACGCATGACATTATTCGCGGCGGACTGGATCGTTCGCCGATGTACACGGGAGTGATTGAGGGAGTCGGGCCGCGGTATTGCCCATCGATTGAGGACAAGATCCACCGTTTTGCTTCGAAAGAATCGCACCAGATATTCCTTGAGCCGGAAGGCCTGACCACGAACGAGTTCTATCCGAACGGTATCTCGACCAGTCTGCCGTTTGACGTACAGCTTGAGCTCGTCCGCTCGATGCGGGGCCTGGAGCACGCGCATATTCTTCGGCCGGGTTATGCAATCGAGTATGACTACTTCGACCCGCGTGGCCTGAAGGCTTCGCTTGAGACGAAGGTGATCAACGGCTTGTTTTTCGCGGGCCAGATTAATGGAACGACGGGTTATGAGGAAGCCGCCGCCCAAGGCCTGCTGGCTGGGATCAACGCGGGGCTGTTCGTGCAGGGGAGGGACGCTTGGTGTCCACGCCGCGATCAGGCTTACCTTGGCGTATTGGTCGACGACCTCGTCACGCGTGGCGTTTCAGAGCCGTATCGTATGTTCACAAGCCGCGCAGAATATCGCTTGAGTCTGCGGGAAGATAATGCGGATATGCGTTTGACTGAAGTGGGGCGCGAACTTGGCGTAGTCGACGACACCCGCTGGGATGCATTCAGCCGCAAGCGCGGCGCTGTTTCACGTGAAACAGAGCGCCTTCGCACAACTTGGGTCAACCCTAAAACCTTGTCCGCCGATGAGGCGACAGCGCTGCTTGGCAAGCCGATCGACCATGAATACAGTCTGGCTGACCTTCTGCGGCGCCCCGGCGTGAGCTATGACGGCGTGTGCGGCCTGCGGGGCGGCAGTTGCGTTGCTCCGGAACCGCTTGCAGACGATCAGGTGTTGGTCGCGCAAATCAAGGAACAGATCGAGATCGGCATCAAGTATCAGGGGTATATCGACCGTCAGGCAGGCGAAATCGAACGGAACGAGGCTCATGAAAACACGCGTCTTCCCGAAGGATTGGACTACGCGGAAGTTCGCGGCCTGTCTTTCGAGGCGCGCCAGAAGCTGACCCAGTTCCGACCGGAAACCATCGGGCAGGCTTCACGAATCTCGGGGATTACGCCTGCGGCTATTTCGCTGCTGATGGTCCATCTGAAACGTGGCTTGGGTCGACGTGGGAAGGCGAGAGAGTCGGTTAAGCCCGGAAACGACGGCACGCCGGTGACGCAATGACGGTAACGCAGAAGGGCGCAAATCGAGGCGAACTGGCGACTTTGCTCGAAGAGGGTATCGGCAAGCTGAGCCTCGATCTAAGCGCGGCGCAGCGCGACAAGCTTCTGGACTATGTCGCGCTGTTGTCCAAGTGGAATGCGGTCTATAACCTGACGGCGATTCGCGATCCCCGTCAAATGCTCATTCAGCACATTCTGGATTCGCTGTCCATCGTCCCGCATCTTGCGACGCGCGGACCGTCGTCGGCTCTCGATGTGGGCTCGGGCGGCGGACTGCCGGGGATCGTGTTGGGGATCGTGTTGCCGGAATGGACCGTTACGGTGAATGACATTGTTCACAAGAAAACCGCATTCCTGGCGCAAGCCAAAGCCGAGCTCGGCTTAGGCAACCTCTCCGTTGTGACGGGCCGTGTGGAAACACTGCGCGCAGGGGCCGAAGTCCCAGCCAGGTTCGACATAATCGTTTCCCGCGCATTCGCAGAGCTCACGGATTTCGTTACACTGGCCCGTCATCTGGTTGCGGACAAGGGTGCGATCTGGGCAATGAAAGGCGTGCGTCCAGACGGGGAAATCGAGCGTCTGCCGGCCTACGCCCACGTGCAACAGGTAATACGGCTCGACGTGCCATTGCTGGAAGCAGAGCGCCACCTGATCAAGGTTCTCGTCGACGAAGCCAGGTGACGGCATCGTCCGCCAGCCACGGCACGCTGAGACAGCGGGAAGCGAAACCCCCGTTCATCACTATCTAGCAGCAAAAGGGACACACCAACGATGGCAAAAATCTTCTGCGTTGCGAACCAGAAGGGCGGCGTCGGCAAAACGACGACTGCAGTGAATCTGGCCGCGAGCTTGGCAGCGCAGGGACAGCGGGTCCTTCTTATCGACCTGGACCCGCAGGGCAACGCCACGATGGGCAGCGGCATCGATAAGGCCGCGTGCGCAACCACCGTCTACGAGGTGCTGGTGGATGGCGCGTCGGTAGCCGATGCGCGGATTCGGCCGGAGGCGGTCGGCTACGACGTTCTGCCGGCGAATCGCGAACTGGCTGGCGCCGAAGTGGAACTGGTCAGCATCCAGAATCGTGAGCGGCAACTGAAAGTGGCGCTGGCTGCGGTAGAAAGCGAGTATGACTTCGTGCTGATCGATTGCCCGCCGGCGCTGTCGCTGCTGACGCTGAATGGCCTGTGCGCCGCCCACGGTGTCGTTATACCCATGCAGTGCGAGTACTTTGCCCTGGAAGGTCTGTCCGACCTCGTCAACACGATCAAGCAGGTCCATGCAAACCTGAATCGCGAGCTGAAGGTGATCGGCCTGCTGCGCGTGATGTTCGACCCGCGTATCACGCTTCAGCAGCAAGTATCGGATCAACTGAAAGAGCATTTCGGCGACAAGGTGTTCGATGCGGTGATTCCGCGTAACGTGCGCCTCGCGGAAGCGCCGAGTTACGGGTTACCGGGCGTGGTATTCGACAAGGCGTCGCGCGGCGCACAGGCGTATGTGCAGTTCGGCGTGGAAATGATTGAGCGGGTGCGTGCGTTGACTGACGCGCCCCAGGCATCCTAAGCGGATCGAGGAAGCACGATGAACGCAGTAGCAAGAAAGAAGGGATTAGGACGCGGGCTGGAAGCGTTGCTTGGCGGCAGCCCGGATATCGCCGAAGCGGTGGCGATCGAAGGCGCGCCGAACGTGCTGCCGCTCAGCAAGATGCAGGCGGGCAAATATCAGCCGCGCACGCGCATGGACGAGGGCGCGCTTCAGGAACTAGCAGCCAGCATCCGCGCGCAGGGACTGATGCAACCGATCCTCGTGCGCCCGGTGTCGGCAGATAAATACGAGATCATTGCCGGTGAGCGGCGGTTCCGCGCGGCGCGTCTGGCGGGTCTCGAAGAAGTGCCGGTGCTCGTCAAGGACGTGCCGGACCAGGCGGCGGCCGCCATGGCGCTGATTGAGAATATTCAGCGCGAAGATTTGAATCCTTTGGAAGAAGCGCAAGGGATTCAGCGCTTGCTCGATGAATTCAACTTTACGCACGAACAAGCGGCGGAGTCGGTCGGGCGCTCGCGAAGCGCGGTGTCGAATCTCCTGCGTCTGCTCAACCTTGCTACGCCCGTGCAGACAATGTTGCTTGCCGGCGATCTCGACATGGGACACGCGCGCGCGTTGCTTGCCGTCGACGCCGCGACACAGATCACGCTCGCCAATCAGGTGGTGAACAAACGAATGTCTGTGCGCGAGACCGAAAAGCTCGTCACGGCTACCACGAAGGCCGCACCCGCCGTGAAGTCGCGCGCCAATGCCGACGGCGGTCGCGATACGCGCCGGCTCGAGGAAGAGTTGTCGGATCTGCTGGCGGCAACCGTCAAGATCAAACTCGGCCGACGTGGCCGTGGGCAGGTGCTGGTCGATTTCGGCGACCTGGACGCGCTCGAGGGCATTCTCGTCAAATTGCGCGGAAACGCGACGGCCTGATAGCGGTACCCGAAGAAGACGTTGCGGGTGCCCGAAGCGGGCGCCCCGACTCCCAAGCGGCAAGCTCGGCGATGGATATAGAATGGATTCCTAATTAAATACTCATCGAACAATTAAGGATCACTGAGTTTGAACCAGCTTGACTGGCGGAGAAGAGGTGCAGCGTCGTGGCGAACCGAATCACTCTGCGAGCCCGACCGACACTTGCACGCGCTACGACACAACGTAGTGCCCGCGTGCCCAGCAGATCTCTGCGCGGCTATGAAAATGTGTGCTTGTTGCATTTTCGAGACGTGCACCGAGGCGTTTGAACGGTACAGTTCATCGCGCGTCATAGTTTAAGCGCACGAGCACGCTGTACAGTAACCTGCTGCCTTACATTTCTGGTGTTTCGGGACGCTTGAGTTCGGTTTGCGCGTTGTCGCCACGCTTTTCCCACGCCTTATTGAAGGCCCTAAAGTCTTGAATTGCCTGCAACTATCGCTTACAATCGCCCGGATTTAATTGCACGGCAACCCCGTAAGCGCAGCGTAAGCTGGCGGACTGAACAAGACATTCGGAACACGGCAATGGCGGTCAAAGCGTCGAATCAAGCGCCGGCAAATGGGCGCGACGAGCACCGCGAAGGCACCATTCCCGACGCGTCTGGTGGTCAGCGCGCCCTGTCTGACGAAGCGTGGGACGCCGAGCAGCAAGATAACAATGTCGTTCCGCTCACGCGGGCCGAGGCCGAGAAGCTGTTTGGTCCGAATGTGAGTCGTCCATCGCGCGTTACGCCGTTTAAGGTCGTGGCGGCGCAAATGGTTTTGTCCCTGGGTGCTACGCTGGTGTGGTGGCTGTTCTATAAGCCGCCGGGCGCTGCTGCGCTGTCAGCGTTCCTGGGAGGTGCGATCTGCTGGGTGCCGGGCGCGTTATTCGCGGCACGACTTAGAACGCTGAGCGGCGCCGAAACGGTAATGAGCTGGATGATCGGCGAAGCGCTCAAGATGGGGACAACGATCGCGATGTTTGTAGCCATCGCCTTCTGGTATCACGACGTACGCTGGGTTCCGCTGCTCGTGACTTACCTCATCGCGCTCAAAACATACTGGATCGCCCTGGCGTGGCGCTAAGGTAGCAGCGGCAAAAATGTAGCAGCAAAAAATTTAAGACCAGCGCGCAGCGCTGGTACGAGGTGTGCGGATTGACAGGCTCCGCACCCGGCGTGTTCCCGCAATAGAGAATTGCTGCGGGTGCAGCCTAAAAAGATTTTCGACAATTTGGGTGGCTTTAACGATATGGCAGCTAGCGAAGGCACGCGCGCGATGGATCCGTCCGAGTACATCGCGCACCACTTGCAGAACTTTTCCACCGCGCACCAGACGTCGATTTTCGACATTCACGTGTGGAATCTGGACACCCTCTTCTGGTCGATCGTTTGCGGTCTGGCCACCATCTTCATTCTGCATCTCGCTGCCCGCAAGGCAACGTCCGGCGTGCCGGGCCGTTTCCAGTGCGCGATCGAAATGCTGGTGGAAATGGTCGAGGATCAATCGAAATCGATGATCCACGGCACGCGTACTTTCATCGCCCCGCTGGCACTCACCGTGTTCGTCTGGGTCGCGCTGATGAATTCGCTCGACTTCATCCCCGTCGACCTGCCCGGCCACGTAATTGGCTGGCTCGGTCTGTCCGAAGTCATCCCGCACCACCGCATTGTTCCGACCGCTGATCTGAACGGTACGCTCGGCATTGCCCTCGGTGTGTTCGCGCTGATGATTTACTACAACTTCAAGATCAAGGGCGCAGGCGGCTTCGTGCACGAACTGCTGTCGGCCCCGTTCGGCGCGCATCCGCTTCTGTGGATCCCGAACCTTGCACTGAACATCATCGAGTTCGTCGCGAAGACGGTCTCGCTCGGCATGCGGCTGTTCGGCAACATGTACGCGGGCGAACTGTTGTTCCTGCTGATTGCCCTGCTCGGCAGCATCTGGAGCTTCGGCGCGGACACGACGGTGCTTGGCTTCATCGGCCACGTGATCGCCGGCAGCGTGTGGGCAATCTTCCACATCCTGATCGTTCTGCTGCAGGCGTTCATTTTCATGATGCTGACGCTGGTGTACATCGGCCAGGCACACGACACGCACTAACCTGCGCTGTCGGTCAAAGAATCGCAGTTTTAAATCCCCAGTTCCAACCAGTTCTAAAAGACTTTTCACAAAGGAGTGATCATGCAAGCTTTCATCGCCAACATCCAGGGTCTGACCGCCATCGGTATCGGCATCATCATCGGCCTGGGTGCAATCGGCGCCTGTATCGGTATCGGCCTGATGGGCGGCAAGTACATCGAAGCATGTGCTCGTCAGCCGGAACTGATGAACCCGCTGCAAACCAAGATGTTCCTGCTGGCTGGTCTGATCGATGCGGCGTTCCTGATTGGCGTCGGTGTGGCAATGCTGTTTGCGTTTGCGAACCCGCTGCTGTCGAAGCTGGCAGGCTGAGGTTCCTCGGAAGTGTGCGCCTGAGCTATAACTGAAGGCGCAGGGCGGAACGGGCACTGAGGCGCTGATCGAATACAGAATCGATGAGCGCCTTGCCGTTTCACTTTCCGAACTAGCAACGTTTAAGGAAACACCGTGAATCTCAACGCAACCCTGTTTGCGCAAATGGTCGTGTTCCTGATCCTCGCGTGGTTCACGATGAAGTTCGTGTGGCCGCCGCTGATCAACGCCCTCGACGAGCGCTCGAAGAAGATCGCTGACGGTTTGTCGGCTGCGGAAAAGGGCAAGGCCGAACTCGAAGCCGCTCACAAGCGCGTCGACCAGGAATTGGCCCAGGCTCGCAATGACGGCCAGCAACGTATCGCCGACGCGGAAAAACGCGCGGTCGCCGTGGCTGACGAAATCAAGGCGCAAGCGCAAGCCGAAGCCGCTCGCATCATCGCGCAAGCGAAAGCCGATGCGGAGCAGCAAGTTGTGAAGGCGCGCGAAATGCTGCGCGGCGAAGTCGCTGCACTCGCCGTGAAGGGCGCTGAACAGATCCTGAAGCGCGAAGTCGACCAGGCGGCGCATGCTGACCTGCTGAATCAACTGAAAGCCGAGCTCTGATCATGGCCGAACTTGCAACCATCGCCCGTCCGTACGCAGAAGCGCTGTTTGGCGTGGCCGAAGCTGGTGACATCGCCGCCTGGTCCACGCTCGTGCAGGAGCTGGCACAGGTTGCGCGTCTGCCCGAAGTGCTGTCGATCGCCTCGAGCCCGAAAGTGAGCCGTGCCCAGGTCAGCGAACTGCTGCTGGCCGCGGTCAAGTCGCCGCTCAAGGACAATGCGCAGGCGAAAAACCTCGTGCAGATGCTGGTGGACAACCATCGCCTGGAATTGCTGCCGGAAATCGCCGCGCAGTTCGAAGAGTTGAAGAACGCCCGCGAAGGGGCGGCCGATGTGCTGATCGTCAGCGCATTCCCGCTCGAAGGCGAGCAGTTGAACGACCTTGTCGCAAGTCTCGAACGCAAGTTCAAACGCAAGCTGAAACCGACCGTCCAGACCGACTCGTCGCTGATCGGCGGCGTGCGGGTGACGGTCGGCGATGAAGTGCTCGATACCTCGGTCCGCGCGCGGCTTGCCAGCATGCAAACGGCTCTGACGGCCTGAAGCGCTTATTGCGCCGAAGCGGCTGGCACGCAACAGAATTGACTATCAGGAGCGAATAATGCAACTCAATCCCTCTGAGATCAGCGAGCTGATCAAGAGCCGGATCCAGGGCCTTGAAGCGAGCGCAGACGTTCGCAATCAGGGCACGGTGATCTCCGTGACCGACGGTATCGTGCGTATTCACGGCCTGTCGGAAGTGATGCAAGGCGAAATGCTCGAATTCCCGGGCAACACTTATGGTCTCGCACTGAACCTCGAGCGCGACTCGGTCGGTGCCGTGATTCTGGGTGAGTACGAACACATTTCGGAAGGCGACATCGTCAAGACGACGGGCCGTATTCTCGAAGTGCCGGTGGGCCCGGAACTGCTCGGCCGCGTGGTCGACGCACTCGGTAACCCGATCGACGGCAAGGGCCCGATCAACGCAAAAGCAACCGACGCAATCGAAAAAATCGCGCCGGGCGTGATCTGGCGTAAGTCGGTGTCCGAGCCGGTTCAGACCGGTTTGAAGTCGATCGACGCAATGGTGCCGGTTGGCCGTGGCCAGCGCGAGCTGATCATTGGCGACCGTCAATGCGGCAAGACCGCGGTTGCTGTGGACACGATCATCAACCAGAAGGGCAAGAACCTCTTCTGTATCTACGTCGCGATTGGCCAGAAGGCTTCGTCGATCATGAACGTGGTCCGCAAGCTGGAAGAAACCGGCGCGCTGGAATACACGATCGTCGTGGCTGCTTCGGCTTCGGAATCGGCTGCAATGCAGTACCTCGCACCGTACGCCGGTTGCACGATGGGCGAATACTTCCGCGATCGCGGCCAGGACGCGCTGATCGTTTATGACGACTTGACCAAGCAGGCTTGGGCGTACCGTCAGATTTCGCTGTTGCTGCGCCGCCCGCCGGGCCGTGAAGCATATCCGGGCGACGTGTTCTATCTGCACTCGCGTCTGCTCGAACGCGCTGCTCGCGTGTCGGAAGAGTATGTCGAGAAGTTCACGAATGGTGAAGTCAAAGGTAAGAGCGGTTCGCTGACGGCGCTGCCGGTTATCGAAACGCAAGCCGGCGACGTGACCGCATTCGTTCCGACGAACGTGATCTCGATTACCGACGGCCAGATCTTCCTGGAAACCGACCTCTTCAACGCAGGTATCCGCCCGGCAATCAACGCCGGCGTGTCGGTGTCGCGTGTCGGTGGTGCGGCTCAGACCAAAGTCGTGAAGAAGCTGTCGGGCGGTATCCGTACCGACCTCGCGCAGTACCGTGAGCTGGCTGCGTTCGCGCAGTTCGCGTCGGACCTCGACGAAGCAACCCGCAAGCAGCTGGAACGCGGCCGTCGCGTGACCGAACTGCTGAAGCAGCCGCAGTATCAGCCGCTGCAGGTGTGGGAACTGGCCGTCGCACTGTTTTCCGCGAACAACGGCTACCTCGACGATCTGGAAGTCGCGCAAGTGCTGCCGTTCGAAAAGGGCCTGCGCGACTACCTGAAGGCGAAGCACGCTGATCTGATCAAGCGCGTTGAAGACACCAAGGAACTCTCGAAGGACGACGAAGGCCTGCTGCACACGGCTCTCAAAGACTTCAAGAAGTCCGGCGCATTTTGATCCGCGAGTGACCCGCAAGGCATAAAGAGATTTTGAAGCGGCGCGGGCCGAAGGCAACCGGACCGCGCTGTTTCAATCGCTTTGCATGGGACCGGGTGAGCGCCCAAGGCGCTGACCCGGGCCGACAAGGAGCAAGCAATGGCTGGAATGAAGGAAATTCGCGGCAAGATCAAGAGCGTGCAGAACACGCGCAAGATCACGAAAGCGATGGAGATGGTGGCTGCATCGAAGATGCGCCGCGCTCAGGAGCGCATGCGCGCTGCTCGCCCGTATGCCGACAAGGTCCGCGACATCGCTGCACACATGAGCCGTGCGAACCCTGAGTATCGTCACCCGTTCATGGTGTCGAACGAAGGCGCAAAAACGGCGGGTTTCATCCTCGTGACGACCGATAAGGGTCTGTGCGGCGGCATGAATACCAACGTGCTGCGCGCGTCGCTGCAGAAGTTCAAGGAACTGGAAACACAGGGCAAAACGGTCGAAGCAACGGCGATCGGCACCAAGGGTCTGGGTTTCCTGAACCGTCTGCGTGCGAGGATTGTGTCGAACGTCGTGCATCTGGGCGACACGCCGCATCTGGAAAAGCTGATCGGCGCGGTGAAGGTGCAACTCGACCTGTACTCGGAAGGCAAGGTTTCGGCGGTGTATCTGGCGTACACGCGCTTCGTCAATACGATGAAGCAGGAGCCGGTGATCGAGCAACTGCTGCCGTTGTCGGCAGACCAGTTCGAGCGTAAGGAAGACGACGGCACGACGCCGACTACGCAGTGGGACTACATCTACGAGCCGGATGCGCAGGCGGTGGTGGACGAACTGCTGGTGCGTTATGTCGAAGCGCTGGTCTATCAGGCCGTCGCGGAAAACATGGCGTCGGAGCAGTCGGCCCGCATGGTCGCCATGAAGGCCGCTTCGGACAACGCGAAGACGGTCATCAACGAACTGCAGCTTGTGTACAACAAGAGCCGTCAGGCCGCGATCACGAAAGAACTGTCGGAAATCGTCGGTGGCGCGGCGGCCGTCTGAGCTTGAAGTTCGGACACGCTGCTTCGTGTGCGCCCTGTGTGGCGCACTCCGGCTAGGCGCCCCCACCAAACTGCGCCCTTGCGCGAGTGAAGAATTGAGTATCTAAAGGAAAAGCGATGAGTACTACTGCTTTGGTAGAAGGCAAGATCGTACAGTGCATCGGCGCGGTGATCGACGTGGAATTTCCGCGCGACCAGATGCCGAAGATTTACGACGCGCTCATTCTCGACGGTTCGGAACTGACCCTCGAAGTCCAGCAACAGCTGGGCGACGGCGTCGTCCGCACCATCTGTCTGGGTGCATCGGACGGGCTGCGCCGCGGCACGCTCGTGAAAAACACGGGCAAGCCGATCAGCGTGCCGGTTGGCAAGCCGACCCTCGGCCGGATCATGGACGTGCTCGGTCGCCCGATCGACGAAGCCGGCCCGATCAATACGGACGTGGTTCGCGGCATTCACCAGAAGGCTCCGGCGTTCGACGAACTGTCGCCGTCGACGGAACTGCTCGAAACCGGCATCAAGGTTATCGACCTGATCTGCCCGTTCGCGAAGGGCGGCAAGGTGGGTCTGTTCGGTGGCGCCGGCGTGGGCAAGACCGTGAACATGATGGAACTGATCAACAACATCGCGAAGGAACACGGTGGTTACTCCGTGTTCGCTGGTGTTGGCGAGCGTACCCGCGAAGGGAACGACTTCTATCACGAAATGAAGGACTCGAACGTTCTGGACAAGGTCGCGCTGGTGTACGGCCAGATGAACGAGCCGCCGGGCAACCGTCTGCGCGTCGCGCTGACCGGCCTGACCATGGCTGAGTACTTCCGCGACGAAGGCCTGGACGTGCTGTTCTTCGTCGACAACATCTACCGTTTCACGCTGGCCGGTACTGAAGTGTCGGCACTGCTCGGCCGTATGCCGTCGGCAGTGGGCTATCAGCCGACGCTGGCTGAAGAAATGGGTAAGCTGCAAGAGCGCATTACGTCGACCAAGACCGGTTCGATCACGTCGGTTCAGGCCGTGTACGTCCCTGCGGACGACTTGACCGACCCGTCGCCGGCCACGACTTTCGGCCACCTGGACGCAACCGTCGTGTTGTCGCGTGACATCGCTTCGCTGGGCATCTACCCGGCAGTGGACCCGCTCGATTCGACCTCGCGTCAGATCGACCCGAACGTGATCGGCGAAGAGCACTACTCGATCACGCGCGGCGTGCAGCAAACGCTGCAGCGCTACAAGGAACTGCGCGACATTATCGCGATTCTGGGTATGGACGAGCTGGCGCCGGAAGACAAGCTCGCCGTGGCGCGCGCTCGTAAGATCCAGCGTTTCCTGTCGCAACCGTTCCACGTCGCTGAAGTGTTCACGGGCTCGCCGGGCAAGTATGTGCCGCTGAAGGAAACGATCCGTGGCTTCAAGATGATCGTTGACGGCGAATGCGACCACCTGCCGGAACAAGCGTTCTACATGGTCGGCACGATCGACGAAGCCTTCGAAAAGGCCAAGAAGATCCAGTAAAGGTTGAGGTATTGAAGCGGGCGCAGCAGATCCGCGCGAGCCGGATACCGTCAATGGTCTGGATCGCGCGAACGGCGCCTCTGGGTACACTCAACCACGCCTTGCATGGCACGAGTGTTGGCGGGCAACGCAATCACTCGTCGCGCTTTGCATGGGACCGGGGTACGCGCAGAAGCGCCAACCCTGGTCGACACAGGAGTCGATATGGCAACCATCAAAGTAGACGTCGTCAGCGCGGAAGAGCAGATCTTCTCGGGCCAGGCGAAGTTCGTCGCACTGCCGGGCGAAGCGGGCGAACTCGGCATTCTGCCGGGCCACACGCCGCTCATCACGCGGATTCGTCCGGGTGCGGTGCGCATTGAAGCTGAAAACGGCGACGAAGAGTTCGTGTTCGTCGCCGGCGGCATCCTCGAAATTCAGCCGGGCGCAGTGACGGTTCTCGCCGACACCGCCATCCGCGGCAAGGATCTCGACGAAGCCAAAGCCGAAGATGCACGAAAGCGTGCAGAAGAGGCGTTGCAAAACACCGGTTCGAACCTGGAGTACGCAACCGCGCAAGCGGAACTGGCCTACGCAACGGCTCAGCTCGCTGCGATCCAGCGTTTACGCAAACTGCGCGGGCAGAACTAGGCGATACGTATCAAAGAAAAAGCAGCCTGACCGGCTGCTTTTTTTTGCCCCGAGCTTGACGTTTACGGAAAGGTCAGCGAAATTGTGCTGCTCGCCAGGTACGTCAAACGTCGTCGCTTGTAACCCTACAAGCCTTGGCGCTGCGGGTAAGACTTGATGCCGGGCGGCCTCGTGCGAATGGCACAATTGGTTTCAGATTCATTTCAATAGGGCGAGCATCCGCCCACGGAGACAACACCATGGCAACGTACGCGTCAGGCGAAGGTGCACTCATCGAACCTGAGAACGGACTCTCGTATGTCCGCGGGACGACCGACATTCCGCTCAGCGAAGCAACGGTGGGCCAGTTCCTCCTTGATACTGTCGCGCGCTTTCCAGACCGTCCTGCCGTCGTGTTCCGCGAGCAGCGCATTCGCTGGACGTGGCGCGAATTTGCCGATGAAGTCGACGTGCTGGCATCCGGTCTTCTCGCTTTGGGCATCGAGAAGGGGGATCGTGTCGGCATCTGGTCGCCCAATCGGGTCGAATGGCTCTTGACGCAGTTCGCAACTGCTCGCATCGGCGCGATTCTCGTCAACATCAACCCGGCCTATCGGATCGCCGAACTGGAATACGCGTTAAACAAGGTCGGCTGCAAAGCGGTCATTGCGGCGGAACGCTTCAAGACGTCGATGTACCTCGACATGCTCCAGACGCTTGCGCCCGAACTCGCCACGCAGGCACCGGGCGAACTGCGCGCGGCGCGTCTGCCCGAACTGCGCTATGTGATTCGCATGTGCGATACCGAAACGCCCGGCATGCTCAGTTTCTCCGACCTGATCGAGCAAGGGCGGGCGTCGCTCGACACCGAGAGACTCGATGCGATCGGCGCGACGCTCACGTGCCACGAGCCGATCAATATCCAGTTCACGAGCGGCACGACGGGCAACCCTAAAGGCGCGACGCTCACGCATAGCAACGTGGTCAACAACGCCCGCTTCATTGCGATGGCGATGCGTCTGACCGAGCAGGACGCGCTGTGCATACCCGTGCCGCTGTACCACTGTTTCGGTATGGTGCTGGCCGTGCTGGCGTGCGTGTCGGTGGGCGCGAACATGGTGTTTCCGGGCGAAGGGTTTGATCCCGCGGCGACCCTCGCGGCAGTCGCGGAGGAAAAGTGCACCGCGTTGCATGGGGTCCCGACCATGTTCATCGCCGAGCTGGATCACCCGAGCTTCGCCACTTACGACCTGTCGCGGCTACGCACCGGCATCATGGCTGGCTCGCCTTGTCCGATCGAAACCATGAAAAAGGTTGTCTCGCAGATGCACCTGGCGGAAATCACCATCGCCTACGGCATGACGGAGACGAGCCCCGTGTCGTTCCAGAGCTCGACCACGGACCCGCTCGACAAGCGCACCACGACCGTCGGCCGCATCCAGCCCCACCTGGAGGTCAAGATCATCGATCCGCTAGGCGAGATTGTGCCGGTTGGCGAGACCGGCGAGCTCTGTACGCGCGGCTATTCGGTGATGCAGGGCTATTGGGGCGATGAGGCGAAGACGCGTGAAAGCGTCGTCGACGGCTGGATGCATACCGGCGATCTGGCTACGCTCGACGGCGAAGGCTACTGCAACATTGTCGGCCGACTGAAGGACATGCTGATTCGCGGCGGCGAAAATATCTACCCGCGTGAAATCGAGGAGTTCCTGTTTCGCCACCCGAAGATCCAGAGTGTGCAGGTATTCGGCGTGCCGGATTCGAAGTACGGCGAGGAAGTGTGTGCGTGGATCGTGCTGCGCCCGGGTGAGCAGGCCACAGTCGACGACATTCGTCAGTTCTGTGACGGTCAGATTGCACACTACAAGATACCCAGACACATTCGCTTCGTGGACGAACTGCCGATGACCGTGACGGGCAAAGTCCAGAAATTCATCATGCGTGATCGGATGATCCGGGAACTGGATCTGAAGGAAGACAAGACTGCGTGAGCGGCGCGCGTCAAAGGAAACCCGGCGCGCAGCTGCGATAGACCCCGGCTGGTTGTCGGTTGCGGCGTCTGCAACGAGAGAGAGATCAGGTCAGAGCAGCAAACTAATGCACACCTGCCGGACAGCGACGCGGAAAGCGTCGCAGACGGCTCGCAAACGTTTGGCAAGACGAAAAAAAAGCGGGCCTGGAGCCCGCTAAAAACCACACGCTACGGGGTTAGCGCGAGGAGACCAAAGTAGGAACCGACTGGAACGACAACCCTGTGTCATTTACGGCCCCAGCAGGGATGCCCCTTCACAGGGCTTCGGCATGCGCCGATCGGCAAGTGCATCGTATCCGCTCACACCACGCACACAGCCACATCCGTGTTGAAACCGTTGAGGGCATTGTGTGCGAATTACCCGGGGAGCGCGGTAACAAAGTGTTTCAGGTTGTAACGCCCGACAGATAAGGGTTTGCGGGACATTTTGCTAAAACTGCCCGTTTAAAGCGTAGGTTTTACCCATGACATACCCGCAATTTCGTACGGCCGATTAATGCCATTCGTGGTGCATATTGCAATGCAATCCATGAAGTAAATTCCGCATGAACTTGTTGTGGACTCATCGTTTTTCTGACGAAAGGCGCGCACCGTCGTCCCCACGTCATGCAGCAACTCCAAAGTTTGTCTTTGCAAGAGTACGCGCTGCATCGCAACAGAAACAGTCGAAGGCCTGCGGAAAAGGGGCCGGTTCATTCGCGAGCGCAGTCGCCGGACGTCACGACCGGGAGCCACGGAGACGGTTTGCCGTTACACGTTCCTTTAGGCGCACGACTGCCAAAAGCATGCAAGCGAGCCACGCCGCGCCATCGTCCCAGACATTCAAACCATCACTTCAGCCATTTATCCGAGATAGCCTGATACTCGCCAGTCGCTCGCGCGAGGTGCAGCCACTGATCCACATATTCCTGGAAGACGATATCGCCGCGTGGCAGCAGCCATGCCTTTTCGCCATATTGAAACGGTTTGTCCGGATGGACGGAGCACAGGCCCGGATTCAGTTTCTGCTGCAGCAGGGTCTCGGATGCGTCCGTGACCATGACGTCGGCTTTGCCGGCAAGGATCTGCTTGAAAATCGTCACGTTGTCGGGATACACGGTCAGGTTCGCGTGCGGGAAGTACTGTTTTGCAAAGCGCTCGTTAGTGCCGCCTGGATTGACGATCACCCGGGTGCTCGGCTGGTCGATCTGCGCGACGGTCTGATACTTGTTGACGTCATCGCATCGGACAATCGGCGTCTTACCGTCGACCATATAGGCCTGCGTAAAGAACGCACGCTTCTGGCGCTCCAGCGTCGGCGACACGCCGCCCATGCCGATGTCGCACTTCGCGACGAAGTCGTTCATCAGATTCGACCACGAGGTCTTGACGTACTCCACCTTCACGCCGAGCGACTTCGCCAGCGATTCCGTCATGTCGATATCGATGCCCTCGAACTGGCCGTCCGCCTTATAAAACGAATAGGGTTTGTAGTCACCCGTGGTGCATGCGCGCAGCGTGCCGCGTGCGACGATCTCGTCGAGCCGCGAAGGCGCAGGGGAGCCTGGGCTGGTCTGCGCAACCGTTGCGCTGGCATTCCACAATAAACCGGCCAAAGCGCCGAGCAGGACAAGTGCAACCTTTTTCATCGAGTCTCCCTGTTTTCCGTAAGTGTTTGGTAAAGGCGATCGATCATAGCCCGCCATTGCGCGCTTGAACATTGGCCGTATAGCCAGGGCATGCCGGGTTCAGGCACGCGGAAGCGGCGCCCCATTCTGGCGACGCGGTGCGCTGTCATTGCAGTTATTGCCCGCATCAAGCAGGATCGAACGGGCGGCCTCCGGTAAAATGCTGCTTTGCCCTCAGTCGCAAGCAACGTGGCCCACAAACTCCTGAACGACACTTTCCTGCGCGCGCTGCTGCGCCAGCCGACCGACTACACGCCGATCTGGCTGATGCGTCAGGCCGGCCGCTATCTGCCGGAGTACAACGCCACGCGCAGCCGCGCGGGCAGTTTTCTCGGGCTGGCGAAAAACCCTGCGTTTGCGACCGAAGTGACATTGCAGCCGCTCGAGCGCTACCCGCTCGACGCCGCTATTCTGTTCTCCGACATTCTCACGGTTCCCGACGCAATGGGCCTTGGCCTCGAATTCGTCGCGGGCGAGGGGCCGAAATTCTCCCGGCCCGTGCGCACGGAGGACGACGTGGCGCGACTCACCGTGCCGGACATCGACGCCACGTTGCGTTACGTGACAGACGCCGTTCGGGAAATCCGCCGCGCGCTTACCGACGCTCATGGCCACCAGCGCGTGCCGCTGATCGGCTTCTCCGGCAGCCCGTGGACATTGGCGTGCTACATGGTCGAAGGCGGCGGCTCGGCGGACTTCCGCACCGTCAAGTCGATGCTGTACGCGCGCCCGGACCTGATGCACAAGATCCTCCATGTCAATGCCGAGGCCGTCGCCGCGTACCTCAATGCGCAAATCGAAGCCGGCGCGCAGGCGGTGATGATTTTCGACACGTGGGGTGGGGCGCTTGCAGACGGTGCGTATCAACGGTTTTCTTTGCACTACATCCAGCAGGTCGTGAGCCAACTCAAGCGCGAGCATGACGGCGAAAAAGTCCCGGTTATTACGTTCACGAAGGGCGGCGGTTTGTGGCTGGATGAAATTGCCGACATCGGCGTGGATGCCGTCGGCCTCGACTGGACCGTGAATCTGCACAAAGCGCGTGAAACAGTGGGCGAGAAAGTGGCGCTCCAGGGCAATATCGATCCGTCGATCCTGTTCGCACCACCGGCCGCGATCCGTATGGAAGCACGCGCGGTGCTGGATAGTTTCGGCAATCACCCAGGTCACGTCTTCAATCTCGGGCACGGAATCTCCCAGTTCACGCCGCCGGAAAATGTCGCCGAGCTTGTCGATGAAGTCCATCGTCACAGCCGTGCCATCCGAAGTGGCGCGCATGCACTGGCATGAGGCTGTAATCGTTACCGTTTTAGCTGCGGCGCAGCAAACTGGGCTCTCGATCTAGGGGATTTTTTGCGCCTGAGGGGCCGTCAGAAGCCGATCGCTAAATTGTCAAGACTTGACTTATGCACATTCATCACGTTGCGGCGCGGTAGAACTTTTAGTCGTGCCCTGACCCTTGCACAGCTTGGGCGCATCTGATCTAAGCCTTGTCTGGCAAGGCTTTGACGGGCATCGGACGAAATGTGCGACACCCCACAGAAGGCCGTCGCGGCGCGGCTTCCGGCCCGTCGGGGCGAAGTTCTCAACAAAGTTATCCACAGGCGAACGGGCCAATTGCAATTGTTCAGCGGAATCCAAAACTTAGCGCCGAATTTGAAGTTTTACATTAAGTTCGGGCACGCTACCGCCACCAGCCCTTTCCCCGCCGCGCAACGTCGCGCGGTCTGGACCTGCGCAGAGCGCCGCGCCGCGTGACCCATTCGTTCGTTCGTGTCGCGCTCGATCATCCGTTGCCGACCTTGTTCGATTATCGTTGCACGGCGCCAGAAGCCGCGACCCCCGGCGCGTTGGTGAGCGTGCCATTCGGCAAGCGGCATGTCGTCGGCCTGGTGTGCGAAGTGACCGCTTACAGTGACGTGCCGGACGAGCGTCTCAAAACAGTTGCCAGCGTCTGCACAGCGTGCCCGCCGCTTTCCGCAGACTGGCTCAAGTTGGCAGCATTCGCCGCCGATTACTACCAGCGCGGTCTCGGCGAAGTCGCGCTGCCGGCCCTGCCGCAAGCATTGCGCGATGCTTCGCGCTGGTCTCGCCTGTTTGCGCCGGAAGAGCGCTACCGGCTGACTGCCGAAGGACGCACCGCTTTGCCCGATGCTTTGCCGGCGCGCGCCAGCGTCCTGCGCAAGCTCGCTCAAGCGCTGGCTGACAATGAATCTCTGCCGGCCGTAGACGCGCGTGCACTCCATCCAAAAGCCGTAGCCACGCTCGACGCATGGCGCACACAAGGCTGGGTGGCACTGGATTTGATCGAGGCCGCCCAGGCGCTCCGCGCGCCGGCGCCGACAGACGCTCCACCGCCCGCCTTACCCACGCTTACCGACGAGCAGGCCGCCGCCGTCGAAGCAATCCGCGGCGCGAAGGGCTTTGCGCCGTTCCTGTTGCACGGCGTGACGGGCAGCGGCAAAACCGAGGTGTATCTTCGCGCGCTTGCTGGCATTCTGGCCGAAAAGCCCAATGCGCAGGCGCTCGTCCTCGTGCCCGAAATCAATTTGACGCCTCAGTTCGAAGCGGCTTTCCGGGCGCGCTTTGCCGCACTGGACGGTACGTCCATCGTCACGCTGCACAGCGGACTGGCCGAAGGCGAACGCGCCCGCAACTGGTTCGCCGCCCACTCCGGGCGCGCCCGGATCGTGCTCGGCACCCGGCTGGCGGTGCTGGCGTCGCTGCCCGCGCTTGCCGTCATCGTTGTCGACGAGGAGCACGATCCGGCCTACAAGCAGCAGGAAGGGCTGCGCTATTCGGCGCGTGACCTTGCAATTTATCGCGCGAAGCAGCTCGATCTGCCGGTTGTGCTGGGCTCGGCTACGCCGTCGCTGGAAAGCTGGTGGCAGGCCGACCAGGGCCGCTATCAGCGGCTCACGTTGTCACGTCGCGCGGTTGCCGACGCGGTGCTGCCGACGGTCAAACTCATCGATCTGGAGGAAGAGCGGCGACGCGGCCGGGCGTCGGTGGAAGGTTTGTCCGGCCCGCTGATTGCCGCCTTGAAGAGCCGGCTCGAACGCGGCGAGCAAAGCCTCGTTTTTCTGAACCGCCGGGGCTACGCACCGCAACTCGCGTGCGACGCATGCGGCTGGGTGGCAGGCTGTCCACGTTGCAGCGCCTATGTCGTGCTGCATAAGCCGGAGCGCGCGCTGCGCTGCCACCATTGCGGGTGGGAGTCGCGCATTCCACGCTCGTGCCCGGAGTGCGGCAACGTGGATATTGCGCCGATGGGCCGCGGCACCCAGCGGGTCGAGGAAACGCTGGCGAGCGCGGTGCCCGGTGCGCGTGTGTTGCGGATCGACGCCGACAGCACCCGGCGCAAGGGCAGCGCGCAGGCGCTCTTCTCCGACGTGCACGCGGGCGAAGTCGACATCCTCGTGGGTACGCAAATGATCGCCAAAGGCCACGACTTCCAGCGGGTGTCACTGGTCGGCGTGCTGAACGCCGACACCGCGCTTTTTTCCCACGACTTCCGGGCCAGCGAGCGGCTTTTCGCGCAGTTGATGCAGGTGAGCGGGCGTGCCGGCCGCGCCGGCTTGCCGGGTGAAGTGATCGTGCAGACGCGTTATCCGCGGCACGCGCTCTATCACGCGCTAGGCCGTCACGACTATGTCGGCTTTGCCAATGCCACGCTTGCCGAGCGGCGCGACGCGCATCTGCCGCCGTTCGTCTATCAGGCTTTGCTGCGCGCGGAAGGCCGCACGCTCGAAGCCGCACTCGCGTTCCTGCAGCAGGCCGCCGCCGAACTGAGCAGCATCCCCGCCGCAGAGCGCGTGACGGTCTACGACGCCGTGCCGCTCACCATCGTCAAGGTGATGCACGTACACCGCGCGCAATTGCTGATCGAAAGCGCGTCGCGCGCGTCGCTGCAAACCACGCTGCGCGCGTGGCAACCGCTGCTGCGGGCCCTGAAAGGCGTGCTGCGCTGGAACCTCGAAGTCGACCCGCTCGACATCTGACGCGCGCGGTTTAGCCGCGCCAGGCCTGCCTGGCCTTGCGCGCCAACCGCGCGACTTCGCTGAGCATCAAGGTCAACGGGCCGGCCAAAGCGCGACCCGGTCGCCCCCTCGCCAGAAGATCAGTCGTGCAAGGCAGCCTGAGGCTCGCGTGCGGAAGCACGCGACGCAACGCGCGGGCGCTCGTCAGCCGGCGACCGGCGGCCACCGCCGCCCGCACTCGTCGCGCCGCGAATGAAAAGGACTGCGCACGTTGCGCACATCGCCCACACACCCAGGACCACAAGCCACTTTTCCATTTGATCGACCCCGTAACTTTTTATGCGCGCCAGGAAGGCCGCGCCGCGCTGTGGTCTGTATAACGGCGCGTTCACTAGATCTGAATAGGGCTGCGATGAAAAATAATTGAGCCAGGGAAAACACCGATCGCAACCCGCCATTCCGCAAAGGACGGCGTCGAGCGGAAAGCCCCGTCGCACAAGGCTTTGGCGCGGGTGCAACCAGACTTTCCGGACGGTTGCACCTTTTTATTGGGAAGCGTAGCATTCGCCAAACTTTTAGTCTTTCCCAGCGCGTCCGGCTGGTATCCGAAGAAGGAAACATGGCTAGCACCACCCTCGGCGTCAAGGTCGACGACCTCCTGCGTTCCCGGCTGAAAGATGCCGCTACCCGCCTCGAACGCACTCCGCACTGGCTGATTAAACAGGCGATCTTTGCTTACCTCGAAAAGATCGAGCACGGCCAGCTGCCCCCCGAACTGTCCGGCGTTATGGGCTCGGCCGATCTGGCCGATGGCGCTGCCGTCGAACACGACGAAGACGGCGCATCGCATCCGTTCCTCGACTTCGCGCAGAACGTGCAGCCGCAGTCGGTGCTGCGCGCGGCAATCACTGCCGCATATCGCCGTCCCGAGCCGGAGTGCGTGCCGTTCCTGCTCGGCCAGGCACGTTTGCCGGCGAACCTCGCGGGCGACGTGCAGACCATGGCCGGCAAGCTGGTCGAAACGCTGCGCGGCAAGAGCCGTGGCGGTGGCGTCGAAGGGTTGATTCACGAGTTTTCGCTGTCGAGCCAGGAAGGCGTCGCGCTGATGTGCCTCGCCGAAGCGCTGCTGCGCATTCCCGATCGCGCGACGCGCGACGCGCTGATCCGCGACAAGATCAGCAAGGGCGACTGGAAATCGCACATGGGCCAGGCGCCGTCGATGTTCGTCAACGCCGCCACCTGGGGCCTGATGATCACCGGCAAACTGGTAACGACCAACAGCGAAGCGAGTCTCTCGTCAGCGTTGACGCGCCTGATCGGCAAGGGCGGCGAGCCGCTGATCCGCAAAGGCGTGGATATGGCCATGCGCCTGATGGGCGAGCAGTTCGTCACCGGGGAGAACATTTCCGAGGCGCTCGCCAACAGCCGTAAATACGAAGCACGCGGTTTCCGTTACTCGTACGACATGCTCGGCGAGGCGGCCACCACCGAAGCCGACGCGCAGCGCTACTACGCATCGTACGAACAGGCGATTCACGCGATCGGCAAGGCAGCCGGCGGCCGCGGCATCTACGAAGGGCCGGGCATCTCGATCAAGCTCTCCGCGCTGCACGCACGCTACTCGCGCTCGCAGCAGGAACGCACGATGAGCGAGCTGCTGCCGCGCGTGCGCTCGCTCGCGATCCTCGCGCGCCGCTATGACATCGGCCTGAACATCGACGCCGAAGAGGCCGACCGTCTCGAAATCTCGCTCGATCTGCTGGAAGCACTGTGCTTCGATCCGCAGTTGCAGGGCTGGAACGGCATCGGCTTCGTGGTGCAGGCGTACCAGAAGCGCTGCCCGTTCGTGATCGATTACCTGATCGACCTTGCGCGCCGCAGCCGTCACCGCATCATGGTCCGCCTCGTGAAGGGCGCGTACTGGGATACCGAAATCAAGCGCGCGCAGGTGGACGGTCTGGAAGGCTATCCGGTCTATACGCGCAAGATCTATACGGATGTGTCGTACGTCGCCTGCGCGAAGAAACTGCTCGGCGCGCCGGACGCGGTCTATCCGCAATTCGCCACGCACAACGCGCACACGCTGTCGGCGATCTATCACCTTGCGGGCAACAACTACTATCCGGGCCAGTACGAGTTCCAGTGTCTGCACGGCATGGGCGAGCCGCTGTACGAGGAAGTCACGGGCCGCGACAAGCTGAACCGTCCATGCCGGGTGTACGCGCCGGTCGGCACGCACGAAACGCTGCTCGCCTATCTCGTGCGACGTCTGCTCGAAAACGGCGCGAACACATCCTTCGTGAACCGGATCGCCGATGAAAGTGTCGCGATCAAGGACCTGATCGCCGATCCGGTCGATGAGGCGTCGAAGATCGTGCCGCTCGGCGCGCCGCACGCGAAGATTCCGCTGCCGCGCAATCTGTACGGCGCGGAGCGTCTTAACTCGATGGGTCTCGACCTGTCGAACGAGCATCGCCTGGCGTCGCTGTCGTCGGCACTGCTGGCGAGCGCGCACCATCCGTGGCGCGCTGCCCCGATGCTCGAGGACAACGAAATTGCCGTGGGCGTCGCGCGCGATGTGCGCAATCCCGCCGATCAGCGCGACCTCGTCGGCACGGTGGTCGAAGCAACGCCCGAGCATGTCAGCGCCGCGCTTACGCATGCCGTTGCTGCCGCGCCGATCTGGCAGGCCACGCCGGTCGAAGCACGGGCCGATTGTCTCGCGCGCGCCGCCGACCTGCTCGAAGCGCAGATGCATACGCTGATGGGTCTGGTGGTGCGTGAAGCGGGCAAGTCGTTGCCGAATGCGGTCGCGGAAATCCGCGAGGCGATCGACTTTCTGCGCTATTACTCCGCGCAGATCCGCGAAGAGTTTTCCAACGACACGCACCGCCCGCTCGGCCCGGTCGTCTGTATCAGCCCGTGGAATTTCCCGCTGGCGATTTTCATGGGGCAGGTGGCGGCGGCGCTCGCCGCCGGCAACACCGTGCTCGCGAAGCCCGCTGAACAAACGCCGCTGATCGCCGCGCAAGCCGTGCGCATTCTGCGCGAAGCCGGCGTGCCGGCCGGCGCGGTACAACTGCTGCCGGGCAATGGCGAAACGGTCGGGGCGGCGCTCGTCGCCGATGCACGCACGCGTGCGGTGATGTTCACCGGCTCGACCGAAGTCGCGCGCCTCATCAACAAGACGCTGTCGGGACGCCTCGATCCGGACGGCAAGCCGATTCCGCTGATCGCCGAAACGGGCGGCCAGAACGCGATGATCGTCGATTCGTCGGCGCTCGCCGAGCAGGTGGTGGCGGACGTGCTGCAATCGTCGTTCGACTCCGCAGGTCAACGGTGTTCGGCGCTGCGCGTTCTTTGTCTACAGGACGACGTTGCGGACCGCACGCTCGAAATGCTGACCGGCGCAATGCGTGAACTGGCGATCGGCAATCCGGACCGGCTGTCGATCGACGTCGGCCCGGTGATCGATCTCGATGCAAAACGCGGAATCGACGCGCACGTCGCGGCGATGCGTGAGAAAGGCCGCAAGGTCGAGCAACTGCCGCTGCCGGAAAGCTGCGCGCAAGGCACTTTCGTGCCGCCGACGCTGATCGAGCTGGACAGCATCGACGAACTGAAGCGCGAAGTGTTCGGCCCGGTTCTGCATGTGGTGCGTTTTCGCCGCAGCCAGCTCGACAAGCTGCTCGAACAGATCCGCACGACCGGCTACGGCCTGACGCTCGGCATCCACACGCGGATCGATGAAACCATCGCGCATGTGATCAGCCGCGCGCACGTCGGCAACATTTATGTGAACCGCAACGTGATCGGTGCGGTGGTGGGTGTGCAGCCGTTCGGCGGCGAAGGTTTGTCGGGCACGGGCCCGAAAGCGGGCGGCGCGCTGTATCTGCAGCGTCTGCTGGCCACGCGGCCGGCTGGCTTGCCGAAGTCGCTCGCGCAATCGCTCGTCGCCGAGGTACCACGAGGCGCTGAAAACAGCGACAATCCGTCCGCTGCGTTGACGGCGTATCGCGACTGGCTGATTGCCGAACAGCAGCCGGTGCTGGCGGCACGCTGCGACGGCTACCTGTCGCATATGCCGGCGGGCGCCACGGCGGTGCTGTCGGGGCCGACAGGCGAGCGCAACACCTACACGCTCGGTGCACGCGGCACGGTGTTGTGCGTCGCGTCGACGGCAAGTGGAGCGCGGGTGCAGTTTGCTGCGGCGCTGGCGACGGGAAATCGCGCGTTGTTCGAAGGCGCGGCGGGTGAACAATTGGTGTCGCAGCTTCCCGCGTCGCTCAAGTCGTATGCGAGCGTGAAGAAGAATGCCGACACGCCGTTCGACGCGGTGCTGTTCGAAGGCGACAGCGACGAACTGCTGACGCTGGTGAAGGAAGTCGCGAAGCGAGCCGGCCCGATCGTCTCGGTGCAAGGCGTCGCGGCGGGTGCGCTGGAAAGCGGTGACGAAGACTATGCGCTCGAGCGTCTGCTGACCGAACGCTCGGTGAGCGTGAATACGGCAGCAGCGGGCGGCAATGCGAATTTGATGACGATCGGTTGAGCGAACCTCATTGATCTTTTCAAAAAATGGAAGCGGTATGGCGACCCCAAAAAACCGCTCCAATCACACCTGGTACCAAGGAGAAGCTATGCAACACAAGATGACAAAGCTGGCAGGCGCAGCGCTGGTTGCGGCAATGTCGCTGGCGGGGACGGCTAACGCTCAATCGACGGAAGACGTGAAGATCGGTTTCGCCGGTCCGATGACGGGCGCGCAGGCGCACTACGGCAAAGACTTCCAGAACGGCATCACGCTGGCCGTGGAAGACATGAACGCGACCAAGCCGGTGATCGGCGGCAAGCCGGTTCGCTTCGTGCTGGATTCCGCCGACGACCAGGCCGACCCGCGCACGGGCACGACCGTCGCGCAGAAACTGGTGGACGACGGTATCAAGGGTATGCTCGGCCACTTCAATTCGGGCACCACGATTCCGGCATCGCGCATTTACGCGAACGCGGGCATCCCCGAAATCGCAATGGCGACGGCGCCTGAATACACGCAGCAAGGCTTCAAGACCACGTTCCGCATGATGACGTCCGACACGCAGCAAGGTTCGGTCGCCGGCACGTTCGCGGTGAAGACGCTGGGCGTGAAGAAGATTGTGATCGTCGACGACCGCACGGCTTACGGCCAGGGTCTCGCGGATCAGTTCGAGAAGGCGGCGAAGGCAGCGGGCGGCCAGATCGTCGATCGCGAATACACGAACGACAAGGCAGTGGACTTCAAGTCGATCCTGACCAAGCTGAAGTCGGTCAACCCGGACCTGATCTATTACGGCGGCGCGGATTCGCAAGCGGCGCCGATGGTCAAGCAGATGAAGGCGCTGGGCATCAAGGCGCCGCTGATGGGCGGCGAAATGGTCCACACGCCGACGTTCATCCAGATCGCCGGTGACTCGGCGAACGGCACGGTGGCATCGCTCGCCGGCCTGCCGCTGGAGGAAATGCCGGGCGGCAAGGACTACGTCGCGAAGTACAAGAAGCGTTTCAACGAAGACGTGCAGACGTACTCGCCGTACGCGTACGACGGCGCCATGGCCATGTTCGAAGCAATGAAGAAGGCGAACTCGACCGATCCGGCCAAGTACCTGCCGGTGCTGGCCAAGACGTCGATGCCCGCGGTGACGTCCTCGACGCTCGCTTATGACAGCAAGGGTGATCTGAAGAACGGCGGCATCACGTTGTACAAGGTCGTCGACGGCAAGTGGACGACGCTGCAGAGCGTGGGTGGCAAGTAAGCCTGCGCGGTTCACCTGACGATTGCGCGGTTCGCGCGTAGATCCAAACCGCTCTGCGGTCATGCCGTTCAGCTAGGGCTGAACGGCATTTTTTTGCCTCGGGATAACATCAACGTCGCTCCGGGCGACCGGTCTCCGCTATCTCACTGGCCTGTTCGGCTTGCTGAAAGTGAGCCCGCGATAAAGTTTCTCGTCGCGCCAGGCGCGCAATGTTTGCCAGAAGAGCTGCGGGTCGGCGCCGTATGCGCCGCTCAGAATGCCCGCCGCATCGGCGGGGTTGCCCTCGTTCGAGAAGTAGCTCGGCGTGCAGTAGGTGAAATAGGACGTGAGCATGGGCGCCATTCTGCGGATCTCTTCGCACCATTGCTGTTCGGCTTCGGCATCCGCTTCGATACGCGTCGCGCCAGTTTCATGGCTATGCGCGAGGATGTGGGCGAGATGCGCGGTCTGCTCGAGCAGCATGTTGGTGTAGTTGTACGTAATTGCAGTTTGCGTCGTGCCGGTGAAGAACAGGTTCGGATAGCCGTGAACGTGCATGCCGTGAAACGTCCTCAGGCCGTTGCCCCATTTCCCGCTCAGTGCGTCACCGCCCGTCCCGTGGATCTCAAAACCGAGGCGCTTCACATAATTCGTGCCGGTCTCGAACCCGGTCGCCAGTATCAGGCAATCCAGCTTGTACAACTGCCCGCCCGCGACGACACCCTGCGCAGTCACGCGCTCAACGCCATGTCCATCCGTATCCACGAGCGTGACATTCGGCCGGTTGAACGTCTTCAGATATTCATCATGGAAAGCCGGGCGCTTGCACCAGTGTCCGTACCACGGCTTGAGTTTTTTTGCGATCGCAGGATCGGTGACTTCCCGGTCCACGCGTGCGCGGATGTCTTCCATCGTGATGGCGTCGGCGAGGTCGATCAGATGCTGGAAGGCTTCCGGCGTCGGTGCAACGCCGGGGTGCTGCCGAGCCATGTCGGCTGCGAGGCGCGCAACTTCCCGACCGAAGCGCGTCCAGCCGTCGTTCACGAGATCTTCTCGCACGTCGAAGCTGTGCACGTTCCGCACGAAATTGCTCATGCGCTCGCGTTGCCAGCCATGCGGAAGCGCATCGAACCAGGCTTTGTCCGTCGGCTGGTTATTCCGCACGTCGACCGCGGCGGGCGTGCGCTGGAATACATGGAGATGCTCTGCGCTGTCGGCGAGGTGCGGGATGCATTGAACCGCCGAACAGCCCGTTCCGATGATGCCAACGCGCTTGCCCGACAGGCCGGTGAGATTGCCGGCCTCGTCGCCGCCGGTATAGGCGTAGTCCCACCGGCTGGTATGGAAGACGTGACCGCCGAAGTTTTCCAGGCCGGCGACACCCGGCAGCTTCGGACTGGAAAATGGGCCGTTGCTCACGAACACGTAGCGGGCGTCGAAAGCGTCGCCTTGAGCGGAGGTGATGTGCCAGTGCCCGCTTGTCTCGTCCCAGTCGAGCGACTTCACGTCCGTCTCGAACAGCACGTCGCGATACAGGTTGTAATGCCGGGCAATACGTTGAAGGTGGGCGCGGATTTCGGAGCTTCGTGCGTACCTCTCGGTCGGCATGTAGCCGGTTTCTTCAAGCAATGGCAGATAGAGATAGGAATCAATGTCGCACTGCGCGCCCGGGTAGCGATTCCAGTACCACGTGCCGCCGAAATCGCCGCCTGATTCGACGATCCGGATGTGTTCGAAGCCCGCGTCACGAAGTTTGACCGCCATCAGGATGCCGGCCAGACCGCCGCCAATCACAGCGACCTCGGTGGGATCGGTAACGGCGCCGCGCTCGCGCAGTGCCTTTCGGTACGGGTCTGCGAGTGCATGATCGCGCGGCGAAAGCAGGCGGTATTGCGCATTGCCGTCGGGCCGAAGGCGCTTTTCGCGTTCAGCAAGATATTTGATTCGAAGACCGTCGAGATCGATGTCGGCAGAACTGCTCATATTTTCATTCATTGGGGTTGCGTGAGACGACCAGAAGGGGCGATGCCTTGTCGACACCCGGCATCGCATGTGAAAGAGGGTGAGGTGGCTAGCGCGCAGCGTGCGCGCCGTCAAGGTGACGCATTGACAACGCTCGCCTGCGCGGCAGGCGCAAGGGGCGGCGCGTCGATGTCGGCCGGGCTGCCCATTGCCTGGAAGAGGGCCGCCGTATCGGTTAACCGCGCGCTGACATAGCGGATCTCGTCGAGCTTCGCTGTCATCCAGCGCTGTTCGCCCAGAAGGGCGGCCGACGCCGGCACCGCGCCTGCACTCAAACGTGCGTGGGTCAGTTCCGCCAGCGCTTGGGCATCGCTCGCGGCGGCGTGCGCGGCATCGAGCGCCTGCGCGTCGTGGACGAGTGCGGCAAGCGCGTCCGACACATCGGCGAACGCCGACAGGACCGTGCCGCGATAGTCAGCCGCGGCGGCCTCGTACGTGTGCAGTGCGCTTTTGCGCTGCGCCACCAGCGCTCCGCCGTGAAAGAGCGGCTGCGAGACCCAGGCGCTCGCGCTCCAGATCGCCCCCGCTCCGGACAGCGCGGGCAGCACGCTCAACCCGCCGCGTCCGAACGCTGCACTCAGCGAGATGTCGGGAAAGAACCGGGCCGTCGCGGCCCCAACGTCAGACGCAGCCGCTTTGAGTGCGGCTTCGGCGGCTTGAATGTCGGGGCGCGACTTCAGCAGGCTCGATGGGATGACCACCGGAATTTGCTCCGGCAGGTGCAAATCTGCCAGGCCGATGTCCGGCGGCGCATGGTCCGGCGTGCGCCCGAGCAACGCGGCGAGCGCATGCTGCGCGGTGGCATGCTGCTGGCGCAGCGCGGGCAGGCTGGCCGCGAGCGTGGAGGCGTTCTGGCGCGCGGTGATCACGTCCGCGAGCGACAGCGCGCCGGCCTGTTCTCGTTGCTGCGCTTCGGACGCAAGTTCGTCGGCAAGGGCCACCAGCCGTTCAGTTGCGCCGATCTGTTCGCGCAGAGCCGCCGCTGCGATGACCGTCGTCACGATATTCGCCGCGAGCGCACGCCGCGCGGCGTCGAACTGGAACGCTTGCAGATCGACCCGTGCGGCAAGTGCGGCATTGGCATAACGCGTCGCGCCGAACAGATCGAAGTTGTAGCTGGCTTCCAGACGGCCGGCAAAGACGTCATACCGGTAAGCGTCCGGGCCACCCTCGACGATGCCCGGTATCGCCGCTCGCGACGCCGCGCCGACCATGTCGAGCGAAGGCAGCCACGCGCTGCCGACACTCGCGCGCAACTGGTCTCGCGCGGCGGCGAGTCTGCGGTCGGCGGCTTCCAGTGTCGGGCTGTTGCGCAAACCTTCGTCGATTAACGCGTCGAGCGTCCCGTTCTGATACAGCCGCCACCACGCGGGCACGGGCTGCGCTTGCCGGATAAAGTGCTGCGCCGCGCCTTGCGCCGCGACAGTTCGCTCAGGCGTGATGTCGGCGCCGTAGCGGGGCGGTTCGGGCACCGCGGGCGGGACGGCCGACGGAGCGAACGAGCAGGCCGACAGGCCGATCAGCGCGGCGATGCGCACAACGGTCCGCGAAGCGCGGCACATAGCGAAGGTCTTCATGCGCCCTCCGCTTCAGGCCGTGCATCGACGCCGCACTCGTTCGGGCGCACGCGAAACGCAGCCGCATAGAGCGCAGGCACATAGACCACGGTGAGCAGCGTGGCGCAGGTGATGCCGCCCATCAGCGCCGTGGCCATCGCGCCGAAGAAGTTCGAACTGAGCAGCGGCACCAGCGCGAGCACGGCCGCGGCGGCGGTGAGCATGATCGGCCGGAAGCGGCGCACCGTCGCGTCGACGATCGCATCACCGCGCGGCTGTCCCGAGGCAATGTCCTTTTCGATCTGGTCCACGAGAATCACCGAGTTGCGCATGATGATGCCGAACATGGCGATCACCCCGAGCATCGCGGCGAAGCCGAACGGCTTGCCGAACAGCAGCAACGCCGCGACCACGCCGATCAGGCCGAGCGGGGCGGTCGTCAGGACCATCATCACGCGGGAAAAGCTTTGCAGCTGGATCATCAGCAAGGTCAGGACGACGATCAGCATGACCGGCATCTGTGCGGCAATGGAGGCTTGCGCCCTCGCGCTTTCCTCAGCGGGGCCGCCCATCTCGATGCGATAGCCGTCCGGCAATTGCGAGCGTAGCGCGTCGAGTTGCCGGTCGATTGCCTGACCGACATCGATCCCTTGCGCCTTCCCTCGCACATCCGACTGCACGGTCACGGCCGGTTGACCGTTGCGCTCCCAGATCACGCTGTCTTCGAGCCCATAGCGAATCTGCGCGAGCGTGCCGAGCGTGACCGCACCGTGCGGCGTGGGAACGGACAGTGACGCGAGAGCGCCCGGGCTGCTGCGCTCGCTGCGCGGCGCCCGGAGTTCGACGCCGATCAGCCGGTCGCGCTCGCGGTACTGGGTGACGGGGTAGCCGGACAGCGTCATGGCGAGCAGATTGGACACGTCCTCGGAGGTGATCTCCAGCTCGCGCGCTTTCGTCTCGTTGATCTCGACACTCACGGAGCGTTCCGACGGACCGTCCGAGTTCAGATGGACGTCGCGCGTGGCGGGCGACGCGCGCATGACGGCGTCCACTTTCCGCGCAATCCTGCGCACGGTGGCAAGGTCGGGCCCCATCACGCGGAATTGCACTGCGTAGCCAACCGGCGGTCCGCTCTCCAGACGCGTGAGCCGTGTCCGCAGCGCTGGAAAACGTTCGGCCAGAAGGCGCTCCAGTTTCGTCGCCAGCTTTTCCCGCTCTTGCGCCGACTTGGCCGTGACGACGAACTGCGCAACATTCGGTTGCGGCAACTGCTGGTTCAACGGCAGATAAAAGCGCGGCGCGCCGGTGCCGACGAAGCTGATCGAATGATCGATTCCGGGAAGCCCGTTGAGTGCGTGCTCGAAACGCTTCGCTTCGGACAACGTCGCTTCGAACGATGCGCTCTCCGGGAGCCGCACATCCACCAGAAGTTCAGGACGGTCCGAGCTGGGGAAAAATTGTTGCGGCACGAGCGCGAAACCGGCCAGCGACACGATGAACAGCAGCGCCGTGGCGGTGAGTACGATCCAGCGCCGCGCGACGCACCAGCCGATCCAGCCCTGCAACCGGCGATAGAACAACGTGCCGTAGAGAGCGTGCTCATGCGCGGACACGGGTGTCGCTCGGGATGGATGGGTGGCCGCGGGGCGATGCTCCGGCAGCAGCCAGTAGCCAAGCAACGGAATTAGCGCGACGGCGGCAAGCCACGATGCCAGCAGCGCGATGCTGGAAACCTGAAAGATCGCGCGCGTGTATTCGCCGGTGCTCGACCTCGCGAGCACGATAGGCAGGAAGCCCGCCACTGTGACCAGCGTGCCGGTCAGCATCGGAAAAGCCGTGCTCGTATAGGCAAAAGCAGCGGCGCGCGCGCGGTCCCAGCCCTGCGAGAGCTTCACGATCATCGTCTCGACGGCGATGATGGCGTCGTCGACCAGCAGCCCAAGCGACAGCACCAGCGTGCCGAGCGACACCTTGTTCAGGCCGATATCGAACAGTTGCATGCACGTCGCCGTGACGGCGAGGACCACCGGCACCGAGATCGCGACGATCAGACCCGCGCGCACGCCGAGCGACAACAGACTGACGGCCAGCACGATCGCGATGGCCTCGGCGACGGCTTCGAGAAAGTCGTCGACCGAATCGGCGACCGCGTGCGACATGTTCGCGACCTGCACGAGCTTCAGCCCGGCGGGCAAGCCGCTTTGCAAACGGCGCGTTTCGGCATCGAGCGCGTGCCCAAGACGCAGCACATCGCCGTCGGGCTTCATCGTGATACCGATGCCGAGTACCGCTTGTCCTTCGAAACGCATCTGCGTGAGAGGCGGGTCGTCGTCGCCGCGCGTGATCGTGGCGATGTCGCCAAGCCGGAAGGTGTGGCCGTCGATACGCAACAGCATGCCGGCGAGCTGCGCCTCCGTGCGGAATTGCCCGCTTGTGCGCACCTGCACGCGGTCGCCGGAGGTGTTGATCATCCCCGCATACGCAATAGCGTTCTGCGCGCGGATAGCGTCCGCGATCCGTTGTGGCGACACGCCGAGAGCCGCCAGCTTCGCGTTCGGAATATCGATGTAAAAATGCTCGTCGGGGTCGCCGAAGTAGTCGACTTTCGCCACGCCAGGCACGCGCAGCAAAGCCGTGCGCAGTGTGTCCGCATAGTCGTGCAACTGGGCCGGTGAAAAGCCGTCGCCGCTTAGCACATACAGGTGCGTGTAGACGTCGCCGAATTCGTCGTTGAAGTACGGGCCCTGAACACCCATGGGCAGCGTGGGTGAAAGGTCGCCGACTTTTTTGCGCACCTGATACCAGGTAGGCTGGATCTCCGTAGCGGGCAACGAGTCCTTCATCGCAAAGAAGATGGTCGATTCGCCGGGACGGGAATAGCTGTTCAGATAATCGGTGGACGGCAGTTCCTCAAGTTTCCGGCTGATCCGGTCAGTGACTTCTTCCTGCATCTGACGGGCCGTTGCGCCGGGCCAGCGCGTCTGGATCACCATGACCCGCAGCGTGAACGGCGGATCTTCGGACTGCGCGAGCCGGGTGTAGGCCAGAATGCCCATGAGGGTGGTTAGCGCCGTGATGAAAACGACGAGCGCGCGATGTCGCAAGGCCCACGCCGACAGGTTCGCGCGGCCTTCGTGGATTGGCGTGGTCATGGTTGCGCGGGCTCCTCATGCAGTGGCGCGAGGATGCGAACCGGTTGTCCTTCCGTGACGGTGTGCACGCCTTGCACGACGACTGTCTCGCCCTCGTTCAATCCCGAGGTGACGTCGATGGTATGGGTGTCGAAGCGCCCGATCTGCACGCGCCGCAGTTCCAGAACATGGTTGGCAGGGGTGACGATCCAGAGTGCGGCGCTCGGTCCGTCGTGGAACAGGGCGGTGGCCGGCAGTCGGTAGATGGCAGCGGTTGTGCGTGGCGCGTCGTTATCCGGTGACGCCAGCGCGACACTGGCCGTCATGCCGGCGAGCAGTGCCGCGGGTGGGTCGTCGATGCCGAGTTTGACGCGATAGGTGCGCGTTTGTGGATCGGCCGCCGGCGCGAACTCACGCACGCGCGCACGCAGCGGCTGGTCAGGCAGCGCGAGGACCGAAATCGTGGCAGGGTCGCCGGCGTGCAATCCGGCGACAACCGTTTCCGGCACGTCGCAGATGGCGTCCATGCCGCCTGCCCAGACGAGGTTGTAGACAGGCTGGCCGGCCGTCACATTCTGGCCGGTCCCGGCGAACTCGGCGCTGATCACGCCAGCATGGTCGGCGACGAGGGTTGCGTAACGGATTTGATGTTCGGCCAGTGTCAGCTGGGTCCGGGCCTGTTCGAGCTGCGCGTAGGCGGCCGAGTAGGCGTCGCTGGTCTGTTCGAACTGAGCCTGTGAAATCAGCTGATTGCGCACCTGCGAGCGGTCGCGCTCGAGTTGTTGCGTGATGGTGCCGACGTGCGCGCGGGCGGCAACGAGTTGCGCACGAGCGGTCACCGCTTGTGTTTCGAGGTCGGACGCGTCGAGGCGCGCCAGCACGTCGCCAGGCCGCACCCGCGCGCCAAGGCCGACGCGCCGCTCGACGATCGTCCCGCCGATGCGGAACGACAAGGCAGTGGAATTGCGCGCGTCGATGCTGGCGGGAAACTGGAACTGCTGAGCCGGCGTGCTGGCGTGGACGGTAATGGCGACGACCGACTGCACGGCAGGCGTCGCGGGGTCCTTGCCGGTGCATGCGGCGAGCAGGCTCAGGCCGAGGCCGGTCAGCGTGAGTGCCGCCGCGAGCCGGCTTGTGACGGCGCTGCCTGGCCGCGCGAAACCCGGTAGCCAATCCACGTGTCGCATCATGAGCTCACCGCCTCGATCGCGGCCTCCATCAGCGAGGGCGTTGCAGTTGGCAGACAGCGGATGCCAGGGGCGATTCTCGCGCTCAGATTGGTGAGGACTTCTCCCGGGCCCATCTCCACGACATGGGTGACACCCGCCTGTTCGAACAGGCGGATCGTGTCGGTCCACCTGACAGGTTGGACGAGTTGGGCGACGAGCGCGTCACGAATGCCGGCGGCGTGCGCCTGCTGCAGATCGCTGTTCTGCACTACCGCGAACGCCGGTTCGTGGATTTGCGCTGTATCGAGTGCGCCGCCTAACGCCTTGGTGGCGGGATGCATCAGCGTGGAATGAAACGGTCCGCTCACAGGGAGGGTCAGCACGATCTTCGCGCCGGCTTCGCGGGCGCTTTGCGCGAGCCGCTCCAACGCCGCCACATGACCGGCGACGACAACCTGGCCTGGCGCATTGAAGTTGGCTGGCGCCAGCACGTCGTGTTCGGCGCACGACGCGCAAAGCCGCTTCACGGTTTCGTCGTCGAGACCGATCACGGCCGCCATGCCGCCGGTTCCGGGCGGCACGGCGGTACTCATCGCGTTTCCGCGAGCACACACCACGCGCAGCGCGTCGTGCATCGACAGCGCGCCGGATGCGACCAGCGCCGTATATTCGCCGACGCTGTGGCCCGCCGCCAGGGCAGGCGACGGCCCGCCGCGAGCCTGCCACGCTCGCAGCAGCGCAACTGAAGCTGCAACGAGCACGGGTTGCGTATTGTCGGTACGGTTGAGTTCAGAGGCGGGGCCGCTATGCATCAGCGTCCACAAATCGCGATCGAGCACATGGGAGGCATCGGAGATCGTGGAGCGCACGTCATGGTCGCCGGTCCAGCTGTCGAGCATGCCGACGGCCTGGGAGCCTTGACCGGGAAAGAGATAGGCAATCTTCTTTTGCATGATGTCTCAGGGGGCGGTGGCAGGCGGTGTTGCCCGGGCCATGTACTGACAGGCGGCGCTCGCGCTCGCGGGCGCTCCGCCGCAGACGTGGCTTGCATAGAGGAGTGCCGCCGCGCCGTGAATCAGTCCAATCGCGATCGCGATCGCCGCTGTGTGGCGGTCGAACGCGGTGAGCTTGCGTCCTGCGAGGGCGGCCGGCACGATCAGGACGGCGCGTGTAACGAAGACCAGAGCGATGACCGCGAGGCCGGCGAGAAGATACGGCGGCACCGGCAGCCATCCGGCCGCAGCGAGGTAATAAGCGGCAAACACCACGAAGGCAAGGGTGATTCCGGAGGTCAGCAGCGCGGGAAAGGGCGAGCCCTGCTCGGCCATCGTCGCGATTTTTTCGCCGGCCCCGAACCGGCGGTAGGCGAACGGGCCTTTGACGATGACGTAGACGTGCAGCAGCGCGATCGCCACGTCGATGAGCGCGGCGAAGATCAGCAGTGGAGTGAGCATGTCGGGCCTCAGAAGCGCAGCGTGGCGGAGACGAACGACATCCCCGAGCTGCCGACCCAGAATCCGATCTGATCGCCGCGCGAAATATCGCCGCTGAGCGCATGCAATGCAATCGCCGCGGGAATCGAGGCCGAGCCCACGTTGCCGTACATCGGATAGATGAACCGCACGGCATCGCCAAAGCCGGCTTCGTCAGCCCACTTGCGGTACTCGTCGACCGAGCCGCCTGAGTGAGGAAACACCAGCTTGATCGCGTCACGGTGAGGTTGCAGTTTCTTCAGGCTGTCGACCATATAGCTCGCCGCGGCGTTGAACACCTGCGAGCCGAACGACGTGAAGGCGCCGAGTCCATTGAGCCCGATACGCTTGCTGGGTGGTGAGCGTCCCTCGTATCCGCCAAGCGGAATGGTGCACAGATCCACGCCGCTCTTCATCGAGGAGAAGTTGAATTCCCACGGCTCGCCACCGGCTCCGAGCACGGTCGCCGACGCACAGTCGCCGCCGCAATACGCAGAGAAGCAGGACGCGATATCGCGCAGGCTGTTCAACTGGAAATTGCTTGGGTAAGACACACCGCCTGGCACGTAGTACGACTCCGCGTTCACGACCAGCACCCGGCGATAGCGCCCAGCGGCGAAGTGGCTTTGCGCGATGTCGCAACTGCGCGTCCAGGCCATGCAGGCGTCGACTACGTCGAAGCAATCGACCGAGTCCATGCCCAGGGCCTGCGCCACGAAGTACGCGTCGCCCGGCTCGATGAAGCCTCTGCAGTTGCCCGCATAGATCAGCAGATCGACATCGGAGGCGGCGCAGCCGGCGTCGGCCATCGCACGGTGGCAGGCTTCGACCATCAGGTCGAGCGGCCGCTCGTCGTCGGCGAACCAGAAGCGCCGCTCGAGCTTCGTGCCCTCCATCATCGAATTGATGTATTCGAGCGCTTTGTGCAGGTCGCCATCGAAGCGACTCCTGCTATGTTTGCGAATCTCTTCCAGCACGTCCTGATTGCGCATTTCGCGCGACGCCGGAATAAACGAAATGCCTTCAATGCGCATGGCTAGATCCTCGTTGGAAAGAAAGATTGGGCCGCAACCGGCCAATGCCGCGCGCTAGCCTGCTGGCGGCGGCGCGATCATCGCGATGAGGGTGCCGACACTCACCACGGTTTGCCCGCCGACCCGCGCGGATCCGCTCAGCACTACGCCGTTCTCCAGTTGACGCTCGATTCGCGCTTCGACAGTCAGCACGGAATCGAACGGGACGTCGGCGAGAAACTGCGCGTCGCCGAAAGAACCGAGCACGATGTCGACCGGCCGCGAGTCGTCGCGCGAAAGAAAGTAGAGAGCAATGCCCGCCTGTCCGATCGACTCGATGACGAGCCCGTGCGGATAGGAGGCGGGTTGCTGCCCGGCAAAGAGTGGCGACGCGCGGTTGACGATCTTGCGGGCTCGCAGCGTTTTGCCGACCACGTAATCGTCGATCGTGTCGAGAAGAAGGAACGGGTAGCGATGCGGCAGGACAGACGGCAGGTCGCGGTGCGTGATGCTCCGCCCCTGCTGGTGCGACTCACGCAACGACAGGAGACCGTCGCACGAAGGCAGCGGTCCGGCGCGGCAGACGACCGTGGCGCGGGTCGTCACCGTTTCGCCCACGCGGGCGACGGTCGCCAGTTCGACTTCGTCACGCGTGTGCTTCTTCACCGACGCGGTCAGTTCCACCACATCGCCTGCGACGATCGCATCCAGGTACTGGATTCGCCTGATCGACACGGCGGTCGCCGATTGCCCCAGCACCGTCTGCGCATGCACGCGCGCCAGAGCGGCCAGCCGTTCGGCGACCAGTACGCCGGGATAGATCGGATTGCCGGGATAGTGGCCAAGCGCGAAGATGTCCGTGCCGCTGACCGCGAAAATGGCGTGCGCCTGCTCCAGCGGGTCCGTTCGAAAGAGCGCTAACCGTTTGTTGTTCTGAGTCATTGTCATTGAGTGTTTCACCAGTACCACACGCAATCGAACTGCTGGATCAGCGTGGACAGCGCGTCGTCGCCGATGCGTTCCACACCGGGGATCAACGCTGTCGGCGCGAGACCCCGTCGTAGACAATCGGCTTGCCACGCGTACACGCTGACGCCGTCGCGCAGCAGGTCGTTTATCGTGGTTTCGTAGTGGGAGAGAGAGTCGATCCGCAAGTCGCCGAGGGTGAGCGCAACGCGCGGCTGGCCTGCGCGGGCGAATGCCACGGTGTCGCCCTTGAGAAGCAGAGCAGTGGCCGCGCCCATGCCGTGCATGACGCGGCTTAGCCAGACAATGTGGCCGTACTGCTCCTCCAGGCTGCCGCGAAACGCGCGCTCGACGATTGCGAGCGAGCTTTTCGAACGGCGTTTCGTGGTGCGTGTGCGCACAGAGGTCGGCGCGTTCACGATTTCACTCCGAGCACGAGCGAGACGTCGGCCTCGCTCAGGTAATGCTGGAATGTGAATGGAATCTTCACCTTGGCTTCGGGAATCTGCTGTGTCGCGCCGCGCTCTTCCATGCAATATCGGCACACGAGCCAGTCGAAGCGGCCGGTCGGACCATAGCGGCGCATCAATGCCTGAATCATTTCAGCCGTGGTCGGGTGGTGGGCGGTGTCGCCTGTGACCGAGTGCGTATCGGCGTCGGCGCTTGCAAACGAATCGGGCGGCCGGACGAGCGATGCTTGCGACAACCCGGTGGCATAGCCGCAATTCCAGACGGTGACGCGATGCCCGCGGGACAGCGCCGAGTCGACCATGCGAAACAACGAGGTCACCGTCTCGCTCTGAAACGGGGTGCCCATCATGCCGAAGAAAAGGCTTGGCTTCGTGGTCGGTGGGGTCGGCGTGTTCGGCGCGGCGACGCGCTGCCCCGACTGAGCCAGTGATTCGTTATCCGAACTGACGGAAAGCTGCGGAACATTCATTCTTGACGTGACCTTGTGATTTACGAATGCCAGATCGTCTTGACGGACGGATCGACCATCAGCTCGATCAACCCGTCCACACCGATCGTGCTGACGTGCGACGCCGCAGCCGAACGCGGTATGCCGCGCAGGTCCAGCGAAACATCGTCGCAAGTAATGTCGAACTGCGATGCGTACATGGCCTTGATTCGGGTGAGGCTGGTCGTGCGACGCTGCATCCAGAGCACGCCGTTCTGCATCAGATGCAGGTGGACGGCGGTGCCGCGACGAAGCAGGGTGCGGGCAACGTCGAGGAAGTCGTCGCTGTCGAGCGAGTCCGATGGCGAATGCGTCTCCACCAGCAATACGGTGGGAGGACGACAGAGTGCTAGGTTTGTCATGCGTCTTTGCTCCAGTTAGCCGCAACCGCCCGCGTGATCGAAGATAGCGTTCACACGAGAACCCATCAGCGCGGGCCCGGGAACGAGCGGGGCAGCCGACGGCCCGGCGTCGGCCAGCGCGCCGATGAAATCCGGCAGCCGGTCCAGTCCCCAGTAACGTTCACGGCCCGTCACGAAGAACGGCACACCAAAGGCATGAGCGTCGATGCACTCGCGCAGCGCCGCCAGTCCCAGCGCACGGAGATCGGCTGCGCCATGCGCATCCGCAAGCAGCCCGGCGGGCAGGCCGAGCGACGGCGCAAGCGCGCCCATGTTGCGCGGATCGCAGATGTCGACTCCGTCCAGCCAGCGCGCGTGGTAAGCGGCCTCGATGAACTCCAGCCCCTTTCCCGCCCCGGCGGCGGCCAGATAGGCAAGATGCGGCACCTCCCAGTGCGGATCGGTGTCGACCGGCCAGCACACCGGCAATCCGCGTTGGCGGCACAGGCGCTTGACGTCGGACAGGATGTACAAATGCTTTTCGCGCGACATGGTGCCGTACAGAAACGCATGGCCCTGTTCGCCCAGCAGGTTCTGGTTGTCCTCGTCCGGTTCCCAGAAGGGCACCAGTCGCAGCCGCTTGATCAGCTTCGGATAGCGCACTTTCAGATCGTGCCAGGCCAGCCAGGAATACGGGCTGCGCAACGAGAAAAAGAAAGTGGGAGGGAGCGCTGCCATTACGCCCTCGCGGCGCGATCGCCGCGCAAGGCCGCAAGCACGTCGTGATCGAACTCGACAAGCGACCAGTCCCGGCGGCTGTCGATCACCGCATAGCCGTGCGTGATATGACCCGTGGCAGTGTGGACCAGCGACCCATGACGTTCGACGTAACAGTCCATGCGCGATCGGTACGTGGTGGCCTTGAAGATGTCCTCGACGGTGAAGACGGTATAAATCGTCTCTTCCATCATCGCTTCGTCGAGGATCTGCAGATTCGCTGCAGGCACGACCGGAATCCAGCGCTTGTTCTCCAGCAGCGTGCGGATCGAGATGCCACGTTCGGCCACGAACAGGTCGAGTACTTCTTCCATCAGGCGCAAATAGCCCGAATGCTGGATGCGGTCGTTGTAATGGCAGTAGAAATACGGCACGTGCCATTTCCAGATGAACGAGTTGGTTTTATCGGCGCCAAGCGCAACGCGCACGCTTTCGGCCACGACGCCGGGCTCGCGCGAGAGGTTGAGTCCGCTGACCGAGCGGCGCTCGCCGCGTTGAATGCGTGTGTGCGTGTAGGGGCTGATGCGATCGTCGGGCGTGGCGGGTCCGGCGTGGGCCGTCACCGTGCTGTCGTCGAAACGGAACAGCACGTTGACCTTGCCGGTTACGGCCTTCACGTCCTTGCCGTCGCGTTGAACCAGCGCTTCGACGGACATCGTCAACTCGGTATCGCCGTCGCGCGTCAGCGGCGTCACGTTGAGCTGTACGTGGTCGTCGAGATGGAGGGCGTGGAGAATGCGCACGTCGGAATTCACGATCTCGAGGCACAGGCCTTTGTCCTCGTAAAGCGGGCGTGGCGCAAGACCCTGCGTGCGGAAGTGTTCGACAATGGCTTCCTCGACGAGATACATCACGTGCTTGAAGCCGACCCACGTGCAGATGTTGGTACCTTCGAAGCGCGGCTTGAGAATCGCGGTAGTGCGCTGAAACTGGAAGGGCGTGGTCATGGGGGTTTCCTGTAACGGGTGAACGGTTAATGGACTGGGCTGACGTGTTCGTCTGGCCGGGAGAAACAGGCGGGCGCTAACGCATCGGGCAGATGCCCGGCGAGAAAGCGCGCGAGCAGCTGCGCCATCGTGTCGCGATGGCTGTCGAGCAGAAAGTGACGGGCACCGGGCAGCAATTCGAGTTCGCATTGGCGGATGGCGGCACACAATGCGCGCTGGTCTGCCGGCGGCGACGAGAAGTCATCCGCGCCGGCGATCACGAGCGTGGGTTGCGGCAACGCGCGCAGATTCAGTGACGGCATACGCGAGAACAGCCGCCAGAACTCCATCCAGTTGCCGACGCCGAACGTGTCGCACGCGGCCTCGATCATGCGTGCAAGGCAGTCATGCGGAACCGGCCGACCGCCTGCGCGCTGGGTCATGCTTTCCTCGACGAAGCGGGGAAACTCGCCGACATACTGCCGAAGCAGCGCCCACGAAAAATCCGCTTGCCTCGCCTTGTAGAACGGCGACACCACGACAGACGGCGTGCCGGGCGCGCCGTGGGTCGCGAGGAAGGCGAGCAGCACGTTCGCGCCAAACGAATGGGCAGCGAACGCATCGGGTCGCAGGTCAAATGCGTTGATGGCGAGAGCGAGCCAGGTGTCCGGTGTATGCACGCGGCCCCACTGGTCGCCTTGCGCGCCGTTCCACGGCAGATCGACCAGCAGGAACCGGTAGCGATCCAGCAAGTTTTCGACGACTGGAAGCCAGACCGTCGACGACTCCATCATTCCGTGCATCGCTACGATGGCCGGCGCCTGCGGGTCGTCCGTGCCCACTGTCCGGACGGCAACGGTGTAGCCGTCGATCGGGAGTGACTGGAGCTTCACGGATGCACCGCCCCTGATTCGCTCGCCGACATGGCCGGGCGCGCTTGCACGGCGAGCGCGCCAAGCCGGCGGTCGCCCCACATGCCGCCCGCGACCAGCACTGCGCCGTCGCCCGTCGCATCGGACGACACGTCGGACTGGCGAGATTCACAGTAGTGAACAAGTTGCAGCAGCGCGGCACTGCCATATGCCCGCGCGGCGGTCGGGCCGAGATCGCACGGCGCGGCCGCGCCGTCGAATGCGCGATGGGCGAGCAGATCCCCGGCGCTGACAGGCGGCGTGTACAGACGTTTGCCTGCATGCGAAGCGAGCAGCGCACGCAGCCGGCAAGCCGGCGCCGTGCCGGCATGTGCGTACGCGTAGTCGCTGAGTACGCCGTAGATTGTGGACGCCCTTTGCCTGGCGTCAAAGGCGGCTTCCAGCACCACGGCAAAGCTGCCCTCCAGAACCGGAACCGGCTTATGAGCGACATGCGCGCCGTCCGTCTGGCTGAGAAGACTCTGTAGCGGCAACCCATCCGTTTCCGTGGCGACCACCACCATGCGCCGCGCCCGCCCATTGCGGATTGCATTCGCAGCGAGAATCAGCGCGTCGAGCGAAGCGGACGAACCGGAGCAGACCAGCAGGTTGAGCGCCTTCAGGCCGAAACGGATGGCAACCGTGGCCGCCACGATGTTGCTCGACGCATTGGGGAGATCCATTGGCGAGGTCGCATCGACGTGAGCCAGGCGGATGGTCTCCGCGGCCGCGCAGACAGTCCCGAGATTGCCGGTATTCGACGCCACCACGACACCGAACTGCGTATCGTCGAGCCGGACGGTATCCGCGTCGAGCCAGCCCGCGTCCTGTAACGCCGTTTTAGCGGCGCATAGCGACATGAGCGTGGCGCGTTCCTTGTAACGCAATCCCTTCTTGCCGAGTTTCGCTTCGGGAGCGAACGTCGCAGCGGCCGCAGGCGGTCCGGCGAGGGCACGCGCCAGATTGACGGGATGCCCCAATGCAGGAAGCTCCCACCCGTAGCCCGTCACGGCGACCTCGATACGCGTTGAATGACTCATTCGACTTTCTCCACGATTGCAACCGCATTCACTCCGCCAAAGCCGAATGCGTCCACTTGTGCGACGCGCGCTTCAGGCAGGCGTCGCGCTTCGCCGTGGACGATGTCCAGATCGGCGGCTTCTTCCATCGGATGGGCAAACCGTGCTGTGGGCGGAACGCGGCCAGCGCGCAGCGATTCGATCGCCGTGACCACGCCGATCAGCCCGGACGCGCCGGAGGTGTGGCCAGTCATCGACTTGATGGCGGAAAGCGGTGCGGCGCGCAGCGGCGCGTCGCCCATCGCGGCGCGCAGCGCAATGGCTTCGGTCCTGTCGTTGAGCGAGGTGCCCGTGCCGTGCGCCATGATGAAATCGACATCGGCGGCCGTGACGCCGGCGCGACTGTAGGCATCGCCCACCGCGCGGCTTATGCCGTCGGCGTCGGGCGCCGTTTCGTGATTGGCGTCGCAACTGGTGCCGACGCCGGCGAGCAGCGCCAGCGCCCGCTTGCCGCGCGCGGCCGCGTGGGCGGCGGTTTCCAGCACCACGGCGGCGGCGCCGTCTCCCATCAGCACGCCTTTGCGGTCCCGGTCAAACGGCCGGACTTCATCCGGGTGCAGCGGATTGACACGGTCGAGCAGGCCGAACATGCTTTCGGTGATCGTGTCGCAGCCCGCGACGATCACACAGTCGTACGCGTTGTCGCGAATGAAATCCTCTGCCAGCGCCAACGTGAAACTGGACGCGGCGCATGCATTGCAAACGGTGATGACGGGCAAAGCGGTGCCGAGCGCATCGTTCAGCGCGTTTTCGAAATGCAGCTGGTCGAGCGTCATACGCTGACCTTCGGTCCATGACAACTCCAGCGAGCGCAGTTCGCGCAAGCCCGTGCCGACCAGTACCGCGCAGCGTTCGGGATCGGGCGTCAGACCGGCATCCGCAATAGCATCGGCCACGGCCCTCGCGAGCAGTTCGCTGGCACGCAGCGTCCGATCGGGGCCATTGGCGATCTCGTAAGCGTATTGGGCGTTGAAGTGCTCCGCCGGGAAGAACTGCAGAGGTTTGCGGCCCGAGTGTCCTTCGCAGAGCGACGCAAAGCTGCTGGCTTTGTCCGCCCCGACGCAGGTCACCATGGCGGACCCGGTAATCAGGAGTTTCATGCAGGAATCCTTCATTAAATAGTCGTGCGGACGATCAGACAGCCGGCGTGTCCGTCTTCGCTGGAGGCAATGACGAGACCGTATTTCTGCGTGCGACCGGCGCCGGCTTCCAGCTGTCCAAGCAACCATCCGAGCGCGAGCGAGGAAGTGGCGCTGTAGGTGTCGCCGAACTGCTCGACCAGATTCGCGCCGTCGATCGCGACCTGGTGGCCGAACACCCGCGTGATGGCCTGCATCTCGAGGTCACCGTTGTCGACGTCCGGGCCGCCGCACAGCACACAGCGGTCGATCTGTCCGGCTTCGAGGCCGGCCTGCGCGAGCGCATCGGCAATGCAGGCCTGCAAGCCATCAGCTGCCGCGGGGCGTTCGCCGAGCGGGTCGAAATAGCGGCCGTACTGAAGCGCGAGAATGTCGGAGACTGGCCCGCGAGCGAGCGTTCGCGCGACATCCGGGCGGGCCAGCGCGAACATGCTGCACCCCTCGCCGAGCGGTACGTCATGCCGGCAGTCATGGGCGATCAACTGCCGGTGCGCCCATGCGCTTTGCGGGCAAAGTTCTTCGACGCTGCCGGTGATCAGCAGGTCGACGTAGCCGCGCCGCAGCATCTGCGACGCGTATCGGAATGCAAGGAGCCCGGAAAGGCGGCCGCCCGAGATCGTGGCGTTGACCGACCGGGCGTTAAAGCGAATGCCGCACTGCCCGGCCGCGCAATTCATCACGGTGTTCGGAAAGTGCGCCGGGTTGACCAGAAACGGTCGAGGCTGAACCAGCGACTCGCGCGTGAAATCGCTCGTACTGCGAATGCTGCCCGTGCTGGTGCCGACGACGAAGCCGGTACGGTCGAGCGGCACACCTTCGGCGCGCCCCATCCGTTCGTAGAGAAGCGTCGACGTGGCCAGCGTGAGCGCCGTGGTCCGGTCCATCGTGCGGATGCCTTTAGTGCCCAGGATGGCCGCTGCGTCGAAATGTGTCGGGCGATAGCGGACGTCCGTCGGAAAATCGGCCTGCGCGAGGTCGGCCGGCAACGTTGCGGGAGCCATCGGGGCCTGCGCCGCCGTGTGGAAGGTGCGTGAGCCCATGCCGACGGGAGACAACGCTTCCCAGCTGGCAATCTGGATTCCTGGGCGGTTCGTCATTGCGTGCTCCCGTCGTAGCGTGAGTAGAGGGTGATGGCGTTGTTGCCGCCAAATGCGAAACCGTTGTTCTGCACGACACGCAGATGTGCCGCGCGAGAATGGTTCGGCACGCAGTCGACGTCGCAATCCGGATCGGTTTGCTGGTGGTTGATGGTGGGCGGAATAAAGCCCTCGCGAATGGCAACCGCACAGGCGATGCTGGCGAGCGCGCTGGCCGCGCCCATCGTGTGGCCGATCATTGATTTGATCGACGAAACAGGCGGCAGCGTCTGCCCGAACACCTCGTGGATCGCACCCGCTTCCGTCACGTCGTTGGCCACCGTGCCGGTGCCGTGTGCGCAGATGTAGTCGATGTCCTGTGGATTGACGCCCGCATTGCGGTGCGCGATCTGCATGCATCGCGCAATGCTGGCGCGGTTGGGCGCAACCATGTGGTCCGCGTCGCAGTTCACGCCGTAGCCGAGCACTTCGGCATAAATGAACGCGCCTCGGGCACGCGCGCTGTCGAGCGACTCGAGCAGCAGCACGCCGGCGCCTTCGCCGGTCAGAATGCCTTTACGATGCGCGTCGAACGGCTGACAGACCTCCGGCGCGATCGTGCCGAGCCGGTAAAAGCCGGCAAACGTCTTGCGACAGATCGAATCGGCGCCGCCGCACAGCATGAAGTCGGTGTCGCCGAGCACGATGCTGTCGTACGCGTAGCCGATCGCGTAGTTCCCTGCGGAGCAGGCGGTTGGGATCGTGACCGCGCCGCCACGCAGCGCGAGTTCCTGCGCGACGCAAAAGGACAGGCGATGCGACGGCACCTGGCGAACCAGCTCGAAATCGATCGACGGATAACCGCCGCGCACGACCTGTTCCGTCAGCCGGTCGATGACTTGCGATTCGCCGTCGGTCGTGCCGATCGAAACACCGCAACGGGTTTCCGATAGCTGTCGAGGGTCGATGCGCGCGTCCTCGACGGCCATGCGCGCCGCCGCGACCGCGAACTGCGCGCTGCGGCCGAGCAGCGACGGCCGGACATGGCGCACCCACTGAGCGGCGTCGAAGCCGTGCACTTCGCAGCCCTTGCTGGTGGCAAACCCGGTTGTGTCGAACGACTGGATTTCCGATACGCCCGAGACGCCGTTGCGCAGCGCCTCCGTGAATGGCTTCACACCCATGCCGATGCTGCTGACCGCACCGATACCCGTGATAACAACTCGCCGCATGCCTGTTCTCCTAAACGTCCTGTGGAAGGGACTCAGTCTTTCCAGTGAGCGGCTTCCTGCACGACGCCATAGACGCCTTCCAGGTTCACCATCCGGGTGAGTGCCGACTGCGGGATCTCGACGCCGAAGGTCTTTTCCAGGCTTGCGAGAATCTCGATGGCGCGCAGCGAGTCCGCGCCGTGGTCCTCCTTGAACAGGCTGGTCGAACTCATCTCCGATGGTTCGATTTCAAGAATCTCCGAGACCACGTCCTTGATCTTTTCCAGACGGTCTGCGCGATTGAGTGTGGTGGTGGTCATGAGTTGCTCCTTTTCGTTTCAGATTGATTGCGCTATGGAAAACGCGACATAGCGACCGCGGTAAATGGCGAGCAACACGACAGGGTTGTCGCCGGTGAAACTCGGCATGGCAGCCAGCAAAGGCGCGACGGCGCCTGCGTCGTCGAGCGCTGATTCGTTTGCCGTGGCGTGCCGACCGTTGGAGGACGCCTCGCGCAGCCACGCGTCGGCGGTGTGCTTTCCGTGCGCCGACCGATCGCGGATGACGACGAATCCGGGCGCAGCCCGGGGCGAGTTCAGCGCAGCGTCGAGGAATTTCAGCGCGCTGTGAGGCAATCGGCTTTCCGCGCCGGCCGCGTGGTATCCGGCATGAATATCGACGATGGCCCGGCCCGACGTGCTCGGGCGGCGCTGCAGACAGACGCAGACCGCGCCGGGCGTGATGACGGTGCTGTCGCCGGGCGGCAGCGCTGCTTCGGCGGCAATGGCGAGTACGCTGTCGGCTTGGTTGGCTCGCAGGCTCAGCACGCCGACCGCGAGGCTCTCCAGACCGGCCAGGAAGGGCGAGGTCAACGTCGTCGTGAACGCGCGCGCCTGCTGGTCGATCGATACATGCGCGGAGGCGATGTTGGAGGACACATTCGGTGCGAAGACCGCATTGATCGAGGCGGCGCCGTTCGCGATCACCTCGCGGTCGAGGCGGTCGCGTACGGTGTAATCGGCGACCGTCGTTCCCACGACTACGCCGCGGCGCGTCCCGTCGAGCGCGTGCCACGCAAGTTGGGGGCGCTGACCGACACAGCTTCGCGCGGCCGCCACGCTAAAGCGGGACGTGTCGTTGAAGTAGCGATGCCTGACGCCTGCAAGATGCTTTTGCACGTCGATCGCCGCTTCGCGATGGGCGACGGCCGGCGGCGCGGTCCACGGGCCGGCGCCGTCCCAGCAGGACACGACACCTGGGACGATCGCTGCAACCGCGCCAAGATGGACTGCGTTCATCGCGCCGCCTCGAAAATGACCGATGTATTGCTGCCGCCAAACGCATAGGCATTGACGAGCGCAAAGCGGTCCGTGGGATGCAGCCGCCGCACGCTATCGGGAAAACGAATCGGGATCGCCGGATCTGGCGCATGGACATGACGCACAGCGGGCGCGTTGCCGGACGCCATTGCGAGCGCGGCAGCAAGTGCCGCGAAGCAGCCGGACGCGCCGGCACTGTGGCCGATGTGAGCCTTCACCGGCAGCACGACCACGTTGCCGCTCGAGCAGTCAAAAAGCTCGGCGAGCAGCCGTCCTTCGATCAGGTCGTTGGCGGGCGTGCCGGTGCCGTGCGGCAAGATCATCCTGATCTGCTTTGCACTGACGGCACCGGCATCGAGCGCGCGCTCGATGGCGGCGCGCACGTCACGGCCGTCCGGTCCGGGCGACGTAGGGTGGTGTGCATCGCAGCTCAGCCCATAGGCACGCAAGTGGCAATAGGCGCGCGCAAAGCGCCTGGCGAGGGCGGGCGATACCAGCACCATCGCGCTCGCACCTTCGCCGAACACCGTGCCCTGGCGTTCGGCGTCGAATGGGCGGCAACGTTCGGGATCGAGGGCGGTCATGCGATGGAAAGCCGCCTGCGTAACACGCGACAGCACGTCCGCGCCGACGACGCACATCGCGTCCGCCATGCCGTTCGCAATGCATTCGGCGGCCAGTGTCAGCGCGTAAAGTCCTGCGGAGCACGCATTCGAAACGGACATCACCGGCCCGGTGAACGCATGCGGCGAGTGAACAGTCAGCGTGTCGAGAATGCGATAGCCGTGATCGTCGGCGAAGCAGGTGGAGCCGCCCGACGAGCGACGGTGCTCGGTTGTATCCGTGTCACCCGCGGCCGTGCCCAGCAAAAGACCGAGCGTTGCCGTCGTGGCGACTTCACCGTGCCATCCGGCATCGATCAGCGCTTGATCGACGGCGGTCAGAACCAGCCGGTCGAAACGGCTGAGCGACGCCTCGCTGCGGAACGCAAGCAACGGAGCATCGGCGACGGGATAGGCGTGGCGCGGCGTGTCGTCCGCGTCGGCCAGACCGTGAATCGCGTTATGGGTCGGGTCGGCCGGCAAGTCAAACAGCCGTTGCCAGAACTGGGCGGCGTTCTCGCCTAGCGGCGAGACAGCGCTTACGCCGACAATCGTTGCGAGCGGTGCCGCGCGGTCACGGTGCAGGGCCGTCTCATGCATCGCGACTCTCCGGCGTCAGACTGGCGCTGGTAATGCGGAACACTTTCACACCGCAATAGCTCGCGATCAGCCGATCGTGGACCCACGTCGTACCGCTGAGCGTGGCCATCCTCGATGACGCAAAGCCGATCTGGATCTCGTGCCTCAGACGGTCGCCCGGGTACGCATGCCCTGCCATGTCAATCTCGCCGAACTCGCCAAACACGACGACTGAGCGCTGGCATGTCGGGTCGAGCAGGCCGCGTTGCATGAGCAACAGCCCGGCGCCCTGGCCGAATGACTCCGCGAGCAATGCGAGCGGATAGGCAAGCGTCTGGGGCTCCGTCGACGGCACGATGTGCCGGTAGCATGGTTCGTTGAGCGTGATGTTCTTGAACGCGAGACAGCGATTTGAGTCGGGCGCGATCTCGACGCCATCCACGAGCAGCATCGGATAACGCTGCGGCATCACGCGCAGGATGTCGAGGGAATCAAAGGTGTTCATGATTGCTTGCTGCGACGAGCGCTAACGTGCCATTCGCGACGGGAACACCGGCGCTGTGGAATGCAGCCGCGACGCGTAATGGACCACTGGCGGAAAAAGCCAGGTCGGGAAGCTGCAATGTCAGCTCGCACTGATCGCCTGGCGCAACGGGTTTTGCAAACCGGAAACGTTCAACGCGGGTCATACGCACGCCAGTCGCACCGCTTCGCTCCAACGCGAACAGTGCGGCTCGCTCGGCCATCTCGATCAGGAACACGCCCGGCAACACTGGCTGCTGCGGGAAATGTCCTTCGAACGCTGCGTCGTCGGCTCCAAACGTCCAGTGGAAATGCCATGACGAATCGGCGGCAACAGACCATGCGCTGAAGGTCTGCACGGAGCGGGCGCGAGCGGTCCGGGTTTGGTTGTGCATGAGCGCGGCCCTCAAATGACGAGACCGCCGTCGACCTGAAACACCTGGCCGGTGATATACGAACCTTCGTCCGACACGAGAAAGCGCACCATTGCGGCGACCTCCGGCGCGGTGCCGAAACGGCCGAGCGGAATGCGCCGGTTTGCGTCGGCCGCGGCCTTTTCGCTGAGCGCCGCGGTCATGTCCGACTCGATAAAGCCCGGTGCGACCGCGTTGACGCGCACGCCGTAAGGAGCGATCTCTTTTGCAAGCGCCCGGGTGAAGCCGATCATGCCGGCCTTCGCCGCGGAATAGTTGGTCTGCGTCGCGTTGCCGAAGACACCGGCAATCGAAGAAATATTGACGATCGCCCCGGCTTTACGCTTGATGAAATGAAAAGCGGCCAGCCGACTCAGATTGAAGACGCTGGTGAGATTGGTATCGAGCACCGCGGACCAGGCGTCGTTGCTCATGGCAAGCAGCGGAGCGTCACGCGTGATGCCTGCGTTGTTGACGAGCGCGTCAACGCGGCCGAAATGGGTGAGCGCCGATTTGAAGAAATGTTCGCACGCGTCAGCGTCGCTGACGTTGCACTGCATGGCGAACGCCGGCACGCCCATTTCCTCCAGCATCTGGTGGGTCGCATGCGACCCGGCGCGCTCGGTGTTATAGCAATAGGCGATGCTATAACCGGCGGCGGCGAGTGCAACGCAGATGGCCTGGCCAATTCCCCTGGAGCCGCCGGTAATAAGGGCGACAGGACGTGCTGTTTCGGAAAAGGTATGCATGGCTTTGTGAAAAGATTTTTAATTCACGCGCGAACGGCACGCGGAGGGATCGACACGTTTTAAACATGTCCAGAAACGAAGCGTCGAATAGAGACGCTTATTGGCGCAGGCCCTTACGGCGAATAGCGGATAAATGCGCCCAGTCAATGCCGCGAAATATGTCGTGCGCCAATAACCCTCTTTCACTAATGCGCTCGAACACCCCGGCGTCCATCCATTCAGTGAAACGGCGATGCGCCGTGCTGCTCGAACAAAGATCGACGAATGTCAGCGCATTCCAGTGGCAGCCCGTACGGAGCACCAGCAGCACGGCGTCCATCGCCACGCGATCTTTGATTCGCGGCCTGTGACAGCCCAGCGGGTGTTTGGGGCTGGTGGTGGGGTCCAGACAATCCTCAATTTGAAGCCAAAGCGTATTCGGGATTCGAAGCCCGTCGTCGTGTATCAGGTAGCTCATTTTTAATTCCTTCGAGCCAGACTTTAATTCTCGAAGGGACGACGTGCATCCCAATAGGATCGCGTTTTGATTTACGTCATATCCGATTAGGCAGGTATTTAAGGAGTTTGAATATCGAAAAGCGTTGTGTCGTCGAATGGGAAGAATGGGTCTATCGGGAGGGGCGGATTCGAATTAATGCGAGACGAATATTTATTATTGTCGGGACTCGATCATTCGGACGACGAAGTTGCACCGTTGCCGATCGCGGAGGGCGATCCGGGTGTCCTGGGCAGACACCCCATTCAGTCAGACGACGCGCGATGTTGCCGTTGCGGTCTTGCGCGCGTCGCCTCGATGCCGGCTTACTCGCCTCGCATCTTCCGGCCCTGCTCCCGGATCTGCTCCAGCGTCGCGCCGGGCGTGCTCGCTTCCTGCGGCATCCGGATCTCGATCACGGCTGCGCGGTTCGCCTGCATTGCGCGCTTGAGCGCCGGTAAAAACTCGTCCGTACGTTCCACCGTTTCACCATGCGCGCCGAACGAACGCGCGAACGCCGCGAAGTCCGGATTGGTGAGCCCCGTGCCGTGCACGCGGCCAGGATAATGCCGCTCCTGATGCATCCGGATCGTGCCGAAGTGGCCGTTGTTCACCACGATGAAAAGCACGTGCAGGTCGTATTGCATCGCCGTCGCGAGTTCCTGCGCGGACATCATGAAGCAGCCGTCGCCGGCCAGCGCCACCACCTTGCGATCGGGATACATCGATTTCGCCGCAATCGCCGCCGGCACGCCGTAACCCATCGCGCCGCTCGTCGGCGCGAGTTGCGAGCGGTAGTGCCGATACGAGAAATGCCGATGCAGCCAGGTCGCGTAGTTGCCGGCGCCGTTCGTCAGGATGGCGTCGTGCGGCAGATGCGCGCGCAATTGCTCGATGACTTCGCCCATCTGCAAGTCGCCGGGAATTTGGCGCGGCCGGCGCCAGTCGAGGTAGGCGCGGTGCGCGTCTTCCGCTGCGCCGGTCCATGCAGGACGATCGGCGGACGGCTTCAGGGTGCACAGCATCGCGGCCACCTCGGGCATGCCGGACACGATCGGCAAGTCCGCCGAGTAGACGCGTCCGAGCTCTTCCGCGCCTTGATGCACATGAATCAGCGTCTGCTTCGTTTTCGGAATATCGAACAGCGTGTAGCCGTTCGTCGTGGCTTCGCCGAGGCGCGGACCAATGACGAGCAGCAAGTCGGCATCGCGGATACGTTGGGCCAGCGCCGGATTGATGCCGAGGCCGATGTCGCCGGCATAGTTCGGATGCTCGTTGTCGAGCGTGTCCTGAAAGCGGAACGCGAGGCCGACCGGCAACTGCCAGTTTTCGACGAAACGTTGCAGGTCTGCGCACGCGTCGGGCGTCCAGCCGCTGCCGCCCGCGATCACCATCGGGCGTTGCGCGCCTTCGAGCAGTTCGCGCAGCTTCCCGATTTGCGCGGCCGAGGGCGACGCTGCGACGCGCTGGAAGGCCGGCGCGCCAGCGACATGCTCGCACGCTTCGCTCAGCATATCTTCCGGCAGCGCTAGCACGACAGGCCCCGGCCGGCCCGACGTCGCCGTATGGAACGCATGGCTCAGGTATTCGGGAACGCGTTTCGGGTCGTCGATTTGCGCGACCCATTTCGCCATCTGACCGAACATGCGGCGGTAGTCGATCTCCTGGAAAGCCTCGCGATCCAGATGGTCACGCGCGCACTGGCCGATCAGCAGAATCATCGGCGTGGAATCCTGATAGGCCGTGTGCACGCCGATCGACGCATGCGTCGCGCCGGGGCCGCGTGTGACGATCGCCACGCCCGGGCGGCCGGTCAGTTTGCCGACCGCCTCTGCCATATTCGCCGCAGCGGCTTCGTGCCGGCAGACGATCGTCTGAATGTGCTCGGTCTCGTCGTGCAGCGAGTCGAGCACGGCCAGAAAACTTTCACCCGGCACGCAGAAAACGCGTTCGACGCCGTGCGTAAGCAACGCATCGACTACAAGTCGTGCGCCGGTGGTCCTGGGAGCGGCGGAAGCGGAATCAGAAGCGGGAACATTCGGCTGCGACATTGCGATGAAGTCTCCAGACAGTGCGTGATGCGATGAGGTTGGCCACGCGGGCCGAAGCAGCCCGCGTCGCTCACTCGCGTTCAAACAGAAATCTCAGACCGCGCTCAGCACTCGACGATATTCACCGCCAGGCCGCCGCGCGACGTTTCCTTGTACTTCGTTTTCATATCCGCGCCGGTCTCGCGCATGGTCTTGATGACCGAATCGAGCGACACGTAATGGCTGCCGTCGCCGCGCAACGCCATGCGCGCGGCATTGACCGCTTTCACCGACGCCATTGCATTGCGTTCAATGCACGGAATCTGCACCATCCCGCCGACCGGATCACACGTCAGTCCGAGGTTGTGTTCCATGCCGATTTCGGCTGCGTTCTCGACCTGCCGCGGCGTACCGCCCATTACCGCCGCGAGCGCGCCCGCGGCCATCGAACAGGCGACGCCCACTTCGCCCTGGCACCCTACCTCGGCGCCCGAGATCGACGCGTTCAGTTTGTACAGAACGCCGATCGCCGCAGCCGTCATCAGAAAGTCAATCACACCTTGCTGGTTCGAGCCCGGCATGAAGCGCGTGTAGTAATGCAGCGCAGCGGGGATGATGCCGGCCGCGCCATTGGTCGGCGCCGTCACGACGCGACCGCCCGCGGCGTTTTCTTCGTTGACGGCTATCGCATACAGATTGATCCAGTCGACCATCGACAACGGATCGCGCAGCGCCAGTTCCGGATTGCCCGACAGCGCGCGATACAACTGCGGCGCGCGGCGCTTCACCTGGAACGGCCCTGGCAGATTGCCGTCGGCGTCGGGATTGTTGATGCCGCAACCGCGCGCGACACAAGACTGCATCACGTCCCAGATTTTCAGCATGCCCGTGCGCGTTTCCTCTTCCGTGTGCCAGACGCGCTCGTTTTCCCACATCAATTGCGCGATGCTTTTGCCGGTGGCGTCACACAACGCGAGCAACTCGTTGCCGGTGCGAAACGCGTGCGGCAACTGTTCCACTGCGCTCAACACTTTCGTATTCGGCGCGCCGGCCGTCACCACGAAACCGCCGCCGACCGACAGATAGGTCGATTCGCGCAACGTCTCGCCTTGCGCGTTGAGCGCGCGCAGCTTGAGGCCGTTCGGATGCTCGGGCAGCGCCTGGCGGTAAAACGAAATCTGCTCCTTTGGCACGAAGGGCACGTCGTGCGTGCCGAGCAGCGCAAGCTTGCGCGTGACGCGTACCGCTTCGAGCCGCCCGGCAATCGTGTCCGGATCGACCGTGTCGGGCGCCTCTCCCATCAGGCCGAGCATCACGCCACGATCGGTGCCATGGCCTTTGCCGGTCGCGCCAAGCGAGCCGTACAAATCCACTTTCACCGATGCGGTCGTATCGAGCAGGCCGTCGCGTTCGAGCCCTTGCGCGAACATCAGCGCCGCGCGCATCGGCCCGACCGTATGCGAGCTGGACGGACCAATGCCGATTTTAAAGAGGTCGAACACGCTGACTGCCATTTACTGCTCCCTGCTTCAAGAGTGATTTATCGCGCCGGCAGCGGCAAACACACGGCCAGCCAGGCGGGCGGTGTGGCGGCGAGCTTCAGCGCGATCGGCGTATAGCGTCCATCGAGACGCGCCGCCAGGTGAAAGAGTTCTGTCGCGTTCTTCGGGTCCCACTGACCCGAGTAGCCGGGCAAGCCGGCTTCGCGACGTTTTGCATCGAACGCAACGTTCGAATGCACGAATTCGTCGTGCGTCCTGCTGCCCGCCGCGTAAGGCGCAAGCCAGTTCAGGGCCGCCTGCAGCGTCGCGCCGTTCGCGCCTCTTTCCGACAACCAGTTGCGGTTGTGGCGTCGCGCGGCAAGCGCTGCGGTGACGAGCGGCTGCAAGTCATAGGTCACGTAATGCAGCGCGTCGCGTTCGCCGAAATCGACGGTGGAACCATCCGGCTCGATGTTGTCGCCGATATGCTCGACGAACAGACGCTGCGCCGCGTTGATCATCTTGCGGTTGTCGAGCGTAAATGCGGCCATCGAGATCAGCTTGATCCGGTGGCTTTGCCAGTTATTCAGGTAGGTGCCTTTCAGCGGACGCGGCTGTGCGTCGATCTGCGCGATATAGCCGTTCGCGAGCTTCGTGAGAAACGCCATTGACGCATTGCGTGTTTTGACGGGCAGCGCGCTCGCGGTCATGTCGTACGCGAGGATCAGCCCTTCGAAGCGGGTTTCGTCGATCGGATTGAAGCTCGGCTGATAGGTCGTGACCCACGCATACAGCAGGCGGTCGACGAGCTTCAAATAACGGTCGTCGCTCGTCGCACGCCAGGCCAGAGCGGCGTCGCGCAACAGATCGAGATCTTTCTCCGCTTCCACGCTCTGATCGTAGATACCTTCATGCGGCAGCGTGCCTTCGGTATGCAGCCTGGCTTGCGCATGTGGCTGATCGTTCAGATGCGCCTGCACGTTGCCGACCAGCGCCTTCACGCCGGGATCGGCGTTCGTGCGCTCGCTGGTTTGCAGCGCGGGGGCTGCGCAGAAATTCATCGCGGCCTGAGCCTGCCGCAGCGGCAACAGCACGGCCGCGCCCGTCAACAGCAGCGTGCAGGCCTGGCGCCACGCCTGGGCTTGCGTTGCCTCGGTCCGGCTTTGCATCGATCGCACCTTTCGCACCATGCGAAACTCCTCGTTGGGCTGATTCGGTGTGTGATGTTAGCCGTTTGCGGCCACGAGCGACAGGCTGGGAGCCAGCGTCAGACTTTTCGCCGGAAACAGCGCCGCGCACCGCCCTGCCGTCTGCTGACAACGGCCAAACGATGCGCGGCAGTGTCCATGCTTACTCGTAATCGGCGATCGGCACGCAGGAACAGAAAAGATTGCGGTCGCCGTAAACATTGTCTGCGCGGCCAACCGGCGGCCAGTACTTCTTCGCGATCAGCGAGGGCAGCGGATACGCGGCGGTTTCGCGCGCATACGCATGGTTCCAGTCATTGGCGATCACCACGGCGGCGGTGTGCGGCGCGTGCTTCAGCGGATTGTCCTCGCGATCCGAGCGGCCTTCTTCGACAGCGCGGATTTCCTCGCGAATCGCGACCATCGCTTCGATGAAGCGATCCAGTTCTTCCTTCGACTCCGATTCGGTCGGCTCGACCATCAGCGTGCCCGGCACCGGGAAGCTCATGGTCGGTGCGTGGAAGCCGTAGTCGGCGAGACGCTTGGCGACGTCGTCGACGGTGATGCCGCTCGTTTCCTTGATAGGACGCAGGTCGAGAATGCATTCGTGCGCGACCAGTCCGCCGGGGCCCGAGTACAGCACCGGATAGTACGGCGCGAGTTTCTTCGCGACATAGTTCGCGTTCAGGATGGCGGTTTCGGTGGCGGCGGTCAGGTTCTTTGCGCCCATCATCGCGATATACATCCACGAGATCGGCAGGATCGATGCGGAGCCGTACGGCGCGCCCGACACGGCGCCAATACCGTTCGGCGCGCGCTCGTAGCCCGACGAGATCTGGTTTGGCAGGAATTGCGCCAGATGCGCGCCGACCGCGACCGGGCCGACGCCCGGTCCGCCGCCGCCGTGCGGAATGCAGAACGTCTTGTGCAGGTTCAGGTGCGAAACGTCGCCGCCGAATTCGCCCGGGGCCGTGAGGCCGACCATCGCGTTCATGTTGGCGCCGTCCACATACACCTGGCCGCCGTGCGCATGCACGATTTCGCAGATTTCCCGCACGTTCTGTTCGAACACGCCATGCGTGGACGGATACGTGATCATGATCGCCGCGAGTTTGTCGGCGTGCTGGGCGGCTTTCTTCTTCAGGTCTTCGATGTCGACGTTACCTTGCGCATCGCACGCGACCACGACCACCTGCATGCCGGCCATCTGCGCCGACGCCGGATTCGTGCCGTGCGCCGACGCGGGAATCAGGCAGACATTCCGATGCGCTTCGCCGCGCGACGCGTGATACGCATGAATGATCAGCAGACCCGCGTATTCGCCTTGCGAGCCGGCGTTCGGCTGCAACGACACCGCTGCATAGCCGGTTGCGGCGACCAGCATCTCTTCGAGCTGATCGATCATCTCGCGGTAGCCGACGGTTTGCGCGGCCGGTGCGAACGGATGGATCTGGCCGAATTCCGGCCACGTGACCGGCAGCATTTCCGAGGTCGCGTTCAGCTTCATCGTGCAGGAACCGAGCGGAATCATCGAGCGGTCGAGCGCGAGGTCCTTGTCCGACAGGCTGCGCAGATAGCGCAGCATTTCCGTTTCGGAATGGTGACGGTTGAACACGTGATGCGTGAGGTACGCACTGGTGCGCTGCAGCGCGGCCGGCACCGATCCCGCATTCGATGCGGCAACGGCGGCGTCGAGCGCGTCCACTTGCGGCACGTCTTTCGCGCCCGCGGCTTCGGCGAACACGGCGAGCAGATCGGCGAGATCGCGGCGCGTGGTGGTTTCGTCGATCGACAGGCCCACTTGCGTGTCGCTCACGCGGCGCAGGTTGATGCGCCTTGCGACCGCTGCGTCGCGCAGCGCTTGCGTACGCGCGCCGGCTTCGAACGTGAGCGTGTCGAAGAAGGTTTCGTTCGCGAGCGTGTAGCCGAGTTGCTTCGCGCCTTCGGCGAGCAACGTGGCGATGCGGTTCACGCGTAGTGCGATGGTTTTCAGACCATGCGGGCCGTGATAGACCGCGTACATGCTGGCCATGATCGCGAGCAGTGCCTGCGCGGTGCACACGTTCGAGGTCGCCTTTTCGCGGCGGATATGCTGTTCACGCGTTTGCAGCGCGAGGCGCAGCGCAGGGTTGCCTTGCGCGTCGACGGTCACGCCGACGAGCCGCCCCGGCATCTGGCGCTTGAACTCATCGCGCACGGCGAGGTAAGCCGCGTGCGGGCCGCCGAAGCCGACCGGCACGCCGAAACGCTGCGTGTTGCCCACCGCCACGTCCGCGCCCCATTCGCCCGGCGGCGTGAGCACGGTCAATGCGAGCAGATCGGCGGCGACCACCACGTGGCCGCCCGCTGCGTGGATCGCTTCGGTGAGCGCGCGGTAGTCGCGCACGTCGCCGTTCACACCCGGGTACTGCAGCAGCACGCCGAACGCGTTTGCGTTCGCGGCGTCGGCGGCCGGACCGACTTTGACTTCGATGCCAACCGGCGTCGCGCGCGTTTTCACCACTTCGATGGTTTGCGGCAGCACGTCGTCGGCGACGTAAAACACGTTCGACTTCGGCTTGCCGACGCGTTGCAGCAGCGTCATCGCCTCGGCGGCGGCGGTGGCTTCGTCGAGCAGCGAGGCGTTCGAAATGGCCAGTCCCGTCAGGTCGACGATCATCTGCTGGAAGTTCAGCAGCGCCTCCAGACGGCCTTGCGAGATTTCCGGCTGGTAGGGCGTGTACGCGGTGTACCACGCCGGATTTTCCAGCACGTTACGCAGGATCACCGCCGGCGTGTGCGTGTTGTAATAGCCCTGCCCAATGTACGAGCGAAACACCTGGTTCCTGTCCGCGAGTTCACGCAGCGACGCGAGCGCTTCGGCTTCGCTTTTCGGTTGTGTGAACGAACCGAGCGGCAGCGTCTCGGTGCGGCGGATCGTCTTCGGAATGACGGCGTCGATCAGCGCGGCGCGCGACGCAAAGCCGAGGGCGTCGAGCATCGCTTGCTGGTCGGCCGAATCCGGGCCGATATGCCGTTCGGCGAAGGCGTCGTGCACTTCGAGCGCGGCGAGCGAGAGTGGAGTGCGGTTCATCAGACGATCCGGGTGTTCGAGCTTCATGAGGTATTCCTCGCGGTGCGGCGCGCCATGCTGACGGCCGCCGCACCTGACGGTTTAACGATAAGGTGAATCAGGCGCCGATCGATTGGCTGTAGGCGTTTGCATCGATCAGACGATCCTGCGTCGCGTCGGCGGCCGGCTTGATCTTGAAGAGCCAGCTTTCGTACGGCGTGCTGTTGACCGAGTCCGGCGTATCGGCCACGGCCGTGTTCGCTTCGATGATTTCGCCCGAGACCGGCGCGTAGATGTCGGAGGCGGCCTTTACCGACTCGATGACGGCGACGGTGTCGCCGGCGGTCACGGTCTTGCCCAGTTCCTGGACTTCGAAGAAGACGATGTCGCCGAGCGCTTCCTGCGCGTGGTCGGTGATCCCGACCGTCAGCGTGCCGTCCGCTTCCGTGCGGACCCATTCGTGCGATTCGGTGTATTTCAGATCGGCCGGGATGCTCATTGAATGCTCCTATGCGGTGTAATTCGGTGGTGACTTGAAAGAGGTGGACGTACGCGCCGTCTGCTCAGACCGCGAGCACTTTGCCGTTGCGCACGAACGGCAGTTTTACCACGCGTGCAGGAACGTTTTTGTCGCGGATCTGGACATGCACCGTGTCGCCCGGCTGCACGCCTGTCGGCACGCGTGCAAAAGCGATCGATTCCTGCATGGTCGGCGAAAAGGTGCCGCTCGTGATTTCGCCTTCGCCCTGCGGCGTGACGACTTTCTGGTGAGCACGCAGCACGCCTGCCGCCTTGCCATTTTCCTTCAGCAGGATCAGGCCGACGAACGCAGCCCGCGAACCGTCCGCCTCCAGCCGGCCCTTGCCGACGAAGTCGCGCGGCGAGGTCAGATCGACGGTCCATGCGAGACCGGCGTCGAGCGGCGAGACGTTGTCGTCCATATCCTGGCCGTACAGATTCATGCCGGCTTCGAGGCGCAGCGTGTCGCGCGCACCGAGGCCGGCCGGGCGCACGCCTTGTGCTCGCAGCGCGTTCCACAACGCTTCGACGTGGTCCGCCGGGACAATGATCTCGAAGCCGTCTTCGCCCGTGTAGCCGGTGCGCGCGACGGTGAGTTCGCCGAACGGCGTGTCGTCGATGCGTGCGGCGTTGAACGGCTTCATCGATTCAGTGGCGACGCGCACGGCCGGCACGGTCTGCCAGACTTTTTCGCGCGCATTCGGGCCTTGCACGGCGACGATCGCATAGTCGCGGCGCGGCGTGATCGTGAGGCCGAAGCTGCCTTCGGCATTGAGCTGGCCGAACCACGCGATGTCTTTGTCCGCGGTGCCCGCGTTGACCACCACGCGGAAATGATCTTCGCCGAAGTAATAGACGATCAGATCGTCGATCACGCCGCCGTTCGGGTTCAGCAGACAGGAGTAAAGCGCGCGGCCCGGCGTTTGGAGTTTGGCGACGTTGTTGGCGAGCGCGAATTCGAAGAAGGCGCGCACGCGCTCGCCGGTGAAGTCGACGACGCACATGTGCGAGACGTCGAACATGCCGGCGTCGGTGCGCACGGCGCGGTGTTCGTCGATTTGCGAGCCGTAGTTGACAGGCATGTCCCAGCCGCCGAAATCGACCATGCGGGCGTTGAGCGCACGATGGGTGGCGTTGAGCGGGGTGTGTTTGAGTTCGGTCATGGGGCCTCGGGCATCTCGCGAAACATAAAAGGCCATGCGGCGCAACGCCTCGCCGGCCTGATGCCTGCGAGCGTGATCGTGCATGACCCCTCTGTCCTCGATACCTGAGAGATTGCGCTGCCGTGACACTTCTACAAGTCACGGGGAAACGCGCGCCCCTTCGGTGGGCAGCTTGCCGGGTCTTTGTCATGGCGATGACGCCGACGGCTACTGCCGCTCTCCAGAGTGCGAAAAACCGGTGCCGTGAATGCTGCCTCAAAGCGGGTTTTTCGACGCGGTCGGTCCTTTTGCCTGAGAGTTTGCGGGTGTGCCCCTTCGGCGGCGCGGCCTGCGATTCCTTGCGGCCAGCACGCTCTCCCGACGCGTGCGGCGAATGTACGCGAGCCCCGGAGGCTTGTCAAATAAAGGCCCGCAAGCCGTGCGGGGGTTGGCGACGCCGGTCTGCACGTATCAAAAAAAAGCGCGGGGACAGGCTGCCGCCGCGCTTTTGCCGTCAATGGCCATCGGCCAACTTATTCGCCGATGGCGTGCGCCGCGCCGTCCAGTTCCTGGTTCAGCACGCGCTGTTCTTCGGCCGACAAACCGCCGCCATGTTGCGCGGCCATGTCGTGTGCTTCCTGACGGATCACATCGAGACGATGATGCAGCGCGCCGCCTTGCGGAGGCGGGTAATAGCCCTGGTTGACGTGGTTGTCGATGCGGCGGCTCAGGTTGTCGAGACGGCCGTCGACCTGATGCAGGCGCTGATCCGCGATCTGTTGCGGATTGGGACGCGGAGCGGGTGCGGGTTGCGGCGCCACCACGCAGGCGGCGAGGGAACTGAGCAAGGCGGACGCAGCGAGTGCGCGGACGATACGGGGCATGGACTCTCCGGGAAGTCGTTGTCGTTTTGTGCTGTTACGGTGATACGAACGCATGGGCTCGCCCGCGCGCTGACGGCGCGCGCGGGCTTATTTGTAACGTTATGTTCCTTACGGACGTGTAGGGTCGGCGCGCCGCGGCGGGGGCCGTGCAGAAGCGCGTTATCGAATCCGCTCGAACGGCAGGCGCACGCCTTCTTCGGAACTGCGCGCGGCAAGTTCGATGATCGTCATGACGTCCACCGCGTCTTGCGGCGTGACCGGGAATTTATCGCCGTTCTGGATTGCATCGGCCAACGCGATATAGAAGCCGGTGTAGTCGCCATGGCGAGTCGGCTGCTTGCGCTCCACTTCCTGGTCGCCTTCCAGCACACGCAGCGTGCCCGCTTCGTTGCCCGCGCCGAAACCCTCGTCGCCCGGACGCAAGCCGGCTTTGAGCTGATCTTCCTGGGTATCGAGTCCGTACTTCACATAGCTGCCGCGCGTGCCGTGAATCGAAAAACGCGGCGCAACCAGCGCGGTCAACGCACTGGCGTGCAGCACGACTTCGAAGTCGCCGTAGCCGAGTTGAATATGCACGTAGTCAGGCGCGCCGGCCTGGTCGCGATGCGTGCGCACCGTCGCCGAGACGGTTTGCGGTGCGCCGAACAGCGCCAGCGCCTGATCGATCAGATGCGGCCCGAGGTCGAGCAGCAGGCCGCCGCCGCGCGACGCCTCTTCACGCCAGCGCTGACGCACTTCAGGACGGAAACGGTCGAAATGGGATTCGTATTGGGTGATGCGGCCCAGCACCTGACTCGCGAGCAGATCGCGTACGGTGAGAAAATCGCCATCCCAGCGGCGATTGTGGAACGGCACGAACAACTTGCCGCGAGCGAGCGCGATATTGGCGAGCGTGTGGGCGTCGGCGGCGGTCAGCGTGACCGGCTTGTCGACCACGACATGTTTGCCCGCCTCCAGCGTGCGGCGTGCGAGGTCGAAATGGGTATCGTTCGGCGTTGCGATCACGACGCAGTCGAGGTCGTCGAGCGCCAGCAGCGCGTCGAGATCGGCGACTACCTTTGTGTGCGGATAATCGGCGAGCGCGCGCTCGGGCTGACCTGTTGCAATGGCGGCAACGGTGGCCCGACCGCTGTGTTCGATGACCGGCGCGTGAAAGGTGGCGCCAGCAAAACCGTAACCCATCAATCCAATCTTTAGCGATGCGGACATGCGTGTCTTCCTGCAAAACGGCGCGCCGCTTTGCCACCGCGGCGGCGGCGCGCTACAGCGTGATTGTGGCATGGCGCGAGGACGGTCTGTCAGGTGGGTGGCGAAGCGGCCCACGCAAATAGGTAATCGGCGCGGGAAGCTGCCTCGCCATTGAGTGCCGGATCCAGCGCGTCGAGCCGGCGTACCCCTATATGCCTCGCGAACTGGCGGATTGATCAGTGTGTCAGTCCGCAGCGTTTAACCGGGCATTCCCATCGTGCTCTTCTTCGCATTTCCCGTTGCCTTTCCATCGCGTTTTCCGTCGTGTTTTCCGTCGCGTTTTCCATGTTAACATCGCTCCTCCCGGGCAGAGCGAGGCGAGCCGAAACGCCTGTCGCATCAGATTAGCGCCCGCTCGCAGCCCCACGCAGCATGCCGCAGGGCCCTTGCCGTCGCGATGCCGCGCCCTGCCGCCTTCAACCGCATTCCCCGTCCATAACGATGTCCGCAGGCCTGAACCCCGCTCAAAATGAAGCGGTCCGCTATCTCGACGGTCCGTGTCTCGTGCTCGCCGGCGCCGGCAGCGGCAAGACACGCGTGATTACGCAGAAAATCGCGCATCTGATCGAAGCAAAAGGCTTCGAGCCGCGCCATATCGCCGCCGTCACCTTCACGAACAAAGCCGCGGCGGAAATGCGCGAGCGCGTCGGGAAATTGCTCGAAGGCAAGACGCTCACGACGCCGGGCAAGGAAGGCCGCAAGGTGCCCGTCAATCAGCTGACGGTGTGTACTTTCCACTCGCTCGGCGTACAGATTTTGCGTCAGGAAGCGGAGCACGTCGGGCTGAAGCCGCAGTTCTCGATCATGGATTCCGACGACTGCTTCGGCATGATCCAGGAACAGGTCGGCTCGACGGACAAGGGCTTTATCCGCAAGATCCAGTCGATCATTTCGCTGTGGAAAAATGGCCTCATCATGCCCGAAGAGGCGATCTCGATCGCGGCAAACGAAGACGAGCATCAGGCCGCGATCGTTTATCGCAACTACGTGGCCACGCTGCACGCTTATCAGGCGGTGGATTTCGACGATCTGATCCGCCTGCCCGCCGAGCTTTTTGCGAAAAACGAGCAGGTGCGCGACCGCTGGCAGAACAGGTTGCGCTATTTGCTGATCGACGAATATCAGGACACCAACGCGTGCCAGTACGAACTGGTCAAGCTGCTGGCCGGCCCGCGCGGCGCGTTCACGGCGGTCGGTGACGACGACCAGGCCATTTACGGCTGGCGCGGTGCGACGCTCGAAAATCTCGGCCAGCTCAGCAAGGATTTTCCGAAGCTGCACATCATCAAGCTCGAACAGAATTACCGGTCGACGGTGCGCATTCTCACCGCCGCCAACAACGTGATCGCCAACAACCCGAAGCTGTTCGAGAAAAAGCTGTGGTCCGAACACGGGATGGGCGACACCATCACCGTCACCGGCTGCAACGACGAAGAGCACGAAGCCGAATCGGTCGTGTTTCGCCTGTCGGCGCACAAGTTCGAGCGCCGCGCGAATTTCCGCGACTACGCGATCCTCTATCGCGGCAATTTCCAGGCGCGCATCTTCGAACAGGTGCTGCGGCGCGAACGGATTCCGTATGTGCTCTCGGGCGGTCAGTCGTTTTTCGACAAGGCCGAGATCAAGGACATCTGCGCGTATCTGCGCCTGATCGCCAATGCGAATGACGATCCGGCGTTCATCCGCGCAATCACCACGCCGCGCCGCGGCGTCGGCAATACCACGCTCGAAGCGCTCGGCTCGTTTGCCGGCCAGGCGAAGGTGTCGCTCTTCGAGGCGGTGTACATGGGCGGGATCGAAGCACGCCTGTCACCGCGGCAGATCGAGCCGATGCGTGTGTTCTGCGACTTCATGCAGCGCCTCACCGATCGCGCGGAAAAGGACCCGGCCGGTCCGCTGCTCGACGAACTGATGGACGCGATCCACTACGAGGCGTACCTGTACGACGCGTTCGACGAGCGCCAGGCGCAGTCCAAGTGGCAGAACGTGCTGGAGTTCATGGAGTGGCTCAAGCGCAAGGGCACGAAAGCCGAGGCGCAAGGTGCGGCGGACGCGGGCGAAGCGACCGGCTACGACACCGCCGATGGTTTCGGCGACACCGGCAAGAATCTGCTCGGACTGATCCAGACGGTCGCGTTGATGTCGATGCTCGAAGGGCGCGAGGAGGATCCGGACGCCGTGCGGCTTTCGACGGTGCACGCGTCGAAGGGTCTGGAGTATCCGCACGTGTTTCTGGTGGGCGTCGAGGAAGGCATCATGCCGCATCGCGGCGGCGCCGACGACGAGCCGATCGACGACGCGCGCATCGAGGAAGAGCGCAGGCTGATGTACGTCGCGATTACACGGGCGCAGCGCAGTCTGCATCTGAACTGGTGCAAGAAGCGCAAACGGGCGCGCGAGACGGTGGTGTGCGAGCCGTCGCGGTTCATCCCCGAAATGCTGCTCGACGACGCCCCACCGCCGACAGCCGAAGAAGCGCCGATGTCGCCGAAAGACCGGCTGGCGAGTCTGAAGGCGTTGTTGCAGAAGCCTTGAGTTTTATCGGGATGCGAGCTGAATTAGAAAACCCTGCCCGTGCTGGTGAGCACGCGGCAGGGTTTTTATTACGCCTTTCGACAGCGCGCGGTGCGCTTTTATTTCGCTGCGCTGACCATGTAGTCGACGGCGGCTTTCACGTCGGCGTCCGACGCATTCGAGCCGCCTTTCGCGGGCATCGCGCCCTTGCCGTGCAGCGCGTAGTTGTAGATCACGTCCATGGGGTCTTTCAGACGCGGCGCCCATGCTTCCTTGTCGCCGAACTTGGGCGCGTTCAGCACGCCGGCGGCGTGACATGCCTGACAAACCTGCTGATAGAGCGCCTTGCCGGCCTGCGATGCGTCCGCGCTTTGGGCGCCGCCCGCTGCCGGCGCGGCGGCTTGCGGCACGCTTGCCATGGCCGCCATGGCCGCGGCCGCCTGCGTCGCGGCGGTGTCCGATGCGCCGCCGGCCGCTGCCGCACCCGGTGCGGCGGCTGCGCCAGAACTCGCCGCTGCCGCGCCCGCCGCCGGCTGGGCCGGTTCGGGGAAACTCGCGCCGGAGTTGTTCGCCATGTACACCACGGCGCGGGCGATTTCGAAATCGCTGTAGTCGTCAGGGCTCGTGCCGCCGCGCGGCGGCATCGCGCCCTTACCCGCGAGCGCCGTTTTCCAGAGCGTGTCGAACCCCTGCGAGATGCGCGGCGCCCAGTCGGCGGTATTGGTGAATTTCGGCGCGCCTGCTGCACCGGACGCGTGACAGGCCGAGCACACAGCCTTGTACACTTCCTCGCCGGTTTTGTAGACGCGCGGTGCGTTGGCGTCGCGAATGTCGACCTGGGCCAACGGCTTGATGCGGGCGGTGACTTCGGCGTCCGACAGACTGTCGGTGCCGGCGCCGGTGCGCGTCGAGTTGTCGACGTAGACGGCCAACAGCACGATGATGACGATCGGCACAGCAAACCCGGCGATGACTGCGGCGATCAACTGCCCGGGGGTTTTGATCGGGGCTCCGTGGGGTGCTTCGCTCATGCTTGTCTCGTCTCCGTGTGTATGTGAGCGGTACAGCGTGACGGCAACTTCTTGTTCTTTATCAGTCACGGACGATTATAGACGCAAGATTTCGGCGGCGGCGAGCGCGGCAAAGCGCTGTTCAGCAGGCGTTTACCCGCATCGCGAATCACGAAGTGGCGCGCTGGAATAGTCGGAGAAACGGGCGAAATACGTCGAAAATGCACCGTTCAGGGCCGCCGGTGGACGGTTTGGACGAAACCGGGTATTCTTTCGGTCTCGCTTTGGCGTCGCATCCGTTCAGATGCCGCGCTTTCGTGTTGAAGCGCCCGTAGCTCAATGGATAGAGTACTGCCCTCCGAAGGCAGGGGTTGCTGGTTCGATCCCAGCCGGGCGCGCCAAAGGATTTCTAAAAGAAGGGCTTATGACCAGACGTCTAAGCCCTTTTTTATTTGTCCACGCGAAAGTGGGCGCGGTCGGCGATCTCTCCATTCGACCAGTTAAGCGGCCTCAATTAAAAAGCGGCACGCCTGAGCACTTTTCTGCGTCCTGGTTCATTCCTATCTTTGCAGCGCCCCACTCATTAAGCTACACCGCTCGGAAACATCAATCTTCTTGATTCTCAGCCTTCAAAAAAAACATAAGAAGTTTCCACATTCGTTTGCAGCATCTTCTCCAGCCTGCATTCCATCCCGGTAATTAGCATGCGTGGGCTATGCGGATTGCATAGCACAAGGCATACGATCAAGCGGCCCAGTTCACCCCGCCGCTCCTAATTCACCGTCAACACAGCGAAAAAGTTATCCGAAAGGATGGCGTTACGTCCGCAGGTCATGAATAAATTCATTCGTTTCATTTTAATCGCCTCATTTTCGATCCTCTCGCCACTGACGCAAGCGCAAACCGCACAGGCTCAAATCGGTCCGAGTGACTTTGCAGGTCCTTATGTCGGCTTCAAGGTTGGCACCAACACATCGAACGCAAGCGGCGCGATCAGCAAAGCGTCGCACACCACCGTCTTTCCGGGCATCACCGCGGGCTATAACTTCGACATCGGCCGCTTCGTCGTGGGCGCCGAAGCATTCGCTGATTTTCACCACGGCTCGACCACTTTCAAGGACGGCGGCATCGACGCGAAACTCGGCATGCCGCTCATTCAGTTCATGCCCTATGCCCGACTCGGGTTCACGTCGAGCTGGCCCGATAATCGGCTGCATGGCGGCCTGGGTGTCGAGTACAAACTGGCGAGGCAGATCAGCGCGGCGCTGGAATGGACGGCGGACTCGAGCCATCACGATGGCACGAAGCGCGTGAACAACAGCGTGACGATCGGTCTGCAATATCACTTCAATTAAGCTTCGAGCAGCGTGGCCCGCTTCCGTCCCCAAAAGCTTGTTGAAAGCGGGCCCTGCCGTTAAAATCCCCGGGTCATTGGGGAGTAGCCTTCCTTCTGTTTGAAGGAGAGCGCGTCAACATACTTGGCTTGCAGGCCATGGCGCGTTCGACCAGGTCGGTTTGGCGAGACCATTGGCGCACTGCTTCGTTCCGGTCGGACGGGTTGCGGTGCGTCATGGTTCGTTACCTGCGTCCGACCTCGGAGTTCTCCTGTGAAACGCCGTTGTGCCCCGCCCGTTCCTCCGCTTCGTCCCATTCGGTCACGCTACTGCCTCGCACCTTCGGTCAGGTCCGGCGCATGACGGGTCTCGTGTTCGAACTTGCAGTGATGCTGGTCGTCATCCTTGTGGCGGCCGAACTGTTCACCAACGCGCTCGAGCATCTCGGCGAGCGGCTCAGCATTTCCGAAGGCGTCACGGGTTCGCTGTTCGCAGCGGTCGGCACTGCGCTACCCGAGACGCTCGTGCCACTGCTGGCCATTGCGGGCGGCACGACCGACAGCGCTGTGAATCAGGAAATCGGCGTCGGCGCGATTCTTGGTGCGCCGCTGATGCTCTCCACGCTTTCCACCTTTCTGATGACGCTTGCCATTCTCGGCTCGCGCGGCGTCAGGGGTTGGGTCGCGCCCGAGCGCACCGGCTTCACACGCGACCTCAACTATTTTCTGTGCGCGTTCGTGCTTGCCGCGGGGGCAATGTACGTGCCGCACGAGCAAATGGTCGTGCGCGCGCTGTTCAGCGTCGCACTGGTCGGCGTCTACCTCACCTATGTGACGATGACGTTTCGCGCATCGAACGGACTCGTCGACGCCGGCCACGGTACCGAAGCGCCGGGCAGGATGCTGCTGTCGCGGCTTGGCATGCCGACCACGCTTGCGACCATCGCGCTCCAGTTGTTGCTCGCGGTTGCGCTGCTAGTGTGGGGCGCGGAGGGTTTCATACACGGAGTGCGAGGCGTCTCGCAGGCGCTCGGAGTCTCGCCGCTGCTGCTGTCGCTGCTGATCATTCCGATTGCCACCGAGCTGCCGGAAAAGGTGAACAGTATCTTGTGGATTCGTCGCGGCAAGGACACGCTGGCGTTCGGCAACATCACCGGCGCAATGGTGTTTCAGGGCACGTTGCTTCCGGCTATCGGCATTCTGCTCACGCCGTGGACGCCGCGTATCGAAGTTGTGACCGGCATCGTCATCACGCTAGCCGCCGCAGCGTGGCTGCGGGTCAACGTCCGCGAGCGCGGCGTGCCCGTGTGGGCATTGCTGGCGTGTGGTGCGCTATACGCAACGTATCTGGCAATCACGTTGAGCCGTTGAGCGGGCTCGAGTCTGACCGGGTCTGCAATTATTGCGGCGTACCAACGACTTGTCCTCGATATGCATTGTGATTGGGCGGCCGGGCTGTCATGAAACCTATCGGTGTCGCGCAACAGGTCAGCGAACTGAAATTGCCCAGACGCGCGCAGATTTATGATTGGCTGATGACAGCGTTGTGTCGCATGTTCGCGCGTCGACCGTGTTACAAATTTATCTGTATGACCTGTGAATTCGTTTGCTAGTATTCCGAAACGATTACATCGCCCTTAAAGCCCAGTCTTCCGCATGCTTCGTCCGATGCGGCGTCTCTCTTGTTTCCGGTTCAAGGAGCGTCCATGCAAGCACCGTGTCTCACCTCCTGACTTTCTGGCTTCGCCAGTTTCGCTGACTATTCGAGCAAGGGAGCAGTCGGCTGTTCGCGCAGCGGCTCAACGCTTCATTCTTCCGGTCCAGACAGGCGACCGGCTGGATGAACGCGCGTGCGAACCGAAGTGGCTTTCATTTCAAATTCGAACGCGAATGCTTTGAGTCAGTTTGCTTCTGGCAAAGGAAGGCGATCGCGCCAGGATAGACATACGAGGCGAGAAAATGGCTTACCGACGTATGCTTCTGCCGCAGTCGCGCCGCAGCGCAGCGCCCACCTTCGCATCGAAGCGAGCATCGGGTTGCGAGGCCACGAACGGGGCGGGCGCATGCTTTACGTTCGACGCAAACGCGCTCCACCATGGAGCCGACTACTGTATTGATCCGGCGTTGACCACATCCTTCAGTTTGGTCAATGAGTGCGCCGAGACAAACTGTTTTTACTCTGACGCCGGTCGATCGGATCATCATCTCAAAAGTAGGGCGCGCTACACTATCGCCACTGCAGATGAGCAGTTGTCGCCGGTCGGAAACGTCTGGCGGCTCGCCCTCAACAACCCGCGCCTTAACCTTCCGCCTCAAAGCGCAGAGCCGGTTCTTGCTCGGCACACTGAACCAAAGCCCGAAACCCCACGTCCCGCGTGGCATGCCCGCTCGCTGCCTGCTGATTCGACAGGCTGCATGGGCCGGCACCCGGACGCGGCGCCCGCTGCCCCGCGCTACGAGCGTATAAAACACGGTCCATGGAGCATGATGATTAGCTATCCTGAAATGTTGGAAATGGGCAAGCGGCATCTCACCAGGGCTTGCGTGCACGCAAGCCTGACCGTGCTCGCTTTGAGCGTGCCGCAGTGGGCGTCGGCTGCGGACAGTGACACGGCCCCGCCGAATGATGGCGCGGCGCCCACGCAGCCCGTGCAAACATCCGCAGACGACGCCAACAAGAGCAACAATCCACTCAATCTGGCGGCGTCGTTCAACGTCCAGAACTACTACACGCCTAGCGTGTTCGGGGCGAGCGCGCACACCAACGATCTATTGCTGCGTCCCACGATTCCGGTCGGCCCGAACAGCCTGATTGGCGTGCCCGAGATCTTCCGCGCGACGCTGCCGGTCAGCACGCGCCCCAGTCCGAACGGGGGCTACGACACCGGACTCGGCGACCTTAATCTGTTCGACATTTTCCTGCTGTCGCAGGGCGACGTGCAGTTCGGCGTCGGTCCGCTCGTCACTTTGCCGACGGCTACCGACCCAAGTCTCGGCACCGGCAAATGGCAGGCGGGTCTTGCTGCTGTCGCCGTGAGCGCGACGAAGGAGCGGCTCATCGGCGGCCTCGTGCAGTGGCAGCACTCGTTTGCCGGAGAAAGTGGGCGGCCCACGACGCAAACGCTGACGGCTCAGCCGTTTGGCATCTTCAATTTGCCGGGCGGCTGGTACATCCGGTCAACCGGAACGTGGACGTTCGATCTGCAGCGCGGCAGCTACTACATTCCCGTCGGTCTTGGCGCGGGCAAGGCCTGGAAAGGCGGATCAACGATCTACAACGCGTTTATCGAACCGCAGTATTCGGTGGCCCATTCGGGCTCCGGCGTGCCGAAGTTCACGATTTTCGCCGGACTGAACATGACATTTGGCAAATAAATCAACCTGAGAGATTGAGCAATGACGCTATTCAAACGCCAATACATTCACATTGTTATCGCGGGACTGACATTGGCCATGCTGCCGGTCGCGCAGGCATCTGCGCAAAGTGCCGCTTCGGCCAGTCCGCCGGTGAATGCGCCTGCGGCGTCGGTGACGGCATCGCCGGAAGAGGCACGCGCGATCGCCAAAGAAGCATTCCTGTACGCGTACCCGATGCTCTTCAACTACAAGACGCTCTACCAGCAGGCAATCGATCCGCACTCGAAGTCCTACATCGGCGGTTTTGGGAAGTTCCGCAATTACGCGCAGCCGTATGGACCGGAAAACAAGGAAATCGTCACGCCGAACAACGACACCCCTTACTCATGGGCATGGCTCGATCTGCGCCGCGAGCCTTGGGTGCTGTCGGTTCCCGCCGTGCCGGACAACCGGTATTACGTCTTTCAGTGGATCGACCTCTTCACCTATAACTTTGCCTATGTCGGTTCGCGAACCACCGGCAACGGTGCCGGCCACTATCTGTTCGCCGGCCCGAACTGGCACGGTGATACGCCAAAGGGCATCGACAAGGTGTTCCGTTCGGAGACGGACCTGATCCTGACGCTCGGCCGTACCGCGCTAAACGGCGCGAGTGACGTCAAGAACGTGCAGGCAATCCAGAAGCAGTACAAGCTCACTCCGTTGTCCGCGTTCGAGCATACGGCAGCGCCTCCTCCTGCCCCTGTGCTGACCTTCCCGAAATGGGATGAAAGCAAGGCAACCTCGATCGACTTCATTGCGTACCTGAATTTCCTTCTTCAGTTTACGCAGCCTCCTGCACCGTCGGAGCAGGCACTAATGGCGCGCTTTGCCACTATCGGCATTGCGCCGGGCGCGCCGTTCAACCCGTCCGCATTGCCTCCCCAAATTCGCGAGGCGCTCGAAGCAGGCGTCGCCGACGGTAAGGCCGCGCTAGCCGACGCCGAAAAGCACACAACTAGCTCGTTCAACCTGTTCGGCAGTCGCGAGGCGCTTAAAGACGACTACACCACGCGTGCGGTGGCGGCCGCCATGGGCATCTACGGCAACACGAAAGAAGAGGCCGTGTACGTCGGCACGCGAGTGAACGCGGATCACCAGCAACTGGTCGGCTCGCAAGCGTACGTGTTGCATTTCGACAAATCCAACCTGCCGCCCGCGAAGTTTTTCTGGTCCATGACTTTGTACGACTTGCCGGCGCGTCACCTCGTTGCCAATCCGATCCAGCGATATTCGATCGGCGATCGTACGAAAGGGCTGAAATACGGGCCGGACGGATCGCTCGATATCTATGTGCAAAACACCCGGCCGGCCGCGGCTGAAGAATCGAACTGGCTGCCTGCGCCGGAAGGGGCTTACGACCTCGTGATGCGGATTTACGGTCCTGACCAGCGCGTGCTCGACGGCAACTGGACTTTCCCGGTCCCTCAAAAACGCTGACCCACCGAATGGACGATCCGGAGTCCGACATGCACCGACAAACTGCCACATGGATTACGGCCGCCGTGCTCGCCGCGGTCGCCGCCCCGATTCTTGCGAAACCACAGCAGTACGCGTCCGCTGTCGCGCCGGCGAGCGAGGCTTCCATACCCGGCCCGGTGGCCGGCTATGCGATGTCCGTGGACTATGCGCGGCTCGTGGCGCGCCAGACCTATTTCTGGGCGTGGCCGCTCGTGAACGTCTACGGCCGCTTGCTCGCAATGAAACAGGTGCCGCAACCTGGTCTGAACGGCGGCATCGTGCCCGTTGCGCCGCCGAATCATCTATCCATGCTGCGCGACTATATCGAGCCGCAGGAGCGTTTTGTCGCGTGTCCTAATCAGGACGTCGTGTATGGTTCCGCGATCCTCGACCTGAACAGCACGCCGGTCGTCGTTCAGGTGCCGGATTTCGGCAAGCGCTTCTGGGTTTATCAGGCCGTCGACTTAAGGACCGACAGTTTTGCGAACCTCGGCAAGATGTACGGCACTCGGCCAGGGTTCTATCTGCTGGCGGGTCCTGAATGGCATGGGGCGGTGCCCAAGGGAATCCGGCAGGTGTTTCGGGCATCGGCGTCGGTGGGCAGTTTCATTCCGCGCGTGTTCATGGATGACACGCCGGAGGACCGTGCGGCGGTTCAGTCGGTCATCAGAAAAATCGCCGTTTATCCGCTGGCGGAATACGACGGCAAGGAGAAGGTGACCGACTGGTCCGCGTTGCCGTCGTTTGGTGCGGCGCCGGCGGCCGGCGCCGAGGCGGCCGCCGCTGAAATCAGGTGGGTGGATCCCAACCGCTTCTGGGACATGCTGCCCACGGTGCTCGACGAAGCGCCGCCGCAGCGTGGCGAGGAGGCGCTTTATGCGCAGGCTCGTGCGCTGATCGCGGCAGCACGGGTCGATCCTTCGCTGAAGGCTGCAATCGTCGACGAAGCAGCGAAAACCGAAAACGATCTGATCTCGCCGCTGTTTGATTTCAACACGTTCGGCAAGCGTCTGCCTGCCAACTGGAACACCATCAGCAATGGCGCTGCCTTTGGCACGGATTACTACACGCGAACGGCCGTGGCGAAATCAAACATCTTTGTGAACAAGAACAACGAGACAAAGTATTTCTATTCCGACGCCGATGGGTCTGGTCAGCGTTTCGACGGCAATGCACATTACGCCGTCACGTTTCCGGCGAATCAGTTGCCGCCTGTCAAGGGCTTCTGGTCGCTCACGCTTTACAACTCGCACCATTTTTTCTCGCCCAATGCACAGAACCGGTATTCATTGGGCACCAAGAATAAAGACCTGAAGTTCAACGCGGACGGCTCGCTGACGATCTATGTGCAGAGCGAGAGCCCCGCCGACGACAAGCGCTCGAACTGGTTGCCGGCGCCTGCCAATGAAGCATTCTCGCTTTACATACGCGCCTACTGGCCACGGCAAGCGGTGCTCGACGGCACCTGGACTCCGCCGCCGGTGACGCGCACACCCTGAATCGGCGCGCCTGCTTCGAACGCATTCGCGCCGCGCGCTGCGCGCAGTCGCGGCACACCGCGCGGCGTAGGTCAATGAAAACTGGATTTATCGAGAATGACTATGAGCAAGTCCCGTCACTCAATCACGAGCAGAACGCGAGCCGGCCGGCTGTGCGCGGGCTCGCTCCTGACTCTCGTCGCCACGAGTCTTTCTACGCAGGCCCTTGCAACGGAAGGTGGTCTCGGCCGCCCGATTACCGGTCAGCAGGTCGCGCCCTACGGCGGCGTGGTGCCGCCGACCGACGACTGGATCGTGTCCGTCGCCACCATCTATTACGAAGGCTCGCTTGGCGCGAGCAAGACTATTCCGATTGCAGGGCAGGTCACGGCCGGCGTGAATGCCACCGCCGAGTACACGATCGTCAACGCGGTCAAAACATGGGGCATCACTTTGGGCGGGTGGAATTTTGCGTCGTCGTTTGGAGTGCCGTTCCAGTACACGGATATCTCCACGTTTCATGGCCGTCTGCCGGATGACCACAATACCCAGTTTGCGGACATTTTCTTTTCGCCCATTGTTGCCGGCTATCACCTGACGCAAACGGATCACGTCGCGCTAAGCGTGCAGATGTACGCCCCAACCGGCAGCTACAGCAGTAGCCGACTCGCCAACGCCGGACAGAACACGTGGACCTTTACGCCGACTGTCGCGTACACAAAATTGTTGCCGCAGGAAAATGTCGAGCTGACGCTGAATTACGGCGTGGAGTTCTACACGGCCAATAACGACACGCACTATCACAACGCGCCGGTCAGCGTGCTCGACCTGCTCGCGCTCAAGCGGTTCAAGAGTGGGTGGGGCGTCGGTGTGGTGGGCGGTTATATCCAGCAGATCGGGCACGACACCGGTGGCCTTGCCGACATCACCGGCGGCAATCAGGGTCACGCGGTCGGCGTGGGCCCAATGGTCACGTGGTCGGGCAAGGTCCAGAAGACACCGGTTTCCGCCTCGCTGCGGTGGGTCAACGAGTTCAATGTCAGCAACCGGCCGAAGGGTAATGCGGTGCAGTTGTCGGTGAACGCGACGTTCCAGTAGGCGGCTCGCCGCTAAGCGCATTGTAAGCGGGGCTGCCGGGCCCATGCGGCCGGCACAAACCGCGATCAGGCGCTTGCGATGCGGCGTTTCGGGCCGTGCCGCGCCCCCTCGCTCCGCTACTGCCTGAACCCGCCATGCCCCTGCGGCCCCAGCCGCCCGACCATATCCCGCCGCGCTGCGCTGCGCCGCGCCGCGCCGCGCCACCCCGCCACCCCGCCACCCCGCCACCCCGCCACCCCGCCACCCCGCCACCCCGCCACCCCGCCACCCCGCCACCCCGCCGCCCCGCCGCCACGCCATCCCGCCATCCCGCAACCCCGCAACCCCGCAACCCCGCAACCCCGCAACCCCGCAACCCCGCAACCCCGCAACCCCGCAACCCCGCAACCCCGCAACCCCGCTACCACGCCACCACGCGGCCCCCGCAACACGCCAGCCCCCGCCACCTCCGCCGCCCCCCGCGCGCAATGCGTCAAATTAGGGGCTTTTTCCGTCCTACCTCCCGGAATCGCCAGGCCAGTCCTCGCCGCATAATTTCGGAAAATGTTTCTCATCGCTCATGCCGCGCGGCGACACGCGCAGTCACGGCCCGAACAGATTTTCAAGCGAGATTGGTTTTCAAATGACGAACAGAGATACCTACGACAAAGTCTTCATGGACAGCTTTTCGGTGCCGCGCGACGCCCTCAACGCCGAATTCGTCTATCAGTGCGTGCCGGCGTGGGACTCGGTCGGCCACATGGGCATGATCGCCGCGCTCGAAGAAGCGTTCGACATCATGATGGACACGGAAGACATCATCGAGTTTGGCTCTTACACGATTGGTGTCGAGAAGCTCAAAAAGTACGGCGTCGAGTTATGAATTCCGGGCTCGTCAGCCGTCGATTTCCTGAACGCACTGCGCTCGTCGCCGAGGGCGGCGTGTCGCTCAGCTACGCGCAGTTGTGGCAGGCCATTGATCGGCTGGCGGCCGTGTTGCCCGCGCGGCAACTGATCTTTATCGTGGGCGGCAACGATCTGCCGACCGTGCTGTGCTATCTGGCGTCGCTCGAAAAAGGCGCGGTGCCGTTGCTGCTCGGGCGCGGCGTCGACGAAGCGCAACTGAACCGTCTGATCGAAACCTACGACCCATCGTGCATCTTTGCATCGACGGAAACGCAGCCGCCATCAAGCTGGGGCGCCGTGGCGCATGAAGAAGGCGCGTACGGACTTTACCGCCGTGCGGCTGCACGGCATCATGAGCTTCACCCCGATCTGGCTTTGCTGATGACCACGTCGGGTTCGACGGGCTCGCCCAAGCTGGTGCGCCTGAGTGCGAACAATCTTCGTTCGAATGCCGCGTCGATCGGCGAATATCTGGACATCACGCCGCACGAGCGGGCCATCACGTCGTTGCCGTTCAACTATTCGTACGGCCTGTCGGTGATCAATAGCCACCTGCTGGCCGGCGCATCCGTCGTGCTCTCGGACCGGTCGTTGATGGACAGCGTGTTCTGGCGGCAAATCAACGAGCACCAGGTCACGAGCTTCGCCGGCGTGCCCTATAGCTATGACATGTTGCTCAAGCTGCGTCTCGCACGCATCAATATGCCTTCGGTGCGCACGCTGACGCAGGCGGGCGGCCGCATGGACCCGGCCAAATTGCTGCAGGTCGCCGAGATTTGCAGTGCGAAAGGAATCCGTTTTTTCGCGATGTATGGTCAGACGGAAGCGACGGCGCGTATCGCGTATCTGGCTCCGGAGCAGGTCGCGCACAAACCGGCGAGCATCGGCCGCGCCATTCCGAACGGTCGGCTGTGGCTCGAAAACGATGAAGGCCGCATCCTCACCGGCGCTGGCGAAGTCGGCGAACTGATCTATGCGGGCCCGAACGTGTCGCTGGGCTATGCGGAGAACGCCGCCCATCTCGCACTCGGCGATTCGAATCAAGGCACGCTGCGTACGGGCGATCTCGCCCGTGTCGACGAAGACGGCTGCTTCTTCATCGAAGGCCGTCGTCATCGCTTTCTGAAAATCCTCGGTTTGCGCATTTCGCTCGACACCGTCGAGCAGATTGCCGCCGATAAGGGACTCGTCTGCGCGGCGCGCGGCAACGACGAACAGCTGGTCATTCACGTCGTGGAGTCGCCTGCGTTCGCAACCGATGATGTGCGTAACGACATGGCGAAGTCGCTCGGGCTGCATCCGTCGGTAGTGGCCGTCAATCCGCTGCGCGAGTTGCCGCGCCTGCCCACAGGAAAGGTGGACTACCAATGTCTGAGCCAGTCGGTCTGAGCGACGTGCTTCAGTGGCCCGTGTTCGGGCTGCAGAAAGCGGACAAGGACAGCGCGCTGCTGGACGAACTTCAGCGCCTGACCGGTTTGCATTACGACGCCTGCGCGCCGTACCGCACCATTCTCGACAAATTCGGCGTGCGTCGCGATGCCACGAGCTTGTCCGACGTGCCGTTTCTGCCGGTCAGACTTTTCAAGCACGAACAGCTTCTGAGCGTGCCGAAGGCGGATATCGTTAAGACGATGACGTCGTCGGGCACGAGCGGCCAGAGCGTATCGCAGATATTTCTCGACAAGCAGACCTCGGCGCTGCAGGTGAAAGTGCTGTCGCGAATCGTCGGTGACTTCATCGGCCCCAGGCGCCTGCCGATGCTCGTGATCGATTGCCGTGCCACGGTAGCCGACCGCTATCGCTTCTCGGCGCGCACCGCGGGCATTCTCGGCTTCTCGATGTTCGGCCGTGACGTCGAATATGCGTTGAACGACGACATGTCGCTCAACGTGGATGGCATCAAACGCTTTCTCGACAAGCATCCGGATCAGCCGGTGCTGCTGTTTGGCTTCACGTTCATCGTGTGGCTGCATCTCTTGCAGGCGCTGGAAGCGAGCGGCAAAACACTCGGCATCGAACATGGCGTGCTGATTCACGGCGGCGGCTGGAAGCAGTTGCAAGCCCAGGCGGTAAGCCATCAGGAATTCAAGCGACGACTGGCCGCCGTGGCGGGCGTGAAGCGCGTACACAACTACTACGGGATGGTCGAGCAGACCGGCTCGATCTTCGTGGAATGCGAGCATGGGCATCAGCATGCGTCGGCGTGGTCCGACGTGATCGTGCGGGACCCGCAGGATTTCGGCGCACTGCCGCCTGGCAGGCCGGGTCTGATCCAGCTGCTTTCGGTGATACCGCACAGCTATCCGGGCCACTCGCTGCTGAGCGAAGACCTGGGTGAGATTGTCGGCGTCGACGATTGCCCATGCGGACGCAAAGGCACGTATTTCAGGGTGCACGGCCGCATCCAGAACGCTGAGACACGAGGTTGCAGTGATACGTATTCCCGTTGATATCCAGCGCAGCACCGAGATTCTGGCGGGCCACCGGGAGGCCGTCTCCAACACGCCCGCGCCGGTGTTCGACGCCGCACGCGTGAACTTTCTCGCAGACCTCTCGCGCACTTTGCTGGCTCGCGCGGACGTGCGGTCGCTGCCGGATGTCGTGAGTTTCGCGTACTGGTGCCGTCGGTCGAATCTGACGCAACTGGCGAACAGCTTCGCTGCGCGCGACGAAGTGCGCTTGGGTTTGGGGTTGTCGTTCCATATCTGCCCGTCGAACGTGCCGGTCAATTTCGCGTTTTCTCTAGCCTTCGGCCTGCTGTCGGGCAACACGTGCGTGTTGCGGCTGCCGTCGCGCGAGTCCACGACGGCGGACGTGCTGGTGGACGCCATCGTCCAGCTTCTGAAGCAGGATACCCACGCGGCGCTCGCCGACTCGATCGTGTTGACGCGCTTTGAACGCGACGACGAACTCAACCGCTTCTGGCTCTCCGTGGCGGATGCGCGGCTCGTGTGGGGCGGTGACAAGACCGTCGAACACATGCGCAGTCTGCCGTGCCGGCCGCGCTCGCGCGAGGTCGCTTTTTCGGACCGCTATTCGCTGTGCGCGATGGCGCCGCAAGCGGTGCTCGCGCTCGACGTCGAAAGCCTGCGTTCGTTGTGCCATCACCTGTTCAACGATCTGTACCTGATGGATCAGGCAGCGTGCTCGTCGCCGCAGCTTCTCGCTTGGATCGGCAGCGAGCATCAGGTCGACGCGGCAAAGGCGCGTCTGTGGCCGGCGCTCGCCGACTACGCGGCATCGCGCTACGCGCCCGAAGCCGTACAGGTGATGGACAAATACGTGCACGCCTGCCGCCGTGCATTGGACGGTGAACAGGTGGTCGCTGTCCGGCAGCATGGCAACACGCTATATCGCGTCGAACTCGCTGACGTGGCAGTCGATCAGGACGAGTGCCGCGGCTATTTCGGCACGATTCACGAAGTGACGCTGGCTTCGCTGGATCAACTCGCACCGATCGTGAACGAGCGCTATCAGACGCTGACCTACTTCGGCATCGACAAGGCGCAGCTGCAGGACTTCGTCGTCTCGCGGCGCTTGCGAGGGATCGATCGCGTCGTGCCGGTCGGGCGCGCGCTGGATATGAACGTCGTGTGGGACGGCTACGACGTCGTCGCGAGCCTGTCGCGGATTGTCGCGATTCAATGACGCAGCAGATACCGGTATGAATGAAGTTGCAGACATCGTGATCATTGGCTCGGGCGCAAGCGGCGCAGCCGCGGCCTGGAGCCTGAGCCGCGATCGCTCGTGGCGGATCGTGTGCCTCGAACAGGGTTCGGTCACGAAACCCGCCGAATATCCGTCGACGCAAACCGACTGGGAACTGTACCGATCCGGCGCATATAGCTCCAATCCGTCGGTGCGCAAGAGCGCAGCCGATTATCCGATCGACGACTCGGGCTCGCCGATTTCCATCGCCAACTTCAATGGCTTTGGCGGCAGCACGATTCTGTACTCCGCGCACTTCCCGCGTTTTCATCCGTCGGACTTTCGAACGAAAAGTCTGGACGGCGTCGGCGATGACTGGCCGCTCAGCTACGAAGAACTGAAGCCGTATTTCACCGAGAACGAGCGGATGATGGGTGTCGCGGGACTCGTGGGCGACCCCGCCAATCCCGACTACGAAAGCCTGCTGCCGCCGGTTCCGCTCGGTCCGATGGGCCGCACCATGGCCGCGGCGTTTAACAGCCTCGAATGGCATTGGTGGCCGTCGTATAGCGCGATCAATACGCATCGGCACGGCAACCGGGGCGCGTGCGTCAACCTCGGCCCGTGCAATACCGGCTGCGCACAAGGTGCGAAAGCCAGCGTGGATGTGACGTACTGGCCGATTGCGCGCCAGCAGGGGGTGGAAGTCAGAACCGAATGCCGCGTGCGCGAGATCACGCTTGACACGAAAGGCCGCGCAAATGGCGTGCTGTACGTGGATGCCGGCGGCGTCGAACAGCGGCTCGACGCGCGCGTGGTGGTCGTGGCGTGCAGTGGCGTCGGCACGCCGCGTCTGTTGCTCAACTCGAAGTCGAGCGCGTTTCCCGATGGCCTGTTGAACGAGCACGGTCTGGTAGGCCGCAACCTGATGCTGCATCCGCTCGCCTACACCGAAGGCGTGTTCGAAGATGACCTGCGCTCCAGCATCGGCCCGCATGGCTGCAGTATCCTGAGCCAGCAGTTCTATGAAACGGCGGCGGAACGCGGCTTTTTGCGCGGCTACACCATGCAGGTCTTGCGTGGCGCACCGCCGGTCGAAACCGCTGTCTCGGGCTATTTCATGCGCCAGGTGCCGATTGGCGCGGATCATCATCAGAAGTTCAAGCGCCTGTTCAATCGCACTGCGGGCATCGCGGTGATTTCCGAGGACCTTCCTGACCCGGACAACCGGATCGAACTCGACCCGGCGCATTGCGATTCGAGCGGCATGCCAGGCGTCAAGGTTTTCTACAAACTCGGCGAGAACACCCAGCGCATGCTCAAGCACGGTATCGAAATGAGCAAACAGGTGTTCAATGCGGCGGGCGCGAAAGTCACGTCGTCGTTCGCGCCTGTGAAGAACACGGGTTGGCATTTGATGGGCACGGCTCGCATGGGAGACGATCCGGCGACGTCGGTCGTCAACAAATTCGGGCAGGCGCATGCGGTGAAGAACCTGTTCATTGTCGACAGCAGCATTTTCGTGACGGCGGGCGCGGTGAATCCGGTCGCGACAGCTCAGGCCCTTACGTTGATGGCGTGCGATTACCTGCGCCGCAATCTGGATCAACTGGTGAGCGCGTCATGATCGAACTCGTTCTTGACACGATGCTGCCGGGCGACGTGAGTCTCGGCATGCCGCCGGCCTCGGCAACCGATTTCGAGGTTTACCAGCTTCGCCACCACACGTTCGAGCAGGTCGACGCGTTCCTCGCGATGCTCGCCGGCGTTGCCCGCGACAAGTTTGGCCAGTCGTTCGAATCGCTCGACGCTACCCAGCGGCTGGCGGCGATCAACGGCTGCAAAGTGGTGGACGTGCGGCTTTTTTCTGCGTTCCTGACGCATGTGATGCGGGCTTACTACACCGATCGCGACGTGCTCGGACGCCTCTCCGTGGGTGCCGTGCCGCCATTCCCAGCCGGCAATGAACTCGAAACCGACGACTGGACGCTGCTCGAACCCGTCTACCTGCGCGGCGAGATGAGCCGTCGTGCGGATTCGATGGGAAGCGAGGCCGCCGAATGAACAAGCAGGACACTTCGATGTTGCTAAAAGACAAGTTCGCCGTGATTACCGGCTCCAACCGCGGCATCGGGCGCGCAATCACGCAGACCTTCGCGGCGCAGGGCGCGAGCGTGATTGCGTGCATGCGCGAGGTGACGCCCGACGCGCTCGAATGGCTCGCGTCGCTCGCACAGGCGCACGACGTGAGTGCATACGCGGTCAGCGTGGATCTCGCGGACGAAGCGTCCGTGAAAAATGCGGTGCGGCAGATCACGGGCCTCGCGCCGCGTCTCGACGTGCTCGTGAATAACGCCGGTGCAGCCAGCGGCGCGATCTTTCAGATGACCTCGATCGCGGAGTTGCGCCGCCTTTTCGAGGTCAATTTTTTCAGCCAGATCCTGCTGACGCAAGGACTCGCGCGCTCGATGGTGCGCAACAAGGCCGGCTCGATCATCAATATCGCGTCCACTGCGGCGATGGTTGCGGATCCGGGCACGCTCGCATATGGCTCCAGCAAAGCCGCCTTCGCCCGCGCGACGCAAAGCATGGCGACGGAACTCGGCGCGTCGAACATTCGCGTGAACGCGATCGCGCCTGGCGTGACCCGCACCGACATGTTCGACCTGATGTCCGAAGCCGCGCGCGACAAGTTGATTGCTTCCTCCGCGCTCAAGCGCGCGGCCGAACCTCAGGACATTGCCAACATGGCGCTGTTTCTCGCATCGGACCTGTCCACTTTCGTTACGGGACAGATCATGCGGGTAGACGGCGGCATGGTTTGAAATCAGGACCACAGGACATGAACTATTCCGACATCGAACGCATGGCTCTTTTTATGCGTCAGAAGATTCTTGAAGTGAGCCACCACTGCAATATGAGCGCGCACCTGGGCGGCGGCCTCTCCATGGTGGAACTGATGGCGACGCTTTACGCAAAGCAATTGCGCTATGACAAAGCCAACCCACGCTGGTCCGAGCGCGACCGTTTCATTCTGAGCAAGGGCCACGGCGTGCTCGGTTATTTTTCGGCACTGCGCGCGGCGGGGCTCATCGACGAAGCGACCTTCACCAGTTTTCAGACGAACGACAGCGAACTGATCGCGCACCCGGTCATGAATATGGACATTGGGATCGAGTCGTCGAACGGCAGCCTTGGACAAGGTCTTTCCATGGCGATCGGCATTGCACTCGCGGCGAAAAAGAAGCAGCGTCCGTACACAACCTATGTATTGCTCGGCGACGGCGAGTGCAACGAGGGTTCGGTATGGGAGGCGGTGATGTCGGCAGCCCAATTGCGCCTCGACAACCTGGTCGCAATGGTCGATTACAACAAGCTCCAGAGCGATGGCGATTCGCATCACATCGTGGATCTGGACGACCTCGCCGGCAAGTTCCGCAGCTTCAACTGGGATGTGCATGAAGTGGACGGCCACGACATCGGCCAGATCGTGACGGCGTTCGACACGCCAGTCGTTGCGGGCCGGCCACGCGTGCTGGTCGCTCATACCGTGAAGGGCAAGGGCATCTCGTTCATGGAAAACAACAACGAGTGGCACCACAACCGGCTGACGAAGGCGAACTATGAACTCGCGATGTCGGAACTGACTGTTGCTGCGGATTGAACGGAGACTCGAACATGCTGGAAATCAACGCAAGCAATGCACGCCAGTGGTCGCGCCTCGGTTCGCGCGGCGTATTCGGGATGGCCGCGCTTTCGGTCGGCGAAAAGCACGATGACCTGATGGTCATGTCCGCCGATCTCGGCAACTCGTCCGGACTCGATCGCTTCAAGAAAGCGTATCCCGACAAGTTTCTGAACATCGGCATTGCCGAACAGAACATGATCGGCGTCGCCGCGGGCCTCGCGAAAGAAGGCTACAACGTCTTCGCGACCTCGTTCGCGCCGTTCATTTCGATGCGCGCGGCCGAGCAGATCCGTATGAACCTCGGCTACATGGAAATGAACGTCAAGGCGGTGGCGATAGGCAGCGGCGTGTCGATGGCTTTTCTTGGCAACTCGCACTATGGCATTGAAGACGCGGCGGTTATGCGTTCGATCCCGAACATGACGGTGGTGTGTCCCGCCGATTGCGCGGAAATCATCAAGACGGTGCAGGCGGCCGCTGAATTCAAAGGCCCGATGTATATCCGCCTGACAGGCGCGGTGAACAATCCTCAGGTCTACACCGAAGATTACGACTTCGAGATTGGACGCGCGATCACGCTGAAACGCGGATCGGACGTGACCTTCATCGCCAACGGCACGATGGTGTACGAATCGCTGGAAGCAGCGAAACTGCTCGAAGCGCAGGGCATGTCGGTCGGCGTGATCAACATGCATACGATCAAACCGCTGGACACCGCGGCGATCGATGCGGCGATGGCGGCGTCGAAAGTTCTGGTCACGGTCGAAGAGCATTCGGTGATCGGCGGTTTGGGGAGCGCCGTGGCGGAATACAAGGCGTCGAAGCGTTCCGCTCCGCCGCAACTCATGCTCGGTTTGCCGGACCGGTTCGACAAGGCGGGCGAGTATCGCTATCTGCTGGAGAAGCACGGCCTCGTCGCGGCGAAAATCGCCGCTCGCGTTGCGCAGTTCGCCAAAGGCGATGAGGGTTGAGCCGGCCGTAGTCGGAACTCATTGGGCGTGGAACGCGCGGGCTCACCGGCCCGCACAATCGTACTGCAACATTCAGAACTCAAAGCCTAAAAGGAACCGACATGAACGTTGTGACTTCGGACGATAGCATCGGCGTCCTGCACAATCACCCTATGTCAAAGCAGTTCGTTGTCATCGGTTACAAAGACGGCGCATTCTCAACCATACCGAACGACTTCTTCCGCGACTGGCTCGACGAAGAAGCGCAACACGGCACCTTTCACATTGGGCGCTGCTCTGGTCTCGGCGTCGGCTCGATTGCGAAGTACGACGGGAATCGGCAGAAGCTCGTTATTGGCAAGAACGTCGCTGGCGGCCTGCGGGTCAAATTTCTGCTGAATGGCCAGCATGAGACAAAGAGCATCAGCATGACGATGTTCAGCATCTATGGAACCGGTATCGACAATCCGATGATGCCGCAGTATGACGACACGATCATTCACAACGACGTCTGGATCGGCGACGAGGCGTTGTTCCTCGGTGGCAGTGTTGTCGAAAGCGGCTGCGTGATCGGCGCACGCACGGTGGTGCCGCCGAACTTCCGCTGCGAGCCGTATGGCATTTATGTCGGATCGCCCGCACGCCTCGTGCGGTTCCGCTTTCCGGAGAAAGTGCGCGAGCGGTTGCTCGAACTCGCGTGGTGGGATATGCCGCTGGGCTGGATCAAGGCCAACAACGCCGCGTTCATGGCGGACCTTACCGCAGACGAGGGCCGCTCGCTGGAAATGCTGGCCGAACTCATCAACGCAAAGAAGAATGCGCTGGAGGCTGAAGCGCAGACCGAGCCTGCGCCGGTGAACTGATTGGAGCCGGCTTCGCGCCGGCATGCCTGAGACGGCCGCGGCGTTGCAATCGCCGCGGCTTTTTATTGTGCGCGACCGGCCGTCGATCGCGGCCGACGTGCGGCGGAGCCGGCCGATGAAACGCCCGTCAGCACGACTCGATGATGCTCATGATCCGATCGAGCTGATCGTCGGTCATGGCCGGGAAAATCGGCAGGCACAGCACGCGCTGGGCGGCGTCGCCCGCGACAGGCAGATTCGAGCGCTGGGCGGTCGGCAAGCCGCGATACATCGGAAAGTCCGAGATCAGCGGAAAGAAGTAACGGCGCACGATGATGTTGTGCTGACGGAACTTTTCAAATAGCTCATCGCGGGTGAGCGGGAAATCGTCCTCGACCAGAATCGGGAAATACGAGTGGTTCGAGATTTCGCTATCGCACGCGGGCAGGCAACGAATACCCTTTACCTGTGCGAGCTTCTCGCAATAGCGTGCGGAGATATCGCGGCGGCGCGTGAGCGCCTCGTCGATATGATCCAGTTGCAACAGGCCGAACGCAGCATTGATTTCGCTCATCTTGCCGTTGATGCCCGGCGCAACCACGGTCGTCTCGTCGACGAAGCCGAAGTTTTTCAGGTGATTGACGCGCTGTTTGGTCTTCGCGTCGGGGCAAATGATCGCGCCGCCTTCGAAGGTGTTGAATACCTTCGTCGCATGGAAGCTCAGCACCGACAGATCGCCGTTGCGAAGAATGCTCCGGCCGCCTTGCTTGACGCCGAATGCGTGCGCGGCGTCGTAGATCACTTTCAGGTTGTAGTTGTCGGCGATTTTCTGGATCGCGTCGATGTCGCACGGATAACCGTAGCAGTGCACCGGCAGGATGGCGGTGGTCTGCGGTGTGATCGCGGCTTCGATCTTCGCGGGGTCCATATTGAGCGTGCGCGGGTCGACGTCGACGAAAACGGGTTTGATGCCGTTCCACAGCAGCGAATGCGCGGTCGCCACGAACGAGTAGGGTGTCGTGATGACCTCGCCCGTGATGCGCAACGCCTGCAGCGCGGTCACGAGACCAAGCGTGCCGTTCGAGAGCAGCGCAAGATGTTCGACGCCCAGATAGTCCTCCAGCGCTTTTTCCAGACGCTGGTGGAATGGGCCGCCGTTCGTCAGAACCTTGCTCTCCCAGATTTCCCGAAGGTAAGGAATGAAGTCCTCGAGCGGCGAGAGATGCGGCTGCGTGACGTAAATCGTTTCCTGTGTCAGCGCGGCAATGGCTTCTGCGGGTAGGCTTGCATTCATGGTTCTTCGGGTCTTCTGTTGTTAAGGACGACTGCTGAAGGCGCGCTCAGAGCGCTTCGGCGGGAACGTCACAGGGTGCGCGCCAGCCGGCCGGCAACGTTGCTTCGAATCCGGTCGGCGTTTCGTCGGCGCACCAGCGTTGCCACATGGTGCGCAGTGCGATCGCCAGACCGCCCGCGACCTTTTCCGGGTGAAACGGTACGGAGTTCAGGCAGCGTTCGCGCATGCCGATGCGAAGCTCGTTGAGTGCTTCCAGATCGCGCGTCAACTCAAGACTCTTCTGGATGAACTCTTCCTTGTCACGCGCGATGTATTCGTCGAGACCGACCTGCCCCATCCAGCACGCGCCGCCACGGCTCGGCATCGAAATGCCGGGCATCGTCACGGTCGGCACGCCCATCCACAAGCCGTTGAGCGTGGTGGTCGAACCCGCATACGGGAACGTGTCGAGACAGACATCGACGTGGTGATGCTGCTGCATGTAGACGGGCAGCGAGGTGCGCGGGCAGAAGGTGAGACGCGCGGTGTCGATGCCTTCCGCGGCGAACCATTCCAGATACGTTTCCTCGTCCTGCTTGCTGCCAATGGCGCCGATGACCATCCGCGCGGTCGGCTGCGCACGCAGGATCGTGCTCCACAGCGCGATCACTTCCGGGCTGATCTTGTTGAGCCGGTTAAAACTGCCATACGTGATGTAGCCTTTGTGAAGCGCCGGCAGTGCATTCACGGGCGGGCAGTTGGGCGGCGGCATGTATGCCGTGGACGAAGGCAGCAGCGCGAGCTTTTCGACGAACTGTTCCGCGAATTCGTCGGGCGGCGCGACGAAGCGATCCGCGATGTAGTAATCGAACGCCTTCATTCCGGTCGTGCCCGGATAGCCGATCCACGACGCCTGGACGGGCGCCGGTTTGTGCGCGAGCGCGGGAAGCCGCGCGTGCGCCGTGTGACCGGACAGATCGATCAGAATGTCGATGGCGTCGTTGGTGATCCTTTTCAGCAGCGCGGTATCGCTCAGATTGTCGACCGCATGCCAGACGTCCGCGTGTGAGCGCAGTTGTTCTGTCATGTGATCCTGCATGCCGAAGTTGTAGAAGAAGTGCAACGACAGGTCCGGATGCTGGCTCAGGTGCTTGACGATCGGCAGCAGGTAGTAAGCCACCGCGTGGTTGCACAGGTCGCCGGAGACAAAGCCGATCCGCAGCTTGCGATCCGGATCGCGCCTGTTCGTGTAGCGGCCGGGCGCCGGTAGCGGTACATCGTGCACCTCGCCGAATGCGCGGTGCTCCTTGAACAGCGTTGCCTTATCCATGCTGCTGTTGTGCATCAGGCAGAACAGCAGATTGCCGCGTGTATTCGAATTGCCTGGTTCGAGTTCGAGGGCAAGGCGCAACGATTTCTCGGCCTGCGCCATCGCGCCGATGCCGAGATACAGCGTGCCGAGCGAACTGTGCACGGCGGCCGAACGCGGAGCGAGTTCGGCCGCGCGCATGAACGAAGCGATCGCTTCCGTGCGACGACCGAGCGCGCCGAGCGTCACGGCGAGAACGCGGTGCGCTTCAGGATGATCGGGCGCGGTGCGCAGCAGTTCGCGGCATTGCGCTTCGGCTTCCGCCAATGCGCCGGTGTGGCGCAGCGTGTCGGCGAGCAGGAGACGGGAAATCACGTCGGCCGGATTGAAGACGAGCGCTTTCTGGGAAGCGCGGATCACTTCGCGATACTGCACGTCCTTGTGCAGGGAAATGGCGAGCGAGCGCCAGGCGTCACTGCCTTTCGGATAACGCGTGACGAGTTTGCGCGCCAGTGTGATCGAATCGGCGATGTGACCTTTGTTCAGCAGCGCGGCATGTTTGTTAATTTCGGCCGGCGTCGGCTGACGGTGTTGAGTCGCTTTGGGCACCGCGGGCGATGCGTCGCGCGGCGATGCGTCGCCCGACGATGCGGCTTGCGATGTTTCAGGCGTCTTGCCGGCGATCAGATTCAAATGTCCGCTTTGTTTTGCGGCAACCGGTATGGTTCGCAGGCGCGTGTCGGGGTTGGCCAGCTGCGCGATCAGACCGTCGAGCGCGGGCCCACGCACGCCCTGTTGCTGAGCCATTTCCACGGCCAGCCATCCGGCGGCCAGCTGGTCGCTTTCGAAAAGCGCGTTGATGTAGGCGACCCAGTACTGACCATTGGTCGGCGAGCTGCCCAGCGCGACTTCAAAGTGAGCGACCGCTTCGGCCGCGCGGCCCGTCTGGACCTTGATGACGCCGAGGTTGTAGTTTGCGTCCGGGTGGTCGGGCACGGAGCCGATGACGGCGTCGAACAGCGCCGCGGCGTCGTCGATGTCACCGGCGTGGTAGTTCTCGATAGCGCTTCGCATGACGAGCGCGATGTCCTGAGCGCGTTGCTGCTCAGGCGAGAAAGGATCGGCGGACCGGAATTCGAATTGGATGGACATGATGCTCGCACGAAGAAGCTGTACGTTGGATTATCAAGTCGGTATCCATTGTCTTAAGGCTAGAAGTGATGGCAAAACGACTGCCAATTCGGGTGATAGCGCGTTGCCCGGGCGCCATCATGCATAGACGCCGGAAATGGCCGCCAGACGGGCTGCGCACGGCGTTTCCGGGGTTCTTTCCAGGCGCACCCGAACAAAAAAATGCCCGCGATAAGCGGGCACGAGTAAAACGAGCGCACCTTCGACAACGGCGCGTATGTTGTTGTTTGTTCTTATGGGCGAAGCCGCCCACGGCGCTTACAGCAGGGCCGTCTTCTGGTACTGGCCGACGGCGTTCACGCGTTTCATCGCCGCGCTGTATTCGGCTTCCAGTTCCCGCTGACTGGTCTGCGCGTCCGCGAGCATTGCCGCGTTGCGCGCGAGGACCGAACGCAGCGCGTCGCCGGAAGCGTGCGCCTGCTGTGCGTCGAGCGACATGATCAGCGGTGAGCGGAGCTCGGCGAGGCGCGCGGCCTCTGGCCAGTCAGCCAGTGACGCCGCATGTTCCATGTCGCGCGTGAGCGCCAGCACCTGTTCGATCACTGCATTCTGTTCCACGTGCGTTCTCCTGCGTTACTTGTTCGTCGCCAGCGCACCGGCGCTGTTCGTGCCGCCGAAGAGCTGCGTGAGGTAATTCGCGTTGTTGGTCGTCGTGGCCATCAGCGTGTTGAGCGCGGTGAATTGCGCGCTGTACTGGCTCGTCAACTGACTGATGTAGTCGTTCAGATTCGATTGCTGCGTCGTGATGCTGGTCAGATCGGTGTTCAGCGCGGTCGTGCGCAGATCGATAATACCGCCGGTCTGCGTGAAACCCGTGATGCTGCTGTTCAACTGTGCGCCGATGCCGTTGGTCGCATTGAATAGCGACGCGACCGTCGACGAATTGTTCTGCAATGCGTTGCTGAGCGTGGTGCTGTCGACCGAAAGCGTGCCGTCGGCTTGCAGCGAAATGCCGATCGAGCCCAGGCTGAACGACGAGTTGCCGCTCTTCACACCGCTCGACACGATCGACGCCAGCGCATTGCTCACCGTGTTGAGCGTGGAGTCGCCGAGCAGCGGACCTTGCGTCGTGGAATTCGAGTTGAACTGCGTGAGCGTGCCCATCGTGGTCACGACCGTGTTGTACAGCGAGACGAAGTTGTTGATCGCGGTGGACTGCGCGGTGGTGTCCGCAGCGATCGTAAGCGTTTGCGTGGTGGCCGGCGTGGTGACGGCGGCGGCCGTCAGGTTCAGCGTCACCCCGGAGATGGCGGTCGTGACGGAGTTGGTGGAGCTCGACGCGTTGATGCCGTTGACCGAAAACTCGGCGTCCTGAGCCACGGAGCTCTGCGACCATGCGCTCGCGGAAACAGCCGACGAGATGCTCGACTGGCCGCCATTGGTGCTGGCGGTGGACGTGACGCCGAGGCTTGACAGACCGTTGTCGGTGGTCAGGTTATTGACGGCGACGCTGATCGTATTGGCCGCGCCGCTCGAAGACGACGCGAGCACGAGGTGGGCGCCGTCCGTGCCGTTCACGACGGTGGCGGTGACGCCGGGATTGCCGCTCGCGCCGTTGATGGCGGCGGCGATGCCGGCAATGGTGTTGTTCGAGCTGTCGACCGATACGTTGAACGCCGTGTTGCTGCCAAGCGTAATAGACAACGTGCCGGTGCCGAGCTGTTGGGTCGAGTCGAATTTTGCCGACGAGAGCGCCTGCGATTTCGCGATCTGCGAGACCGCGACGCTGTAGCTGCCTGCCACTGCGCCGGAGGCGGCGGAAGCGGTAATCCCCGTGCCGCCCGTCATCGTGGCGGTAAAGGTGGATTGAAGCGAGCCGTTCGACAGCGTGGTGAGCCCGCTTTGCAGCGCGCTGAGCGCGGCGGAAAGCGTGCCGTATGCGGAAATCTGGGTGGTGTCGGTGCTTTGCTCGGTCGAGAGTTGCGCGACCTGGCCAGCAGTTTTTGCATTCACGAGCGCGGTCACGAGCGAATTGACGTCCATCGACGAATTGCCTGTCGCACCGCTGATAACGGACTGCATGGCCTGCTGCAGTGCTGCCTTGTCGGCCGCGACTGAGCTGGCTGCTGCGCTAGATGCAGTAGAGGACGTAACCGTTGACATCGCATTGCTCCGTGCGTCTGTGAATTTCGTGAAGAGCGTAACAAAAAATGCGAGACGGAAAGTGAGCCTCTCCGTCCGGCAACTACAGGTACAACTGCAACGCGAACGCCGCGCTTTGCTGCGCGGCGTTCGCTCAAACATCGCTAACTATTACTGGAGAAGCTTCAGAACCTGCTGCGGCTGCGAGTTAGCCTGGGCCAGAACCGAGATACCAGCTTGCTGCAGCACCTGCGCCTTGCTCAGGTTGGCCGTTTCCTGCGCGAAGTTCGCGTCGGTGATCTGCGACTGTGCGGAAGACAGGTCGGTCGAGTCAGCCTGCTGCGACGTTGCAATCGCGGTGAAGCGGTTTTGTGCCGCGCCGAGACTTGCCTGCAGGTTGTTGACGGCCGTCAGTGCGTTGTCGATGGAGACCATTGCCACGTTTGCGCCGCTGACCGTGCTGATGTCGAGGTTCGACACCGTCGTGTTCGATGCGTTGACCGCGCCGATCTGCGCCGTTGCTGCCGTAATCGACGTGCCCAGTGCCGCGTTCGTCGAGTCGTATGCGGTCGTGGACATCGTCAGCGTGGTGACCGGTGAGCCCGTCGTTGCGTTGGTCGCCGTACCCGTCGAGAAGATCGAGCCAGCAACGGTTGCGTTGATCGCCGTACCGTTCTGGTCGGTGAACGAGAAACCGCCGTGGCCGTCCGACAGCACGTTGATCGACGTGATGACACCGCTGCCCGTCGACGTCGTTGCCGCGCCAGTCGAGCTGCTGATCGACAGACCGCTGATCGTGCCTGCCAGCTGGCCGGTCGACAGCGAGCCACTGCCGAGCTTGGAAGCCGACATGCTCTGGCTCAGGTCGAGGTTGATCGTCTGACCAACTTCCGCGCCAACCTGGAAGCCGACGATACCTGCCGAGCCGTCCAGAATGTTGGTGCCGTTGTACGTCGTTTGCGACGCGATACGGTTCACTTCCTGAATCTGCGCTGCCACTTCCTTCTGCAGTGCGGCCTGGTCCGACGACGACATCGTGCCGGTCGAAGCTTGCACGGCCAGCGTGCGGATACGTTGCAGGCTGGAGGTCAGCGAGGACAATGCGCTCGACGCGGTCTGGATCAGCGACACGCCGTCGTTGGCGTTCGACACACCCTGGTCGAGGCCGTTGATCTGCGTTTGCATACGCGTCGAGATTGCCAGACCTGCTGCATCGTCAGCTGCGCTGTTGATGCGCTTACCCGACGACAGGCGGGTGATGGCTTGCGAGAGGGCGCTTTGCGAGCCACTGAGGTTTTGCTGTGCAACCAGCGAGTTGATATTGCTATTGATTCCGAGCATGGAAAATCTCCTAAATAAGCCTTGAGCTCAGTACGCCAAGTTGGCATCGGCGGAAGCACTCGTTCATTGCTGGCCGCCTCAGTTAAGGTTGACGGCCCCACCCAAAAAAACTTGAGGAAGTTTGTTCAGACGTGAGCAAACGTTTTTCTTCCGTGATAGCGCGGCAAAGTCGGGCAAAAGCGCGTGCGGCATGGGCGGCGCGTTGCGCTGCAGACGTCGGAAAGGCGGCGTATCCTGTTTTCTGTCGTGACAAACCGCGGAGACATCATGCAGAAACGCAGGATTGGACGCTCTGAACTGGAAGTGACGCCGCTTATGTTCGGTGGCAATGTTTTTGGCTGGACGGCGGATGAAGCCACGTCCTTCTCGATTCTGGATGCGTTCGTCGACGCCGGCCTCGACTTCATCGACACGGCCGACGTTTATTCCGCGTGGGTGCCGGGCAACCAGGGCGGCGAATCGGAGACGATCATCGGCAAGTGGTTCCGGCAGAGCGGCAAGCGCGACAAGATCGTGCTCGCGACCAAGGTGTCCAAGCTTGCGAGCCGCAAGGGTTTGTCCGCGGCGAATATTCAGGCGGCCGTCGAAGATTCATTGCGGCGCCTGCAGACCGATTATCTGGACATATATTTTTCCCACGACGACGACACCAGTACGCCGCTCGCGGAGACCCTCGGCGCCTACCAGAAGCTGATCGAGGCGGGCAAGGTTCGGGTGATTGGCGCGTCCAACTATAGCGGCGCGCGGGTTGAAGAAGCGCTCGAGGTGTCGCGCAAGCATGGTCTGCCGGAATATCAGGTATTGCAGCCTGAGTACAATCTGTATGACCGCGCGCAATACGAGACCGACATCGAGCCAGTAGCCGTCGCGAATAAGCTTGGCGTAGTGGTGTATTACAGTCTCGCAAGCGGGTTTCTTTCCGGTAAATACCGGTCGCAGGCAGATCTGGCGAACCGGGCGCGCGGCAGCCGGGTCGAAAAATACCTGAACGAACGCGGTTTGCGAATTCTCGACGCGCTCGATCGTGTGGCCGAGCAGCACGGCAGCACGCCGGCCGCAGTCGCACTCGCGTGGCTGATCGCGCGACCAAGCGTCACGGCGCCAATTGCTAGCGCCACGTCTGTTGAGCAACTCCGTGGCCTGGCGGCCGCGGTGCAACTTACGCTGACCGACGCCGACATTCGCAAACTCGACGAGGCCAGCGCGTGACTGACGCCGGACCTGGTGCAAACGCTAAACCCCTGGTAGGATGGAGAGTTTCCTGATATTATCGGGAGTGAATTGAGATCTTTGCCTGTTTCGTCGATGTTTTACGTTGATGAAAGGTTGGCGAAACGGCAGCAGACGCAGCTTTGTTTCACGTCTGTCCGCGTTGCGCGGTGAACTCCCCACCTCTCTTTTCCGGCCTCCGTGGCCGTTATGCCTCTCGTTTCTTTCGTGGTTTGGCCGGGTTTATCCCGCGTTTGCCTGTTACTGGCCATGAATCGAAACGACCGGAGGGCCGGCGCGTGATCGTTACCTATAGCGGTAACGTACGCAATTTACCCCTATCAAGTGATTGAGTTAGGAATTACATGACGACGATTCTTCTGAAAGAAAATGAGCCGTTCGAAGTGGCGATTCGCCGCTTTCGTCGCGCAATCGAAAAGAATGGCCTGATCGCTGAACTGCGTGAGCGTCAATCGTACGAAAAGCCGACTACGGCACGTAAGCGTAAGAAGGCTGCTGCTGTGAAGCGCCTGCACAAGCGCCTGCGCAGCCAGATGCTGCCGAAAAAGCTGCACTAAGCGCGCTTTTTCCCGCATAGCAAAACGGCGGTGTGGCTTCGAAAGAAGTGACACCGCCGTTTTGCGTTCAGCGGTTGTATTGTTGGCCTGATGTCGTGGATTTGCAGGTGGTTTTTGCGGTAGTGGCATGGCGGCCGCTTTGCCAACAGCCGCGCATCGCGATCGGTGGCTTATCGGGGCGTGGCCGCTTGCCCGCGGTTACCACTCAGGTCGAATAAGCCCTTCCACCTTCAGGCCGCCCGGCCCTCGGGCCGGCCGCGCCGCTTCAAGCCGCTTCAACCCGCTTCAATCCCTCAGGCCGCACTTTTCTTCAGCCGCTCAGCGGACAGTTCGAACTGCCGCGCAATCGAGTTCAGTCGCTCGTGCCATTCCCAGGTGCCGAACACGTCGTGCACATTCTGCAGGCAACTGAGCAGATCGACAGTCGTCGCGTCATACACATTGATGCGCGCCCGTAGCAGCGCCTTCCTGAGCGCCGACACGCCGGCGTCCATATAAGCGGGGACCGCCGTCGAGGTTTTGCCGATGTAGCGTACCGGCACGCCTTCCATTGCGGTCAGGTAGTCGCGCGGTTTGATAAAACTGCCGACCGGGCATCCGCCGCAGTACCCACGATAGGCGCCGCCGCCGCGCGGCAGCAGCGCGGCACGTTTCTGTTCGAGCAGATGATTGACGGCGCGGTCGAAAATGTCCTGATGGGTCAGGAAGCTAAGAGTCTTCATGGTTGGTCTCCCACGTGTTCCGCAGCGGTTATTCGTTGTCGGCGCATGACTGAAGTATCGGGTCCGCGTCATTTATCGAATGCTCGACTAACGCGATGAATCGGCTTCAATTCCTGCCTTTGGCCCGATTACCGTAGAAAGAGATCAGGCAGCCGTCTAAGACAGCAGCGCTTATTAGGTATAACGACTGAACCACGCGGAAAACACAGCAGGGCTTTACCGGATAGTCGAGCTATGTGGACGACCGCCCAAGTCTCGCTGCTCTTCATGCCGCGTTGCGCTTGCGCCCCTTTTTTCCCAACGCCGCGCAGCGCGCACGGCACATACAGTTCGCCTCGTGATCGTTCACCATCCCGATAGCCTGCATGAACGCATAGCAGATGGTCGAGCCGACGAATTTGCAGCCATAGCGCTTCAGGCCTTTGCTGAGCGCGTCCGAGATGTCGGTCGACGCCGGCGCCTGCTTGTACGATTCCCAATCATTCTGAATCGGCGTCTGGTCCACGAACGACCACACGAAGTTGGCGAGCGAGCCGTGTTCGGCCTGGATCTGCTGCACCGCCCGCGCATTGGTGATGGCCGATTCGATCTTGCCGCGGTGGCGCACAATGCTTTCGTCGGCGACCAGCGCATCGACGTGCTTCTGCGTGAATCGCGCGACCTTGTCGATCTCGAAATTCGCGAACCCGCGGCGATAGCCGGCCCGCTTGTTCAGAATGGTTGACCATGACAGCCCCGCCTGCGCGCCTTCCAGCACGAGCATCTCGAACAGATGCTGGTCGTCGCGCGACGGGACGCCCCATTCTGTGTCGTGATAATGTGCGAGCGCTTCGCTCGATACCCAGTTGCACCGTTGTGTCACTTTGCGCTCCTGTGTTGTCGTGTCGCCGCCAGCATAGCCGAAGCCACGGACGCCGCAAGCTAGCCGTTCGGCCAATTGCGGGATCGCAGCCGACCTGCCACGCTAGGCGCTATTCACCATCCAGACTCAATCCACTCGATGAACACAGACTTCTTTTTGATCGGTATTGATGGCGGCGGCAGCGGCACGCGTGTCGTACTCGGTGACGCCCAGGGCCGTGAACTTGCACAGGCTGCTGCAGGCCCGTCCGGGCTGGGCCTCGGTGTCGAGCGCGCCTGGCAAGCCATTGCTGCGGGCTGCGGCGAAGCGTTCGAGCGCGCCGGTGTCGTGCTCGACTGGTCGCGCTGCGTGCTCGGCTGCGGATTGGCGGGCGTGAACAACCGTGACTGGCTGAGCGCCTTTCTCGAGCAGGCCCCGGCGGTTGCCGGTCTCGCGGTGGAAAGCGACGCCTATACCACCCTGCTTGGTGCGCATGGAGGCGAACAGGGCGTGATCGTTGCACTCGGCACCGGCAGCGTGGCCGCGGTGCTGAATGAAGCCGGCGAATGCAGGAGCGTCAGCGGCTACGGCTTTCCCTCGGGCGATGAAGCAAGCGGAGCCTGGCTCGGGTTGCGCGTGATCGTCCACGCGCAACAGGCACTGGACGGCCGCGTCCCCCATGACGAACTCGCGCAGGCGCTGCTCGCCCATACCGGCGCGCAGGATCGCGACAGCCTCGTTGTCTGGCTTTGCGAAGCCGACCAGACGGCGTATGCGAGGCTCGCGCCGATCGCCGTCGCCCATCGCGAGCATCCATTTGCGGCGCGTCTTCTCGGAAACGCGGGCATGGAAGTGGGCAAGATGATTGAAGCGCTCGACCCATCCGGCACGCTGCCAGTTGCGCTGTGCGGTGGTCTCGGCATGCCGTTGCGTGACTTCGTACCACAGGCTTTCCAGGCGCGTTTGCGCGAACCGCTGGCCGATTCGGCGCACGGCGGGATGCAATTGGCGAGGCGCGAAGCCGGGCGGCTCGCTAGCTGAGAGGCGTAAGGTGCCGAGGCGCACCGTCGCAGTGCGTGGTCAATTGTAAAATAACGGCTTTCGACGCTGCCCGGCTACCCACACACCATGTACAAAGTCATTGCCACGGATCTCGACGGCACCTTGCTCAACGCCGATCATCAGGTCGACCCTTTCACGGTCGCCACGGTGCGCAGACTGGAAAGCGATGGCCTCAAATTCGTCATTGCGACGGGCCGGCATTATTGCGACGTCGCAGGCATTCGCGATCTGCTGGGAATCAGCCCGTATCTGATTACGTCGAACGGTGCGCGCATTCACGCGCCGGACAACACCGTCATCCATGCCGACGACCTGCCGCCCGCCATCGTGCAGCGGCTGGTTCAGCCGGAGATCGTCGGTACGCATGGCCGCGTGATCGTCAATCTGTTCGCCGACGAGGCGTGGCTGATCGATCGGGAAGCGCCGGAACTGCTGGAATTCCACCAGGATTCAGGCTTCTCCTACCATGTAACCGATTTGCCGCAGCATGACGGCGTCGACATTGCAAAGGTGCTCTACATTGGCGACCCCGCCGACCTCGCGCACATCTCGGCGAATCTCGAGCGTGAATTCGGCGACGCGCTCTATGTCACCTACTCATTACCCAACTGTCTCGAAGTGATGACGTCCAACGTATCGAAAGGACGCGCGTTACAGATCGTGCTTGGTCTGCTCGGCGTGGACGCGTCCCAGTGTGTGGCGTTCGGCGACAACATGAACGACATCGACCTGCTGGAAACAGCAGGCCATCCATTCATGATGAACAACGCCAATCCCGACCTCATAACCCGTCTGCCGAACGTGCCCCGCATTGGCAACAACTTTGAAGCTGGCGTTGCGCATCACCTTCGCAAGCTTTTCTCGCTGAGCGACGAACTGGCACAGTAATGTCCGGAATGGAAACGGCCGGCACTCACTGACGTGAATGCCGGCCGTCTGTCATGTCGCCGGCGACTGAGCGGGACCTGGCGCGGTCAGAATGGCGCAGTCAGAAGTTAGCCATGCCATCCGCCGCGGCGATCGCCCCGGTCGTCATGTCCCCAGCCGTGGTTGTCGTGATCCCAGCCACGGTGGTAGCGGTCATAGTCACGGTGATCATAACGATGGTCCCAGCCGCCGTAACCGTAATAGACCGGTTGCGGCGCAGCGTAGACCGGCGCCGGCTGGCTATAAACCGGCGCGCCGAGCGACAGCCCAATATTGAGATCCGTATGCGCCTGCGCGACTCCGCACGCGCCAGCAGCAAGTCCGGCGGCAACCAGCAAGTGAGTGACGATGCGTTTCATGTTGTTCTCTCCTGTGTGACCAGAGTCAGCGCCTTGGGGCGCTCTCCGACCTCTTGCAACGTAGGTCGCGAATGACGCGACGGGTTCGTCGCACAGGTTCAATGTACGCATTCCGGGACGCGATGACTGCGACCAGATGTTACGGACTGCAAGCATTTGCCTCGTGCTGAAAGCATTTAGAGAGGCATTTCATGCGGGGGGAGGCCCTGCTTGATTTTCTTCGAAGCGCCGCCTGCCAACGGATTGCCCATTCCGCTTTGGTGGGAGCGAATGAACACGGCGCAGTGCCAATAAATCAACGTATAGCCGCGCGTAATTGCAACTTACATCTGTATAACGGATTTAATCCGTCGCGCGGGCTGCTGGCGCTGACGACGCAGACGTCGCGGCAGGCAGGGCCGCGCACGGACAATCAGTTGCCCGGCCATTGAGCCCTTGGGTGTCATGTTTGAAACTGGCTTTCGCGACGCCGTTCTGCCAGTCCAGACGAACGATATAAATGCTGTCGAAATCACTGCTCGACCAATGCGGCACGTCGGACGCGTTGCCGCCGTGGGCGGTCATTATCTGTCGCAAAAGCTTGACGATCAGTTTGTGCTCCCATGCCACCACGATCAGCTTATTGCGGTTGGCAGGATTGACGAGCGCCGTGCTGAGCTGATCGATCTGGGCAAAGCCGTATGGCGTCTGCACTGGCATCTGGAACTGGATCGCCGTCGGTTCGATCGTGGCGAGTGGCCGGACATAGTAATAAGGGTGACCGTTATCGTTCTTTTGCTGGCCGGGATCGGGTGCGTAGATCGCATCCGGCTTGCCGAACTTCGCGGCGATAACTGCGGGCAATGCAAGCGCACGGTTAAGCCCCTGGCAATTGAGCTGGCCGTAGCCCTGCGCCGGCTTCTCGCCGTGTCGCACGAAGATTAATGTTTCGATATTGCTGGCCGCTGCATACGCGCCCGGTAAAGCCGCGAGGCTTGCACACAGACCGCCGACGCAGAGCGCGGCGATCTGCAGGAATGCGCGAAAACGGTTCATCGGTAGCACCTGTGCGAGCCTGGGAAGTCGCACGATTCTAGCAGCGGGGCGAGAGTTGCTACCTTGGGGCAGATCGGAACGCATCGCGGCTCAGATCGCCGCCAATAAGGAGGACAAAAAAGGCGAAAAACCGGACGAAGAAAAACGGGCGCCGCGGCGCCCGTTCTGCCCGTATCTTTATACGGTGACCGCCATTATTCGAGCGCCAGTTCCTGCTTATTGGCGCGACGACTCTCGGCAAGCAGCGGATACAGCATGCCTGCGATGATCGCACCGACAAAAGGCGCGACCCAGAACAGCCAGAGCTGATCGACCGCTGCGCCACCGACGAACAGCGCCGGCCCGGTGGAACGCGCTGGATTGACCGACGTGTTCGTGACGGGAATCGAAATCAGGTGGATCAATGTGAGGCACAGGCCAATCGCAATGGGCGCAAAGCCTGCCGGCGCGCGCTTGTCGGTTGCACCGAGAATCACAAACAGGAAAAAGCCGGTCATCACCACTTCGCAGACGAACGCCGAAAGAAGCGAGTAATGGCCCGGCGAACGCTCGCCATAACCGTTGCTGGCGAAGCCGCCCGCCACGAGGTCGAACTGCGAATTTCCCGATGCAATCAGCCAGAGCACGGTCGCGCCCAGCACCGCGCCGACGACCTGTGCCGCGATGTACGGCAGAAGGTCACGCGCCGGAAACCGGCCCGCAACGGTCAGGCCGACACTCACTGCGGGATTCAGATGGCAGCCGGAGATATGGCCGATCGCATAGGCCATGGTCAGGACCGTCAGGCCGAACGCAAGCGAGACGCCCACGAAGCCAATGCCGAGACCGTGAACAGGGCCGGCGAAACTCGCGGCAAGGACGGCACTGCCGCAGCCGCCGAGCACGAGCCAAAATGTGCCGAAGAGTTCGGCGGCGAGGCGTTTTGACAACCGCATGATCGGTATTCCTAAAAAAATTGATACGCCCTATGGCATGCCTCGCTTTTTCGCGGAAACATGCCCGGTGCCCAATTCTAGGGATAGGCGGCCGAATTCGTTGTCAAGAATTGTCAATGCCTGCCGCCACATGACGGGTTATTAAAGGATATAGATGCCGCTGAACAATTCATTCGCATTTATTTATTATCAGAAGATAACCGGCTAAATCGGTAATAGTGGCCATTGCGGATTTTTATAATTGCAGTTAGTCTGCGAGCCAATGAGTTCCGAAAGGGGAGAACCCGATGTCTCAATATGCCGACCTCAAAGCGCAAATTGCCAAACTGCAGGCACAGGCAGAAGAAGCACGGCGCACCGAAATTGACAACGTAATAGCCGACATCCGCCAAAAGATCGCTGAATACAGTCTGACAGCGCAGGACCTCGGTTTTGCGGTCGCCGCCAAGCGTGGACGCCCGCCCAAGAAGGCGCCGCTGCCGGCGAAGTATCAGGATCCCAAATCAGGCAATACGTGGAGCGGTCGCGGCAAGCCACCTAAATGGATTGTCGGCAAGAATCGTGAACGGTTTTTGATTGGCAGCGCATGACACGATCGCGCAAGTGACAAAACCGAATGGAGATGCATCGCTTACACGGATTCGCGTTAGCGCGCTAACGCGTGAATAAGCGTGATGGAAGCGCATCCACATGCGTTTAAAAAAGCCGCCTGGGATGGCGGCTTTTTTCAATACAACGCGTCGGACGATTCCGGCCCGATACTCGCAAAAACGATTGGCACTAAAAGCGGACATTATTGTCCATCAATTAGCTTGGAGATGAAATACCGATCCAGCGCTTGGCCGAAGCGACAGGCGTTTAGTCGCAAAAACGCTTTCAACGCCTGTGCCTTTACCGGCTTTCCGCGTTAGCCCATTGCAACCTGGCGCAATACCGGGCGGCGCGTTGCTTCAATCAATGTCGAATAGCCGTCCACATAGTTCTGCGCCATCGTCTTCGAACTGAACCGCCGTTCGAATTGAGCGCGGATCTCCGTACGCGAAAGTTCGTCCAGCCGTTGCAGCGCGGCCACCGCGCCTTGCACGTCCTCGACGATGTAGCCCGTCACACCGTGGTCGATCACTTCAGGCACCGAGCCGCGATTGAACGCGATCACCGGCGTGCCGCAGGCCATCGATTCGATCATCACGAGGCCAAACGGCTCCGACCAGTCGATCGGGAAGAGCAGCGCCTTGGCGCCCGACAGAAACTCCGGCTTCTGCGCCTCGTTGATCTCGCCGACGAATTCCACGTGTGCCATCGAGAGCAGCGGTTCGATTTCGCGCTTGAAGTATTCCTGGTCGACCTTGTCGACTTTCGCAGCGATCTTCAGCGGCAGACCGCTTTGAGCAGCAATCTTGATAGCGGTATCGACGCGCTTTTCCGGACAGATCCGGCCGAGGAATGCGAGGTACTCCGGCTTCTTGTGCGCCTGCGGCGTCAGCAGTTGTTCCGGCAGACCGTGATAAACGGTGTTCAGCCAGTTTGCCTGCGGCAACGGCGCGCGCTGCGAGTCTGAGATCGACACCACCGGTACATGGGAGAACGCGTCGAACACGGGCTGCAGTTCCGGCAAATCGAGCCGGCCGTGCAGTGTCGTCACGAACGGCGTATCCATTGTCGTGAATAGCGGGAACGGCATGTAGTCGAGATGGAAATGCAGCACGTCGAATTCATGCGCGAGCTTGCGCACCTTTTCCATCATCAGCACATGCGGCGCGAGCGCGTCGCGGATCGTCGGATCAAGACGCAACGCGCGCGGCCAGCAAGCTTCGAGATTGGCGGAGGTCACCGAGTCGCCGCTTGCGAACAGCGTGACGTCATGGCCGAGGTCAACCAGCGCTTCGGTCAGGTAGGACACGACACGTTCGGTGCCACCGTAAAGTTTCGGCGGAACGGCTTCATACAACGGCGCAATTTGTGCGATTCGCATAATTTCTCCTAATCAGAAACGGCCTCGCACAATGGCGCTCAATAAGAGCGAAGAGCGAATGCCTGACGGACGGTTGGGCGCGGTAAGCCGCCGCCCGGGGGTGCTCCGAACCTGCATCGGGTAATCCCTTAGCGTTCATTATCGGGATCAGCCGGGCCAATTCGAGTTGTTTTTCAAACGCTTAACGTTGTTACAGCGCGAAACATGCCGCGTTACAGGTCAAAAAAACGCGTATCTCCGCCGTCTGGGTTGCGCTACCAGGCTGGTGACCCAACGCCGCGCATCTCTATAGCAAACGCTGAGCCTGCTCTGAATGAGGGCTGGACCGCAATCGCTTCACCCGCTTCGTTACAGGGATATGAAAACGCCCTTATAATCGACGCTCATCGTCCGAGCGGTGCGAACGCCGAGCCAAGGTTGCTCACCTTTCGGTTCAAATCTTGCCGCCAGGTTGTAACGCCGTCAGGACACAACTTACATGTCCGCCCGCGCGCTCCCAGCCCCACACCTTCATTTTTGTCCACGCGTGTAGGAAAAATTCCTACACGAATGACGGATTAATCCGTCACGCAGGCGAGGTGTCTGTCCGATTTTCGTTCGCTGTCCCTTTCGACACAATGCTGGCAAGACCACAAACGAGCCGATTCGTGCGGATGTAGTGCGCGCGTTCGAGCAAACGTTTCGCAAACGGCCTGACCAGCCAGACAGACCCCGGGGAAATCATGAGCGCGACAAGCGAAATGCTCGCTGAGATCAGAGAAGTGAACCTGTCCTATCTCCTCCTCGCGCAGCGTCTCCTGCGAGAGGACAAGCCAGTCGGCATGTTCCGCATGGGAATTTCGGACGAGCTGGCAGAAGTGCTCGCCAATCTTTCGCTCGCCCAGACCGTCAAGCTCGCGGCGTCCAACCAGATGTTGTGCCGTTTCCGTTTCGACGACCATGCCGTGCTGTCCGCGCTCGCGGACAAAGAGAAGTCGAGCGCCGTTGCCCAGGCGCACTCCGCGATCCTGATGGCAAGCCAGCCGGTCGAGCAACTCGGCTGACGGCAGGCAAGACTTCACATTAGCGTCGTTCAGTGCGGGAGCAGCGCCAGCGTATGGCCTATAAAAGTGTAGTGCTCGAAGTCAAGGAAATAACCCTGGCAATCGGGCTGATCGAACTCGGCGCACGCTTGCAGTTGCTCGAAGCCGAAACGAGCCTGTCGCGCGACCGGCTCATCAAGCTTTACAAGGAGCTGAAAGGCGTATCGCCGCCCAAGGGCATGCTGCCTTTTTCGACCGACTGGTTCATGACCTGGCAGCCGAACTTTCACTCTTCGCTGTTCTACAACATCTACCGCTTCATGGCGGACCACGGCGGCTGCGAAACGATCCAGTCGATCGTGAAGAGCTACCGGCTCTATCTCGAACACGTGCAGCTGCACGGCGACGAGCCCGTGCTCAGCCTCACGCGCGCATGGACGCTGGTACGTTTCTTCGATTCCGGCATGCTGCAGTTGACCCCTTGCTGCCGCTGCGGCGGCCATTTTGTCGCGCACGCGCACGACCCGCAGCACGCGTTCGTCTGCGGGCTGTGCCAGCCGCCGTCGCGTGCCGGTAAGACAAAGAAATTTGCCGACGCCCGCGCCCGCGAGCATCTCGCCGCCCTCGAAGCCTGATTTATCGGGCAGGACGGCCGCCAGCGGGCGGCCGCTACAGGCCGCCCGGCTTGCCTGTCGGGCCGCACGGGCCCTGCGCCGGCAGCTTGTATCGAACGCCTGCCCCCTCCGTTTGACACCGCCGCTGCGTCCCGCTTTTCCACCAAAGTTTTCCGACTGCTTGCCGTAAACCAGATTAACGACGGTCACCGTCGCTTCTTTGTGAGGGCTCGGCAGTGCTGATTTTCGTGGGATCACTCGTGACGCTGTTGTCCGTTTTCGGCGGTTACGCGCTGGAAGGCGGCCATCTCGGCGCGTTGCTGCAGCCCGTCGAAGTGCTGATGATCGTCGGCGCCGGAGTCGGCGCATTCATTCTCGGCAACGGAATGAAGACCATCAAGGCGACGCTGCGCGTCCTCCCGACCCTGTTCAAAGGGGCCAAGTACAACAAGGACGTGTACATGGAGCTGATGGCGCTTCTGTACGTCCTGCTCGCGAAGGCGCGCAAGGAAGGCACGCTTACGCTGGAAGCGGACATCGACGACCCGTCGAAGAGTCCCATTTTCACGCAGTACCCGAAGATTCTCGCCGACCATCACATCGTCGAATTCCTGACCGACTACCTGCGTCTGATGGTGGGCGGCAACATGAATGCGTTCGAAATCGAAAGCCTGATGGACGAGGAAATCGAAACACATCACCACGAAGGTGAGGCGCCCGCTCACGCGCTGAACAAGGTCGGCGACGCGATGCCGGCGTTCGGCATCGTGGCCGCCGTCATGGGCGTGGTGCACACCATGGCTTCCGCGGACAAGCCGCCTGCCGTGCTCGGCGAGATGATCGCCCAGGCGCTGGTCGGCACCTTCCTCGGCATTCTGCTTTCCTACGGCCTGATCGGCCCGCTCGCGAGCGTCGCCGAACAGCGCGTGACCGAGTCCACCAAGATGTTTCAGTGCATCAAGGTGACGATTCTCGCCAGCCTGAACGGCTACGCGCCGGCCATTGCGGTCGAATTCGGCCGCAAGGTGCTCTTCTCGACCGAACGCCCGTCGTTCGCCGAGCTGGAAGAGCACGTGCGCCGCGTCAAGGCCAAATAACCGGCGCCCGGGACCGAAGCCATGAGCAAGGACAAAGACCGCGCCATCGTCGTCAAGCGCGTCGCGCCGAAGAAATCCGGGCATCACGGCGGCGCGTGGAAGCTCGCATATGCGGACTTCATGACCGCGATGATGGCGTTCTTCCTGCTCATGTGGCTGCTGAGTTCGGCGTCCACGGTGCAGTTGCGCGGGATCGCCGACTACTTCAACCAGCCGCTGAAGATCACGCTGTGGGGCGGCGATCGCAGCGCGGAAGATTCGAGCATCCTTAAAGGCGGCGGCCGCGACATCTCGACGGACGCACAAGGCGTGACACGTGCGACGGACGGCGCGAACAGCCGATCGGCGCACAGCGCCTCGCACAACGACGAAGACTCGATGAAGCAGTTGCAGGGAGAACTCGAGCGCCGTGAGCAGGCTCGCCTGCACGATCTGCAGGTCAAGCTGATGGCCGCGATCGAAGCGAACCCGGTGCTGCGCCAGTTCAAGCAGCAGATCCGTATCGACTCGACGCTGACGGGCTTGCGCATCGAGATCGTCGATTCGCAGAAGCGGCCGATGTTCGCCACCGCGAAAGATCAGGTCGAGCCGTATATGCGCGACATCCTGCGTGAAATCGGTCACACGCTGAACGACGTGCCGAACCGCATCATCGTGCAGGGGCACACCGACGCCGCGCAATATGCGGGCGGCGAGAAAGGCTACAGCAACTGGGAACTGTCCGCGGACCGCGCCAATGCGTCGCGCCGTGAGCTGATCGCCGGCGGCATGGACGAAGCGAAGGTAATGCGCGTGCTCGGCCTCGCGTCGACGCAGAACCTGAACAAGGCGGACCCGATGGACCCGGAAAACCGCCGCATCAGCGTGATCGTGTTGAACAGAAGGTCGGAGGACGCGCTTAACCACGACGACTCCACGACGACGACTTTGTCGGACGACGCGGCCGGCTCCAAGCCGCTGCTGCAAAGAATTGCGCCGCCGGTGACGGCGGCGCCGAAGGTGCCGGCGAATGCGCCGGCGGCTCAGTAACGAACAGCGATCGGCCCTTGCGGTCCACGCGCACGGCAGGCGCGAACCGCACGGGCGATCCATGAAACAGGCGCAGCGAGAGGTTTTCATGATCAGGCACATCCTGGCAATCGACGATTCGGCATCGATGCGGCAGCTTCTGGGCGCAACGTTGACGACGGCCGGCTACGAAGTGACGCTCGCGGCGGACGGCAACGAAGGGCTTGAAAACGCGCTCGCCATGTCGTTCGACCTCGTGTTGACGGACCAGCACATGCCGGGCAAGACCGGCCTCGATCTGATCGCCGAGCTGCGCGGTAATCCGGCCTACCAGGCGACGCCCATCCTCGTCCTCACGACGGAATCGGGCGAGCCGTTCAAGGCTGCGGCGCGCTCGGCGGGTGCGACCGGCTGGATCGAAAAGCCGCTCGACCCCGACATGCTGACCGAACTGGTGGCGGCGTTAGCGGAACAGGACCACGCATGAGCGCCGGAATCGGCGCCAACCCTATGACACGTTTCACAAGCTTTCGACGCGGCGGCTTGGCAGCCCAAGCCTAGACAGAAAATCTCGCGGTGACCCAGGCATGACACTCGATATCACTCAGTTCTATCAGACGTTTTTCGACGAAGCGGATGAACTGCTCGCGCAGATGGAGCAGTTGCTGCTCAATCTGAATCTCGCCAATCCGGACCCGGAGGACCTCGCGGCGATTTTCCGCGCGGCGCATTCGATCAAGGGTGGCGCGGCGACGTTCGGCTTTACCGCGTTGACGGAAACGACCCACATTCTCGAATCCCTGCTCGATCGCGCACGCAATAACGAACTCGTGCTGCGCAAGGACATGATCGACACGTTCCTCGAAACCAAGGACGTGCTGTCGGGCCAGCTCGCCGATTACCGCGCGAGCGCGGAGCCGGACGTCGCCGTGGCCAAAGCGATCTGCGCGAAGCTCGAACAGTTGCACGCGGAGAGCCGTCAGGGCGCCGCCGCCACTGCGCCGGCAGTAGCCGTACAGGCGGTGGAGGAAGTGGTAGCAAACGGCAGCGCGCCGGAGCACGTCGTCGAACAGGCGGTGCAGGTAGCGGGCGAATGGACAGGCGGCGAACCGGCGCAGACCGGCGAAGCGGCCAACGCCGGCGCCATCGGCGGTAACGACGACGGCGCCGGACCTCATCTGAAAATTACGCTACGGGGCGTGGGTGAGAAGGACCAGGAACTGCTGGCCGAAGAGCTCGGCAACCTGGGGAATATCGTTGGGCAGGTCAAAAGCGGCGGCGATCTGACGCTGTGGCTCCAGACCGATGTGACCACCGACGACATCATCGCCGTGTGCTGTTTCGTGATCGACGAAAGTCAGATCGTGATCGGCCGCGGCACCGCGCCGGCGGACGGCGATCAGCAAGGCGAACCTGGAACGCCCGACGCTGAACCGTCGTCCCCGGCGCAAGCAGCACAGGCAGTACAAACGATTCAGACGGGCCACGCAGCATCGCCGGCACAGGCGGCCGGCACCGCTGCACCCGCCAAACCTACACAGGGTCTGTTCGACGCGACGGGCGCATCCGCGCAGGCTGCGGCTCAACCCGCAACGGCCGCCAGCGCGCCGGCGGCGAACACGGCCGCCGCGCCGGCAGCAACGGGCGCTTCGGCACCCGCTGAAACGGACCGCAAGGCAGCCGCGCGTCCGGCAGCAGCAGCGGGCGGCGCGGAAGGCAGCTCGATTCGCGTCGGCGTGGAAAAGGTCGATCAGCTGATCAATCTGGTCGGCGAACTGGTGATCACGCAGGCCATGCTTGCCGAAACCACCAGCACGTTCGACCCGGCGCTGCACGACCGGCTTTTTAACGGCATGGCGCAACTGGAGCGCAATGCACGTGATCTGCAGGAAGCGGTGATGTCGATCCGCATGATGCCGATGGATTACGTGTTCAGCCGCTTCCCGCGTCTCGTGCGCGATCTCGCGGCGAAACTCGGCAAGGAAGTGGAGCTCGTCACGTTCGGTCAGGCGACCGAGCTCGACAAGAGCCTGATCGAGCGGATCATCGATCCGTTGACGCACCTCGTGCGCAACAGTCTCGACCACGGCATCGAAACCGTGGAAGTACGGCGCGCAGCGGGCAAGGCTTCGACCGGGCAGCTGGTTCTCTCGGCGGCCCATCATGGCGGCAACATCGTCATCGAGGTCAGCGACGACGGCGCCGGCTTGCGCCGCGACAAGATTCTCGCGAAGGCGGCCAAGCAGGGCATGCAGGTCAGCGAGTCGATGTCCGACGAAGAAGTCTGGAACCTGATCTTCCTGCCGGGCTTCTCGACGGCCGAGCAGGTGACGGACGTCTCCGGCCGTGGCGTCGGCATGGACGTGGTGAAGCGCAACATCCAGTCGATGGGTGGTCACGTGGAAATCACCTCGCATGCCGGCAAGGGCAGCACCACGCGCATCGTGCTGCCGCTCACGCTCGCCATTCTCGATGGCATGTCGGTGAAGGTCGGCAACGAGATCTTCATTCTGCCGCTGAACTTCGTGATGGAGTCGCTGCAACCGCGAGCCGAAGATATTTATACGATCGCCAACGGTGAGCGTGTGGTGCGCGTGCGCGGTGAATATCTGCCGCTCGTTGCGTTGCACGAAGTGTTCAACGTCGAAGACGCGAAGCACGAACCGACGCAAGGCATCGTCACCATCATGCAGACCGAGGGGCGCCGCTTTGCGATGCTGATCGACGAACTGGTGGGCCAGCAGCAGGTGGTCGTGAAGAACCTCGAAACGAACTACCGCAAGGTGCACGGCATTTCCGCCGCCACGATTCTCGGCGACGGCAGTGTCGCGCTGATCGTGGATGTGGCCGCGCTGAACCGCGAATCGCGCAACGCGCATGGCGCGATGAGCCTCGCATGACATTCCTTCAATTTATTTCATCCCAACCGTTTGGGGGCTAACGTGGCAGAAGTCCAATCCATCAATTCGAGCGTCGCGAACGTGAGCGCTATGCATGGCCGTCGCGACGCGCAGCAGGCTGACGCCGGCGGTCAGGAATTCCTCGTCTTTACGCTCGGCGCCGAAGAGTACGGCATCGACATTCTCAAGGTGCAGGAAATCCGCGGCTACGACAACGTCACGCGAATCGCGAATGCGCCGGATTTCATCAAGGGCGTGATCAATCTGCGCGGCATCATCGTGCCGATCGTGGACATGCGCATCAAGTTTCATCTGGGGCGTGTCGAGTACGACCATCAGACGGTGGTGATCATTCTGAACGTCGCGCATCGCGTGGTCGGCATGGTGGTGGACGGCGTCTCCGACGTGCTGACGCTTGCGATGGACCAGATCATGCCGGCGCCGGAATTCGGCGCGACGCTGACGACCGAGTACCTCACGGGACTCGGCACCGTCGACGGCCGCATGCTGATTCTGATGGACATCGAAAAGCTGATGACCAGCCGCGAAATGGCGCTGATCGAAACGCTCGGCGTCTGACGGCGGCGGCACTTCTGATAGTTTGAAACAGGGAGCATCGAGATGCTGAGCAGGTGGTCGATTCGTACATCGCTGACCGTGGTGGCGATCATTCTGGTGGCGCTGACCGTGGTGGTCGGCGTGTTGGGCCTCACTGCGCTGCGCGGCGCGAGCGGTTCGCTCGATCGTATTTCGCGCGGCGATCTGGTGGCGATTCACGCCCTCGACGATGCTTCCGCCTATCTGTTGCGCTCACGCCTCGCGGTGGATCGCTTCAACACGCTCTCGGCCGCGGGCAATGCGGACGAGGCGAAAAAAGCGATCGACCGTGCGCAGGAGTTGCTGACCAAAGGCAACCAGAGCTGGCAGCTTTATCTCGATGCGCCCAAGCAGGGCATCGACCAGGCGCTGCTCGACGACGTGCTTGCCAAACGCACGAGCGTGATGCGTGACGGCGTCGATCCTGAGTTCGCCGCATTGAACGCGAACGATATGGCGGCGTACCACGCTATCGCCGATACGAAGATCAGCCCGATGTTCATCGCGTACGACGGCGCGGCCTCGGCCGTCGTCAAGGCGTTGCAGCAAAGCGCCGTCGATCAGCAAACGGGCGCGCAGGCGAACATCTCGCTGATGACCACGCTGATCGCCGCGCTCACGGCCATCGCACTGCTGCTCGTGGCGGGTATCCGCTTCGCGCTGCGCGGCCTGATCGTGCAGCCGCTCGCCGATGCGACCGGGTGCTTCGAGCGAATCGCGTCGGGCGACCTGACCGAGACGATCGAGGTGTCCAGCCGCAATGAAATCGGGCGCCTCTTCGCCGCGATCAAGCGCATGCAGGACAGCATGGCGACGATGGTGAAAGCGGTCCACAGCAGCACCGAATCGATCGACACCGGCGCACGCGAAATCGCGATGGGCAACACCGATCTGTCGCAGCGCACCGAGCAGCAGGCGGCGTCGTTGCAGGAAACCGCGTCGAGCATGGAGCAGCTCACCGGCACCGTGCGTCAGAACGCGGAGAACGCCCGGCAGGCGAGCCAGCTGGCGGTCAACGCGTCGGACATCGCCACGCGCGGCGGCGACGTCGTGAGCCAGGTCGTGACGACGATGCAGGACATTGCCAGCAGCTCGAACAAGGTCGTCGACATCATCGGCGTAATTGAAGGCATTGCGTTCCAGACGAATATTCTCGCGCTGAACGCGGCGGTCGAAGCCGCGCGGGCAGGCGAACAGGGTCGCGGCTTCGCGGTCGTGGCCGGCGAGGTGCGCAGCCTCGCGCAACGCAGCGCGAGCGCCGCGAAAGAAATCAAGGAACTGATCGGCGACTCGGTCGACAAGGTGCAAAGCGGCTCGGCGCTGGTCGGCCGCGCGGGCACGACGATGGACGAGATCGTACAGGCCGTGCGGCGCGTGACCGACATCATGGGCGAGATCAGCGCGGCGTCCGAAGAGCAGTCGGGCGGCATCGAACAGGTGAATCGCGCGGTGGTGCAAATGGACGAGGTCACGCAGCAGAATGCCGCGCTGGTGGAAGAAGCGGCGGCTGCGGCCGCGTCGCTCGAAGATCAGACGCGTCAGTTGCAGGCCGTGGTGAGTGTGTGGAAGGTGGCGGGTGGAACGCGCGGCACGGTGGGCGCCAACGCGCCGGCGGCATCGCGCGCGTTCGTCGGCAAGCGCGCGCCGGGCAAAAAGGTTCCGTCGCCTGCTGCCGCTCAGGGCGGCAACGCCGGCACGGCGGCTGTCGCACCGGCGGTGAATGCGGCCGTGAATGTCGCGACGGCGCCGGCCACGCACGGCAGCGCCGCCGCACGCACCGAGCCGACGCTGAAGCCGAAGTCGGGGCGCACGTCGCCGTCTGCTTCGTCCGAAACGGCGGGGCGTGCTGGCGCGGCGCATACCGTTGCGGCGGGATCGGACGCGGACTGGGAAACCTTCTGACGCTCACCGAACCACCACCAGACAGACACTGAACAGGCACACCACGACATGCGGTCATTCGACATCTCGCTGCACGACGGGCGAATCATCGAAGCACGCTCCGAGAGCGTGTCGCGAGCCGACTGCGTGTCAGTAGCACTCGCGGGCGGGCGCGACCCCGCGAATCCAATCCCCTGCGCCGGAGCACACGTTACGGTCGCGGCGCGGGATGGCTCGTATTGCAGGCAGGAACACACATGATGGCAACGCGCACACAACAACGTCCTGACCGGCAAGACACGGTCAGAGGCGGAGACACGGCACGGGATTTCGAATTCACGTCGGCGGACTTCGCCCGCATTCGCGAACTGATTCATCGCAGCGCGGGCATTTCGCTGTCGGATCACAAGCGCGACATGGCATACAGCCGTCTCGCGCGGCGGCTGCGCGCTCGCGGCCTCGATACGTTCAGGCATTACCTGGATCTGCTCGAAGCGGAAAACGACCCGGCCGAATGGGAAGCCTTCACGAACGCACTGACCACCAACCTGACCGCGTTTTTTCGAGAAGCGCATCACTTCCCGATTCTCGCCGACTTCGTGCGGCGTCGCGCTCAGCCGGTTTCTGTGTGGTGCTCGGCGGCTTCGACGGGTGAGGAGCCCTATTCGATCGCGATGACGCTGATCGAAGCCCTCGGAGAAAGCGGCGCGCGCCAGGCGACGGTGCTGGCCACCGACATCGACACGCAGGTGCTCGCCAAAGCCGCCGCCGGGATGTACCAGTTCGACCAGGTCAAGCACTTGTCGCCGGAACGCCTGAAGCGCTTTTTCCTGAAAGGCACCGGCGCGCACGCCGGCCTCGTGAAGGTCCGCCCGGAAGTGCGCGCGCTGGTGCGCTTCGAGCAGCTCAATCTGACCGACCGCGATTACCAGTTGCGCACGCAGTTCGACGCGATTTTTTGCCGCAACGTGATGATCTATTTCGACAAGCCGACGCAGGCGCAGGTGCTCGCGCGCTTCGAGCCGCTGATGAAGTCGGGCGGCCTGCTGTTTGCCGGCCACTCGGAAAATTTCACGTACGTCACGCAGGCATTCAAGCTGCGCGGCCAGACGGTGTATGAACTCACGCGCGACGCCGTCGGCGCACGCGAGCCATCGCGCGCATCGACGCGTGAGATGGCGAGCGGAGTCGCCGCATGAGCCGCCTGCCGATTGCCACCAACCTGTATTACGACAACCACTTCCAGCGCCCCGGCGTGAAGCTGTTGCCAAACGAGTTCTACACCACGCATGAAGACATGGTGCTCGTCACCGTGCTGGGTTCCTGTGTGGCGGCCTGCATCCAGGACCGGCTGGCGGGTATTGGCGGCATGAATCACTTCATGTTGCCCGACGACGGCGCGGAAGTCGGCCACGCCGCATCGGATTCGATGCGTTACGGCGCGTACGCAATGGAAGTGCTGATCAACGAGTTGATCAAGGCCGGCGGCCGCCGCGAGCGGTTCGAAGCCAAGGTGTTCGGCGGCGGCGCGGTGCTCGCCGGCATGACGACGATGAACATCGGCGACCGCAATTCGGAATTCGTGCGCCGCTATCTCGCGCTCGAAAAAATCCGCATCGTCGCCGAAGACCTGCAGGGGTCGCATCCGCGCAAGGTCGCGTTCATGCCACGCACGGGCCAGGTGATGGTGAAAAAGCTTCGTCTGCAACAGGAAGCGGGCGTGGCCGAGCGCGAGCAGGCGCTCGTGCGGCAGAGCGCCGAAGCGCGCGCCGAGCGGCTCGCCGCGGCGCGCAAACGGGTCGAACTGTTTTCGACGCCTGCGCCGGCGCGTCCGAAGGTGGAACTGTTTTCGTCGTCAGCCGCTGCCAAACCCAGAATCGAGCTGTTCGCCGCAGGCCCGCGTCCCAGTCATCCGAACAACGCCAGAACCACAGAGGAGGCGTGAGCGCTGTGCAAAAGATCAAAGTACTGTGCGTCGACGATTCGGCGCTGATCCGCAGCCTGATGACCGAGATCATCAACGGCCAGCAGGACATGACCGTCGTGGCGACCGCGCCCGACCCGCTCGTCGCGCGTGAGCTGATCAAGCAGCACAATCCGGACGTGCTGACGCTCGACGTCGAAATGCCGCGCATGGACGGCCTCGATTTTCTGGAAAAGCTGATGCGTTTGCGGCCGATGCCGGTGGTGATGGTGTCGTCGCTGACGGAACGCGGCAACGAAATCACGCTGCGCGCGCTTGAACTCGGCGCGGTCGATTTCGTCACGAAGCCGAAAGTCGGCATCCGCGACGGCATGCTCGAGTATTCGGAAAAGCTTGCCGACAAAATCCGCGCCGCGGCCCGCGCACGCGTGCGCCAGGCCGCGCCGGTTCACCACGCGGCGCACGCGTCCGCCGGGGCCGCACATGCGCCGGCCGGCAACGCGCCGCTCTTCAATAATCCGCTGCTCAGTACCGAGAAGCTGATCATCGTCGGAGCATCGACGGGCGGCACCGAAGCGATCCGTGAAGTCCTCGTGCCGCTGCCGCCCGATGCGCCCGCGGTGCTGATCGCGCAGCATATGCCGCCGGGTTTCACAAAATCTTTTGCGCAACGCCTCAATGGTTTGTGCCGAATTACCGTTAAAGAGGCAGAGCACGGCGAACGTGTGCTGCCCGGACATGCGTACATCGCACCTGGTCACGCGCATTTGCTGCTCGCGCGCAGTGGCGCGAACTACATCGCCCACCTGTCGGACGAGCCGCCGGTGAACCGGCATCGGCCTTCGGTGGACGTGCTGTTCCGCTCCGCCGCGCAACATGCGGGCAAGAACGCGGTCGGCGTGATTCTGACCGGAATGGGACGCGACGGCGCGGCCGGGCTGCTGGACATGAAAAAGGCGGGGGCGTACACCCTCGCGCAGGACGAGGCGAGCTGCATCGTGTTCGGCATGCCGCGCGAAGCGATTGCACTCGGGGCGGCGGACGAGATCGCGTCACTGCCGGAGATGAGCCGGCGCGTGATGGCGCGCTTGTCGTCGATGGGCGATCGGGTTCAGCGGGTATGACGCCGCCCGGCACGAATTGAGGCGCGAGTTCGCAAGCGCTGGTTTGAGGCGTCGATTAACTGCAATGAAGCGCCGCACCATGAATCATGCAAAGGGAATGAAATGGATAAGGGAATGAAGATTCTGGTAGTTGACGACTTTCCGACGATGCGCCGGATCGTTCGCAATCTGCTGAAAGAGCTCGGGTACGGGAACGTCGACGAAGCGGAAGACGGTCAGGCCGGTCTCGCGCGTCTGCGTGGCGGCGCCTTCGACTTCGTGATCTCCGACTGGAACATGCCGAACCTCGACGGTCTGGCGATGCTCAAGGAAATCCGCGCCGACGCCAACCTCTCCCATCTGCCGGTGCTGATGGTGACGGCCGAGTCGAAGAAGGAAAACATCATCGCGGCGGCGCAAGCCGGCGCGAGCGGTTATGTCGTCAAGCCGTTCACGGCCGCGACGCTCGACGAGAAGCTGAACAAGATTCTCGAAAAGATGGCGAAAGCCGGGAGCTGACGTGACTCTGCCGACCCAAGCGCCTGGCGCCGAGGCGGTCAACGAGAACGGCGACCTCGCGTCCGACCGCATTCTCGCCCGCATTGGCCAACTGACGCGCACGCTGCGCGACTCGATGCGTGAACTCGGGCTCGACAAACATGTCGAGCGCGCGGCCGAAGCCGTGCCCGATGCCCGCGACCGTCTGAAATACATCGCGACGATGACCGAACAGGCCGCCGAGCGCGTGCTTTCGTCGATCGACGTCGCGAAGCCGATCCAGGAACAACTGCATAAAGACGCGAACGAACTCGACGCGCGCTGGGAGCAGTGGTTCGCGGCGCCGATCGAACGTGCGGAAGTCCGCGCGCTGATGACCGACACGCGCGCATTCTTGCGCGGCGTGCCCGACGCGACCAGCGCGACCAATGCGCAGCTGATGGAAATCATGCTGGCGCAGGACTTCCAGGATCTGACCGGCCAGGTGATCAAGAAGATCACGGACGTCGTGTACCTGATCGAGCAGCAACTGCTCGGCGTGCTGGTCGAGAATATCGCGCTCGAACGGCGCGAGCAGTTCGCGGCGAACGCGGCGGCGCTGGCGGCGGAGCCGTCGTCGACGGGCAGCCCCGAACATCTGCTGAACGGTCCGCAGATCAATCCGGAAAGCAAACCGGATGTGATGCAGGATCAGTCGCAGGTCGACGATCTGTTGGCGAGCCTCGGTTTTTGACCCGTCGGGCGGCCTTTAAAAAAGCCGCCAGATCCAAGGCAGTAAGCATAAGTAAGGTCGAGTCAGCCGCACGTTCGCGAGCGGTTGACTGTCTGTCGACACAAACCACAGGCATACTACGGGCTCAAGCAGCGGCACGGCGCTTCGGGAAAACACTTACCGGCCGGTCGCACGGTGAGGTCAACATTACCTCGCACGGGCGATCGCGGCAGTGCCGTATGATCTGCGTAAATGCAGCCGGCTCGCGCAAAGCAGGAGGCGCGAGGCGAGTTGCAGTCTGGGAGGAGCCTCGACATGTGGAGTTGTGTACGTCGCGCCGGGATTGTCACGGCGCTAGCATTACCCTTTTCCTTATCGACCATGCAGTCCGCTTATGCAGGACTCGGCGGCGCGCCAATGACGCCGCCGGCGGATGCGTCGGTTTCATCGCGCACGGTACAGCCTGCCGGCGCCAGTCAGGGTGTTGCGCATTCCGCTACCACCGCCGCTTCGGCCAGCGCTTCGGATTCTTCAGCGTCGACCCCGGCCGCTTCGTACACCGTGCGTGAAACCACGTTCGGCAACGGCACGGTCGTGCACGAATATCTCGCCGCCGACGGCTCCGTGTTCGGCATCGCGTGGCATGGCCCGCAATTGCCGAACCTCGACGACCTGCTCGGCAGCTATTTTCCGCAGTACGTTGCCGGCGTGAAAGCCGCGCGCGCGGCGCGCGGCGGCGGCCACGGACCTGTCACGGTCGCCCAGAGCAGCCTCGTGGTGCATTCCGGTGGCCATATGGGCGCGTTCCGCGGCCAGGCGTACCTTCCTCCCGCGCTACCCGCTGGCGTCAGCGGTTCCGACATCCAGTAATGGCGAGGACGACGATGCGAACCATGCTTAGTACTATCACGCCCAAAAACTGGGTTCAGGCCATGGCGGCCGTGTTGCTGCTTTCCGTGCTGACCGCGTGCGGCGGGGGTGGGGGCGGCGGAGGCGGTGGAGGCGGCAGCAGCAGCTCCGGCTCCAGTTCCGGCAATAGCAACCCGAACGCCCTGAACGGCGGCTCATTGCCCGCGAGCCCAACCCAGCAGCCGATCGCTGCAACGGCGGCGAACACCACGCCGATTACGGTCGGGACCGGCGCAAACAGCGTCATCAACATTCCGACAGTGAGCGTCACGATCTGTCAGCCCAACACGAACACGAATTGCCAGACCATCAATAACATTCAGGTGGACACGGGTTCGTTCGGCTTGCGAGTGGTCGGATCGGTGCTGAATGCATCGCTGCTCAACACGCTGACCAACGTGACCACCAGCACTGGCGCACAGGTGGCCGAGTGCGCGACGTTCGCCGACGGCTACACGTGGGGCTCGGTGCGTAACGCCACCGTCCGGATTGGCAGCGAAACCACCACGGCGCCTGTGCCGCTGCAGATCATCGGCGACCTGGGCACGGCTTCGGTGCCAAGCGGCTGTGGCAGCGGCTCGGCTGAAAATACGGTCAGCGACCTGGGCGCCAACGGCATTCTCGGCATCGGCACGGCACCGTACGACTGTGGTGTGACCTGTGCCAATGCCACCACGGCCGCGACCTACAGCAACTACTACGCGTGCCCGAACGGCACGTCATGCCAGCGGACCGCGGTGCCGCTCGTCCAGCAGGTGACCAACCCCGTCACCAAATTTGCCACAGACAACAACGGTGTCATCGTCCAGATGCCGCCAATCTCGAACACGGGGCAGGCGTCGGCGGCCGGCACGCTGGTCTTCGGGGTCGGCACGCAGTCAAACAACACGTTCGGCGGGACGCAGAAGTACACGACCGACAGTTACGGCGACCTGAACAACAGCGTGTTCAACGGCGCGCCAGTGCAGGCGTTCCTGGACTCGGGTTCGAATGCGTACTTCTTCTCCGATAGCACGCTCGCGCTGTGCGGCAGTAATTATTCGGGCTTCTATTGCCCGACCTCCGCGCAAACCCGGACAGTGACGCTCTCGGGCGAGAACAGCACCGTCACGGGAACCCAGAGCATCGGCATCCTGAGCGCGTCCACCTTGTTCAGCAATGGCAGTAACTACGCGTTCAACGACCTCGCGGGGCAGATCAGCGGCAACAGCAGCTTCGACCTCGGTTTGCCGTTCTTCTATGGGCGTTACGTGTACTACGGGATCGACCAGACCCTGCTCGGCGGCGCGCAGTTGCCGTACGTAGGCTTCTGATTACCGAGTCCCCGACCGGCGCGTGAATCGCCGGCGCCCGCGCCAATGCGCGTGGGCGCCCGGTGCGCCGGTCGTTTCATCCCTCGAAATACCCCCCTTTCTCCGCCCTTATCCGCCGATCGGCGCTTGCGTCGAGCAGGAATAATCGCTCTCACTGAAAAGAGGCATCGTGCCTCGGCCGACTGGAGAGCGTTTGTGGCAGAGGATAGCGACCTCGAAAAAACCGAATCAGCCACTCCCCGGCGCCTGCAAAAGGCGCGCGAGGAAGGGCAGATCGTGCGTTCACGGGAGCTGTCCACGTTTGCACTGCTGGCGGCGGGCTTCTTCGGCGTGTGGGGCATGTCGGGCAGCATCGGCGACCATCTGGAGAGCATGCTGCGCGAGGCCCTCACGTTCGATCACGGCGCGGTGTTCGAAACCCGCCGGATGATGATCGGCGCGGGCGCCGCGAGCCGCGAGGGCCTTTACACGCTGCTGCCGATACTCGGCTTTACCGGCGCCGCTGCGCTGCTTGCGCCGATGGCGCTCGGCGGCTGGCTGTTTTCCGCGAAAGGGCTCGAACCCAAGTTCGACCGCCTCAATCCGATTGCCGGTCTCGGCAAGATTTTTTCGATCAACGGTCCCATCCAGCTCGGCATGTCGCTCGCGAAGACGCTGGTGGTCGGCGTGATTGGCGGCACCGCGATCTGGAACCGTCGCGAGGAGATTCTTGCGCTCGCCACGCAGCCGCTGCAAATCGCACTCGCCAATACGACGCACCTGATTGCGGTGTGCTGCGGGATGACGGTGGCGGGCATGTTCGTGGTAGCCGCGATGGACGTGCCGTACCAGCTCTGGCAGTTCCACAAGAAACTGCGCATGACCAAGGAAGAGGTGAAGCGCGAACACCGCGAAAGCGAAGGCGATCCGCACGTGAAGGGCCGGATTCGCCAGCAGCAGCGCGCGATTGCTCGCCGCCGCATGATGACCAACGTGCCGAAGGCCGACGTGGTGGTGACCAACCCGACGCACTTCGCCGTTGCGCTGCAATACACCGACGGCGAAATGCGCGCACCGAAGGTGGTCGCCAAGGGCGTGAACCTGGTGGCCGCGCGGATTCGCGAGATCGCCGCCGAAAACAATGTGCCGTTACTCGAAGCGCCGCCGCTCGCGCGGGCGCTCTATCACAACGTCGAGCTGAATCGCGAGATTCCGGGCCCGCTGTATGGCGCGGTGGCCGAAGTGCTCGCGTGGGTCTACCAGTTGCGGCGCTTCAAGACCGAAGGCGGCGCCGTGCCGATGGCGCCGACCGGCCTCGACGTGCCGCCCGAACTCGACAAGGGCGGCGTATCGGACGATGAAGCCGATCAGGAAGCCGCCGACACCCTCAACCCCGCTGTAAATTCAGATAACGACGACACCTCAGGAGCCTCCGCATGAACGCTCGCGCCGGTATCCTCGCTCGACGGCCCGACGCCTTGAGCAGCACCAATTTGCGCGCCCTCGCCGGGCCGGTGCTGATCTGCATGATCCTCGGCATGATGATCCTGCCGTTGCCGCCGTTCCTGCTGGATCTGCTGTTCACCTTCAACATCGCGCTTTCCGTGATGGTGCTGCTCGTCAGCATGTACACGATGAAGCCGCTCGACTTCGCCGCCTTCCCGAGCGTGCTGCTGTTCTCGACGCTGCTGCGCCTCTCGCTGAACGTGGCGTCCACACGGGTCGTGCTGCTCGAAGGCCACACTGGCCCCGACGCGGCCGGTCAGGTAATCGAGTCGTTCGGCCACTTTCTCGTGGGCGGCAACTTCGCGGTCGGTATCGTCGTCTTTATCATTCTGATGGTGATCAACTTCATGGTGATCACCAAGGGCGCGGGGCGGATCGCGGAAGTGTCCGCGCGCTTCACGCTCGACGCGATGCCCGGCAAGCAGATGGCGATCGACGCCGATCTGAACGCCGGCCTCATCAACGAGGAACAGGCCCGCAAGCGCCGCGCGGAAGTCTCGCAGGAAGCCGAGTTCTACGGCTCCATGGACGGCGCGAGCAAGTTCGTGCGCGGCGACGCGATCGCCGGTTTGCTGATCATGGTGATCAACATCTTCGGCGGTTTGATCGTCGGAATGGTTCAGCACGGCATGGACTTCGCGTCCGCGGGCAAGAACTACACACTGCTGACGATCGGCGACGGCCTCGTCGCGCAGATTCCGTCGCTCGTGATTTCGACCGCCGCGGGCGTGATCGTGTCCCGTGTGGCGACGAACGAAGACATCGGCACGCAGCTTACCGGCCAGCTATTCACGAACCCGCGCGTGCTGATGATCACGGGCTGCATTCTCGTGCTGATGGGTCTGATTCCCGGCATGCCGCACTTCGCATTTCTGGTGCTCGGCGGCGGTCTGATCCAGCTCGGCCGCACGATGAAAAAGCGCGCCGCGGAACGCAAGAACACCAACGCGCTCGTCGATGTCGCGCCGGCCGCGATCGCGCCGGTCGAAAACACCGAAGCAAGCTGGGACGACGTGACGATGATCGACACGCTCGGCCTGGAAGTGGGCTACCGGCTGATTCCGCTCGTCGACAAGAACTCGGACGGCGAACTGCTCAAGCGGATCAAAAGCATTCGCAAGAAGTTTGCGCAGGAAATCGGTTTCCTGCCGCCGGTCATTCATATTCGCGACAACCTGGAATTGCGTCCGAACGGCTATCGCATTGCGCTGAAGGGCGTCGAAGTGGGCGTCGGCGAAGCGTTTCCGGGCCAGTGGCTCGCCATCAATCCGGGGCAGGTGTCCGCCGCGCTGCCGGGCACGCCGACGCAAGACCCGGCGTTCGGTCTGCCGGCCATCTGGATCGACACGAATCTGCGCGAACAGGCGCAGGTGTACGGCTACACGGTGGTCGACTCGAGCACCGTCGTGGCGACGCACCTGAATCACCTGGTCGTCACGCATGCGTCCGAACTGCTGGGCCGCCGCGAAGTGCAGGCACTGCTCGAACGCATGCAGAAAGACACGCCGTCGCTCGTCGACGATCTGGTGCCGAAGACGCTGCCGCTCACCACGCTGCAGAAGGTGCTGCAAAACCTGCTGGAAGAAGGCGTGCCGATCCGCGACATGCGCACGATCCTCGAAGCGCTGTCCGAACACACGCCGAAGGTCACCGACGCCCACGATCTGACCGCTGCCGTGCGTCTCGCGCTGGGTCGCGCGATCACGCAGCAGTGGTTCCCCGGCACCGGCGACATGCAGGTAATGGGCCTCGATTCGAACCTCGAACGGGTGCTGTCGCAAGCGCTTTCGACGGGCACGAATCCGGGCCTCGAACCGGGCCTCGCGCACACGTTGCTGACTGAAACGCAGAAGGCGATGACGCGTCAGCAAAACCTCGCGCTCGCGCCCGTGCTGCTCGTACAGCATGCGTTGCGGCCGATGCTCGCGCGCTTCCTGCGCCGCAGCCTGCCGCAGTTGAAGGTGCTGTCGTATGCGGAAGTACCCGATACGCGCAACATCAAGGTCGTCAATCTGATCGGCGCGCGCGGCTAGCCTCGCTGTTTCAGCGGATAGTCAGCGCGGCTTTGAACCATGCCACGCGTTTTTACCGGCGCTCTTCGAGCGCCGGTTTTCATTTTGTACGTCTGGTCGCCACGCGGCGCGCAGCTCGCCGTACGCGCCTGCCGGGTCGGCGTGCCGAATGACGTCGTGTAAAGCCGGGTTTGATAAAGACAGGTGGCAAACGTGCGGCGCGTTTCCATCGTTCGAATTGCCCAGTTTTAACGGTCTTTATCCATCGATCGTCGCTCGACGTGTTTCGCAATAATGATCTCAATGGGAAGCGGTATATCGCCGGTCCGTTAGTCCGTTTTCTTCGTCGGGGGTCCAGCTTGAACATTCGTAAATTTGTCGGTGCTACCAGTCGTGATGCGCTGCGTCTCGTGCGCGAAGCTTTGGGCGCGGATGCAGTCGTGCTGTCCAATCATGTAATGGGCGACGGCAGTGTCGAAATCGTCGCCCTCGCCGACAGCGACCTCGCCGCCATCACGCCGAAGGTTCCACGCCATGGCGCCGGCACCCCGCAAGCCATGCCGATGAACGCCGCCGCGCAAGCCGCGAGCGCGACGCCGCGTGCCATGCCCGCCGCGCAGCCGATGCAGGGCAATCCGTACGCGAGCGGGATGCCCGACGTGTTCTCGTCGGTATTCGGTGCGAGCCCGGAAGCGGGCGGCGATAGCACCGGGAACGCGCTGAACGCGGACTCGAACGACGACGATAGCGAAGACGAATCCGCACCGGGCGCTGCTCCTGCTGCCGCGCCGAAGGCCGCGTTGCCGGGTCTGCCAAATGCGCAGCCGGTTGCGTCCAGGTCCGGCGCCGCGCATGGCGCGCAGCCCATCACGATTGAGAAGTCGAGCGCGCGTGCTGCTGCAACGCGTCTCACCGACGACATCCGCGCCGATCTGCTGAAGGCCGCCGGTGTCGCGACGGGCACGGCGAGGCCGTCGGCGGCTGCCGCTGCCGCCGACATACCGCGTACGATGGCCGAATCGAATCCCTGGCTGATCGATCACGCCCGCCGTATCGCCGGGCAGCAGGAAGACGGCGAGCACAGCGCGCGTCCTGCGATGACGCCGGCCGCCGCGATGGCAAGAGGCCTTGGCTCCGCCGTCGAGCCGCGTATGAGCGCAGCGCGCTTTGCCGCGCCGCAGGCCGCCGACGCGCCCGACTGGGCCCGCGAAGCCGCGCAGGTTGCCGCCCGCCGCGCCGCGCAAAAGAACCCGCCCGCCGCCGCCCCGGTTTCGAGCGACGACAGCCGCTCGCCGGCCTCCGTCGCCGAAGCGATCAAGGCACGCATGGAGCAGGTGGTCAACGACACCGTGATGAGCGAACTGTCGTCGATGCGCGGGATGATGGAAGAACATTTCGCCGGTCTGATGTGGGGCGATCGTCAACGTCGCAACCCGACGCGCGCGTCGCTCACCAAGCGCCTGTTCGCTGCCGGCTTCTCGGCGCAGCTCGTGCAGATGATGGTCGACAAGCTGCCGGACGAGGTCGACAACCTCGACGGCGGCATGGACTGGGTGCGCTCGGTGCTCGAATCGAACCTGCCGGTGATGGAAGACGAAGACGCGCTGATGGAGCGCGGCGGCGTGTTCGCACTGATGGGCCCGACAGGCGTCGGCAAGACCACGACCACCGCCAAGCTTGCCGCGCGCTGCGTGATGCGCTTTGGCGCCAGCAAGGTGGCGCTCCTCACCACCGACAGCTACCGGATCGGCGGTCACGAACAACTGCGCATCTTCGGCAAGATCCTCGGCGTCTCGGTACACGCGGTGAAAGACAGCGCCGATCTGCAACTCGCGCTCTCCGAACTGCGCAACAAGCACATCGTGCTGATCGACACGATCGGCATGAGCCAGCGCGATCGCCTCGTGTCCGACCAGATCGCGATGCTGTGCCGCGCGGGCCAGCCCGTGCAGCGTCTGCTGCTGCTGAACGCAACCAGCCACGGCGACACGCTCAACGAAGTCGTGCAGGCGTACCACCGCGCGCCGGATCAACAGCCGCTCGCCGGCTGCATTCTGACCAAGCTCGACGAGGCCACCAATCTGGGCGGCGTGCTCGATACGGTGATCCGCTACAAGCTGCCGGTGCATTACGTGTCGACCGGTCAGAAGGTGCCGGAAAACCTGTACGTGGCGACAAAGAGATTCCTGATCAAGAGCGCGTTCTGTATTCCGCGCGATCACTCGCCATTCGTGCCGCAAGAAGACGACATTCCCGGGTTGCTGTCCGCGCTGTCCGCGCGCTCCACGGCTGAATTGCACGAGGTCCGCTTTGGATAAGCTCATTCGGGATCAGGCGGAAGGACTGCGGCGCATGCTGGCGCGTGCCGGCTCGCGCGTGATCGCGGTGACCGGCGGCTCGGCCCGCGTCGGCTGTACGACGACGGTGGTGAACCTTGCCGCCGCACTCGCCCAGCAAGGCAAGGACGTGCTCGTCATCGACGAATGCCTCGGCGAGCGGTCAGTCGGCATGATGCTCGGCGGCCTGCGTGGCGCGGGCAGCTTCGCGGCGGTGATGCGCGGCGACATGACGCTCGAAAGCGCGGTTGCGCAACACCCGCTCGGATTTTCCGTGCTGGCCGCGCCGCGCCCGAACCGCGAAGGGTACACGCCCGCGCAGTTCGGTGTGGTGCTGCACGGCTCGGCCGACGTCGTGCTGATCGACGCGCAACTCGACCCGCAGGGTCATCTGTCGCCGCTTGCCGCGCAGGCGCATGACGTGATGATCGTCACGCGCGTCGCCGCGCAGGCGATCACCGACGCTTACGCGTGCATGAAGCGTCTGCACTACGCGCACGCCATCGCGCAGTTCCGCGTGCTGGTGAACCACGTGCAGAGCGTGGAGGACGCGCATACCGCTTTTGCAAACCTGGCCGGCGTGGCCGGGCGCTACCTGACCGTGGCGCTGGAAGACGCCGGTTGCATTGCCGCCGATGTGCGGATGGCGCGAGCCCAGGAGTTGTCGCGTTGTGTCGTCGATGCATTTCCGTCGACACCGGCTGCGCGCGACTTCCGGCATCTCGCAGCCGAATTGCAGTACTGGCCGATGCGGCCAGCGATGTCGTCGCAAACGCCCTGGATGGCGCCTGCGACCGTTACAGCGGCGCAACACGCCGACCAACCGTCTGCGCAGCACGCCTGAGTGGCGGCACAAGGACAAGGGGAGCACGATGTATAACGCTCAGGGAAAAATTTCCCAGGCCGAAGTTCTGACGAAGTACGCACCGCTCGTGCGCCGCCTCGGCTTGCAACTCGTCGCCAAGATGCCGGCGAGTGTCGATCTCGACGATCTGATCCAGGCCGGCATGATTGGTCTGCTGGATGCGGCAAGCCGCTACAAGGAAGATCAGGGCGCGCAATTCGAGACTTACGCGAGCCAGCGGATTCGCGGCGCCATGCTCGACGAGCTACGCAGCAACGACTGGTTGCCGCGCAGCTTGCGGCGCACGTCGCGCGAAGTGGAAACGGCGGTGCACAAGGTCGAACAGAATCTGGGCCGTTCGGCAAGCGAAACGGAAATTGCCGATCATCTCAAGATGCCGCTCGACGAGTATCAGTCGATGCTTCAGGATCTGCACGGCAGCCAGCTGATCTACTACGAAGACTTCGACCGTTCCGCCGACGACGAACCGTTTCTCGACCGTTACTGCGTCGATCATTCGGACCCGCTGTCGGCGCTGCTCGACGACAGCCTGCGCTCGGCGCTCGTCGAGGCGATCGACCGTCTGCCGGAACGCGAAAAGCTGCTGATGTCGCTGTACTACGAACGCGGCATGAATCTGCGCGAAATCGGCGCGGTGATGGAAGTGAGCGAATCGCGGGTGTGTCAGCTGCACAGCCAGGCAGTGGCGCGCTTGCGCACGCGCCTGCGTGAAATGGCGTGGGCAAACGCCGAGACGACCTGAAGCGGATACGCGCGGTGGCTGGGTAAGGTCAGGCGGTGGCGAGGCGTTTGCCAGGCGGCGCTTGAGCGGAACTCGGGCCGCGGGCCGACGAGAGTCGGGCGGCGGTCGGACGAAAGTCGGGCGAAAGTCGGGCGAAAGTCGGGCGGCGCGATATGCGTCCGCGTGGCTTGCCGCACTGTCAGGCGTCAGCCATTCCGTGTTCGGCAGCCACCGCTAGCTTCGGCGGCCACCGTCAGCCAGGCGGTGCGCGACATCACGCGCGCTTGCGCGCAGGCGTCGATTTCATACGCCAGCGCGTCGGTCAGCGAGACGTCGATGCGTGCCGCCCGCTTCAAGGCGGTAACGTTGCGCGTGGCATGACCCCACCACCCGGAATCCGTATTGTCGAGGTTCCGACGATGCACCGCGAGCGACTGCCATCCGCCGGTAGTCCCTCGTCGAGCAGCAGCATCCAGATGCTCTTCGACCGCCGCCTTCGCTTTCGCGTAGGCTTCTTCCTGACGATCAGCCAGCTGAAAAGCCGCCGGATATAACCGGCACACCCGCGTCAAGGCCGCCTGCTTCGGGATGCCATCAGGTATGCGAGGTCGCGAGTCGGCTTCGACCCAGTTCATCGACACGCGTGCCTGAAAGACAAAAGGGCTCGTCAGATGACGAACCCTTTCCCAACCCTCTGAATCACAAGCCGAACCGCGTGCCAACCGGCCGCGCGGTCAGGGCTTTTTCACACCGCGGCGCGCGCCGGGATACGGCCGTCCGGTCCGTAGAACCCGACCTTTTGCGGCACGGCAACCTGCAGCGCCGTCAGAGCCCGCTGGTTGTAGTCCATGCGCACACGGATCAGTTCGCCATTGCTGGTATTGGTGCGCTTCGCACGGTCGGCGGCTTTTTGCAGCAGCGACCATTGATCGGCGATCCGGGCGTCGGACGCCGCGGCCAGTTCCATGCCGGACCAGCCGCGAGGCAGGCCCATTTGCGCGAGCAGTCCGTCGCGCGTGGCTTCCAGCTTGGCGAGCGCGCCGATCAGTTCGGTTTTCTGCTCGACGATCGACGGCAGCAGCTCGAGCGGTGACAACGCGGTCAGCGCTTTGGTTTCGAGCTTGAGGATCGAGGCGAATGCCTCGACGGCCGAATATTCCTCGGTGAGAGTGGCAAGCAGGGCGTCTTTCATGTCAACAACTCGCTGAACACGACGGCTCGCGCAGATGCCACGAGCCGGGTTGGTCGAATGCCGCCCGGCACTTCACCGTACTTCGATGCGTCGATCAGTTGCCGGTCGACGAGGTTTTGCTGCTCAACAGGTCGCGTGCGGTGTTCAGCACGCCGTCGGCGATCTTGCCGGAGTCGATCTTCAGCGTGCCGTCCTTGATGGCCTGCTTGATCGACGCGACATGCGCCGTATCGATATCGGCCGAGCCGGACGCCGCGAGACTGCGCAGATGCTGCGACAGACCCGACAGGCTGACGCTGGCGTCGCCCGAACCGCTGGTAGGAGTCGGCGAGGCAGTGCTCGCGGTCTGCGCGCTGGTGTTCGCGGTGCTCGCGTCGCCTGGTTGCGAGCGGGACACAGCGTCTTTCAACGTCGGCAGATTCGGATTGGATGAGGAATCGACTTTCACGATGGGCTTCCTGAACGATTTGATCCTGATAACGGCAAGCGCCGATCAAAACTTTAGCGCAATCGTTCGAGGATTGTCCTTGCAATTCAAGCCGTTCCGGCCCTTTGAGTCGTTCGGGAGCGCTCGCGCGGCCCGTGTCATTCGTGCAGGCGCCGGCGGCGGGGCGCCATGCGCTCGATGACGCACGCATCGCGTTGCCGCTGCCCGGATGCCGCCGTGTCACAGCTGGATCTCCACGGTGGCGCCGTCCTTCACGATGCCGGAAATGATCTGGCCGTTGGCCGTCTTCACCCGCACCTGCTGACCCGGCGACGCATTGTTCATTGCGCTGCCTTCGGCGGAAATCGCAAAGCCTTCGCCCGCCGCGACCACGCGTACCGTCTGTCCGATCGACACCGCCGACGCGCTCCTCAGCATGTCGCGGCGTAGCGGCATGCCGCCGGCGACCCGCGTGAGCGTGACCGAGCCGATGGCCTGCGAAGGGTCCGTCACGATGGCCTGCGGCAGTCCGGCCAGGTCGCCGTCGCGCGCAACCAGATCGGCGGCGCTCAGGACTTCGCCGGGTGCCATTGCGCGGGCGGCGAGATAGTAGGTCGCGTGCAGCGAGATGCGCGCCTGCAGATAGATCGTCCATGGATGCTCGCCGGCGCAGCGCACGCCGACGGTGGTGCGGCCCCACAGGCGCGCGCCGCTCGGCATGAACGGCACAAGGCCCGTGCATGCCGCAAGGCCGCGCGGAAAGGCGGCCGCGACGCTGATCTCGACGGTGCCGGGCAAGCCGGTGGACTGCTGTTGAAGGAACGCAAGCGCAACGCTGCGGATCGCTTCGGGGTCTTGCTGACCGGGCAGCGGCGCCGACGGCGTCCCCGCGACGGCGCGTGCGACAGGCTGTGCGACGGCGCGTGTAACGGGTTGAGCAACGGTTTGAGCAACGGGTTGTACACCGGGTTGACCAACAGCTTGCGCGGCGGTCGGCGCGAGCTGGCGCGGTGCAGCCATACGGCCGACGGCGGAGGGCACCGGCGTTACCGTCGCTACGGTGGAATTGGGGGCGAGCGCCGCGCGCGTGACGATCGGCTTGCCGTTCGCGCCCAGTTGCGGCGGTTCGCCGCGCGAAGCCAGCGTATCGAAGCCAGCGGACGCGCTCATCGGCGCATTGGCGGCGACCGGCTGTACGCCAGCGGCCGGACGCGCGCCGTTCTGTGGCGACGCCGGCGCAACCACCACCGGCACGACATCACGCGAGCCCGGCACGATGTTGACGCGCGCGACGGCTTGCGCGCCATAGGCGTTCGGATGGGCCGCGCCCGGCGCGGGAAGGGTCACGACGCCATTCGCGTCGGGTTTGAAGCTGGTGCGGATCATCTGCGGCGCGGCGGCGGGCTCGGCCGTGCCTGGAATGACGATCGAGCCGCTGCCATTGGCGGCGCGCGTGAAGGCGTCGGCGTCGCGCGCTGACGAACCCGGCGTCAACGACTGTGCGGTCGCGGCGGCGAGCGTCGCGGCGGACCCTGCACGTTGGGTCGGTGCGGCTTGCATATGTTCGGCCAGCGCAGCCAACGCGGCCGGATTCTGTTCAGCCGGACCGGGAATGACGATCGGACCGCTGCCTGCTTCCTGCGCTCTCGTCGCGACCGGCACCAGCACGATGCCGCCCGCGACCCACAGCGTCATGCTTGCAAAAAGGCGCATCAGCAGACCCGGTTGGCGGCGCGCGCCAGCCACACCCATGCGCTGCGCCGCCGCGCGGTGCGCGTGGTGCGTCGGGTCGTAGGTGAGCTGGTTCATCGCGGTTCTCCACAAATGCATCGGTACGCCTTGCATTCTAGTGAGCGCCTCCTTTGCGCAAACGTTGAATAGAAGCCCCCTTTCCCGGTTATTCGTCCGATTGGTACTTGCGTGCCGCCCATAAGATGCTCCTCATGCAAAAAGGCCTTCCCGCCTGACGCAGTCCTCAAGCGAGGTCCGCACGGGAAGCCTCGGGAACGTTCTCCGGAGATTCTTATGCTGGACAAACTCGATGCCGAATTCGCCTTTGGACGCCAGGCGCTCGATGTACGCGCTTATCGCCAGGAATTGCTGTCGTCGAATATCGCGAATGCCGACACGCCCAACTACAAGGCGCGTGACGTCGACTTCGCCACATCGCTTGCCGGTGCGTTGAAAAAGACCACGGGCGGCGCGGGCACCGCGGCGTCGAACAGTTCGACGCTCGCGATGACGCAGCCGGCCGGCGTGACGAGCGGCATGTCGATGGTGTCGACCGAGCCGGGCCACATGGCCGGCAAGGCGACGCTCACGCCGACCGGCGGCACGTCCGACGACTACGGCAACCTGCAGTACCGCATTCCGACTCAACCCGCGCTCGACGGCAACACCGTCGACATCGACACGGAACGCGTGCAGTTCGCGGACAACACGCTTCATTTCGAATCGGGAATGACGGTGCTGTCCAACCAGATCAAGACGATGTTGTCGGCGATCCAGTCGGGCTCCTAAGAAGCCACGGCGACAGACTCGGCAGTACGAAAAAACAATCGCTACGGGAATTAACGTGAAGCCGGTCGAACCGGCGGTAGCTGGAGAGGTGAAGAGAGATGTCATCCCTGATGAATATTTTTGGTGTTGCAGGCTCCGCGATGTCGGCGCAATCGCAACGGCTCAACGTGACGGCGTCGAACCTCGCCAACGCGGACAGCACCACGGGACCGGACGGCCAGCCGTACAAGGCCAAGCAGGTGGTGTTCGCGGTGAACCCGCTCGGCGGCGCGCGCAGCGCGTCCGGCCAGCAGGTGGGCGGCGTGCAGGTGACCGGCGTGATCGACGATCCGACGCCGATGAAAACCGCCTACGACCCGAGTAACCCGGCTGCCAATTCGGACGGTTATGTCACGTTGCCGAACGTGGACCCGGTGCAGGAGATGGTCAACATGATCTCGGCTTCGCGCTCATATCAGGCGAACGTTGAGACCCTGAACACCGCCAAGACATTGATGCTGAAAACGCTCACGATCGGAAACTGAGGAGAGCTCCTTGACCACCAATACCACCATCGGCAGCGCCGGCACGACCGTTTCGCAGACGCTGCTCGATACGATGAACGGCACGAGCAGCGCTTCGAGCTCTTCGGGCGCTTCCAGCTCGACCAGTTCCACCAGCAGCACGTCGGGCACCTCGGCGACCGATCTGCAGAATACGTTTTTGCAGTTGCTCGTCGCGCAGTTGAAAAACCAGGACCCGACCAACCCGATGGACAGCTCGCAGATGACTTCGCAGCTGGCCCAGATCAATACGGTATCGGGTATCAGCCAGCTGAACACGACGCTTACCTCGCTCGCCACGCAGATGTCGGCAGGCCAGCAGTCGCAAGCCGCGCTGCTGATCGGCTCGACCGTGCTCGCGCCGGGAAGCTCGGTGTCGGTGGCAAGCGGCAAGGCCGGCTCGTTCGGCGTGCAGCTCGCCAACTCGGTGAGCGATCTGCAAGTGGTCGTGAAGAACTCGTCCGGTCAGATCGTCAACACGATCGACCTCGGCAAGCAGTCGGCCGGCACGATTCCGGTGGGCTGGACGCCGACCGACACGACCGGCGCGACGCTCCCCGACGGCACGTACACGATCAGCGCGGTCGGCACGATCAACGGCCAGCAGGCAACGGCCACCACGCTCACGGGTGCGACGGTGCAAAGCGTCGTCCAGCAGACAGGCGGAACGCCGGGTCTCGTGTTGTCCAACGGTACGACCGTCGGGCTGACGAGCGTCGCCGCGATCCTTTGAACCAGATTCAGTCAGTCAAGACTTTCCAGATACGGAGACCGTCATGGGTTACCAGCAAGGTTTGAGTGGTTTGTCGGCGTCGTCGAGCGATCTCGACGTGATCGGCAACAACATTGCCAACGCGAATACGGTTGGCTTCAAGAGCGGCGCCGCGCAATTTGCCGACATGTACGCGAATTCGGTCGCCACCGCCGTGGGCAACCAGGTCGGCATCGGCACGAAACTCGCGGAAGTGCAGCAGCAGTTCTCGCAAGGCACGATCACGAGCACCAACCAGGCGCTCGACGTCGCGATCAACGGCAACGGTTTCTTCCAGCTGTCGAACAACGGCTCGCTGGTGTACTCGCGCAACGGCGTGTTCCAGCTCGACAAGAACGGCAACATCACCAACGCCGAAGGCCTGCAACTGATGGGCTATGCGGCGAACAGCTCGGGCATCATCAACACAGCGCAAACCGTGCCGCTGACCGTGCCGACCGCGAACATCGCACCGCAGGCCACGACCAAGATCGCGGCCGGCCTGAACCTGAACGCACAGGACGCGCTGATGCTCGGCACGCCGACCGTCACGCCGACGCTCGGCACGGGCAGCACGCTTTCCACGACCGGCGCGACCATCACGAATACGGCTTCGGGCACGAACAACGACAACTACACCGTCAAGTTCACGAGCGCGACCGACTACACGGTGACGGACAACACGCTCGGCACGTCGACCACCGGCACGTACGCCGCAGGCTCGTCGATCCCGCTCGGCAACGGCCAGTCGATCACGTTCAACGGCACGCCGGTCACCGGCGACAGCGTGGCGGTTGCGCCGACGCCGGTCGCCTTCAACCAGAACAGCTCGACCACCTACAACTACTCGACCAGCACGACGGTGTACGACTCGCTCGGCGGCTCGCAGACGGTCAACATGTACTTCGCGAAGACCGCGGCCGGTACGTGGAACGTCTACGCCGGCACGTCGACAGGCACGGCGCAACTGGTCGGCCACGCGAACTTCAACTCGTCGGGCACGCTGCTCGGCACGACCGACGCTTCGGGCAACGCCACCGCGACGCCGTTCGCGTACAACTTCTCGATCCCGACCACGGACGGTTCGTCGACGCCGCAGAAAATCACGCTGAACATCGGGGGCACGACGCAATACGGCGGCAAGGACGGCGTGAACACGCTGCAGCCCGACGGTTATGCAGCCGGCACGCTGACGAGCTTCTCGATCGGCGCCGACGGCACGCTGACGGGCAACTATTCGAACCAGCAGACGGCGGCCCTCGGCCAGATCGTGCTGGCGAACTTCTCGAACCAGAACGGCCTGATCGACCTCGGCAACAACGAGTTCCAGCAGACCTCGGCTTCGGGCGTCGCGCAGATCTCCGCGCCGGGCTCGACCAATCACGGCGTGCTGCAAGGCGGCGCAGTGGAAAACTCGAACGTCGATCTGACGAGCGAACTGGTGAATCTGATCACCGCGCAGCGCAACTATCAGGCAAACGCGCAGACGATCAAGACGCAGCAGACCGTCGACCAGACCCTGATCAACCTGTAAGAGACCAGGAACCACCCACCATGGATCGGCTGATCTACACCGCGATGTCGGGCAGCACGCAAGCGCTCGAACAGCAGGCTATCGTCGCGAACAACCTGGCCAATGCATCGACCACCGGTTTTCGCGCGCAACTGGCGACTTTCCGTGCCGTGCCGATGTCGTTCGGCGACGGCAGTTCGGTCAACGACGACACCACGCGCACCTTCGTGCTGTCGTCGACGCCGGGCGCCGACTACACGCCGGGGCCGATCCAGCAGACGGGCAATCCGCTCGACGTGGCGATCCAGGGTCCGGGCTGGCTCGCCGTGCAAACCGCCGATGGCGGCGAAGCCTATACGCGCGCCGGCAACCTGCACGTCGACGAAAACGGCCAGCTGGTCAACGCGACGAATCAGGTGGTGCTCGGCAACGGCGGTCCGGTTTCGGTGCCGCCTGGCGCGGAAATCACGATCGGCAAGGACGGCACAGTCTCGGCGCTCACGCCGGGCGATCCGCCCACCGCCGTCGTGACGGTCGATCAGCTGAAACTGGTGAACCCGGACCCGCAAACCATGACGCGTGGCGACGACGGCCTCTTTCGCACCGGCGACGGCAACGCCGCCGACGCCGATCCGGCCGTGACGCTCGCGCCTGCCTCGCTGGAAGGCAGCAACGTGAATCCGGTGAGCGCGATGGTCTCGATGATCACCAACGCGCGCCAGTTCCAGATGCAGACCAAGCTGCTGGAAAACGCCGACAAGAACGATCAGTCGGCCAACCAGCTGCTCAGCTTCAGCTAACGGCGCCCAGGCGCTGCCATTACGTTGCATGGACCGGCCTACGCGCCGGCCGGCACAAAGGAAGAATTGTGAATCGCTCACTTTACATCGCCGCAACCGGCATGAATGCGCAACAGTCGCAGATGGACGTGATTTCGAACAACCTCGCGAACGTCAGCACCAATGGCTTCAAGGGCTCGCGCGCGGTGTTCGAGGATCTGCTGTATCAGACCGTCCGTCAGCCGGGCGCGAACTCCACGCAGAACACCGAACTGCCGTCCGGCATCCAGCTCGGCACCGGCGTGCAACAGGTCGCGACCGAACGTCTGTACACGCAGGGCAATCTGCAACAGACCGGCAACTCGAAAGACGTCGCCATTAACGGTCAGGGCTTTTTTCAGGTGCAGATGCCCGACGGCACCACCGCCTACACGCGTGACGGATCGTTTCAGACCAACGCGCAAGGCCAGCTCGTGACTTCGAGCGGCTATCAGGTGATTCCGGCGATCACGGTGCCGAACAACGCCACTTCGCTGACGATCGGCAGCGACGGCTCGGTGTCGATCACGACCTCCGGCTCGACCGCGACGCAGCAGCTCGGCTCCATGCAGATCGCCACGTTCATCAACCCGGCCGGTCTCGACGCGAAGGGCGAAAACCTGTTCTCCGAAACCGCTTCGTCGGGCGCGCCGAACGTCGCGCAGCCCGGCCTGAACGGCGCCGGTACGCTGAATCAGGGCTACGTGGAAGCATCGAACGTGAACGTGGTGCAGGAACTGGTGAACATGATCCAGACGCAACGCGCTTACGAAATCAACAGCAAGGCCGTGACCACGTCCGACCAGATGCTGCAGACCCTCAGCCAGATGCAGGTTTAAAGCTGGACGGACTGGGAATTAACAGGCGGTTATGAAGATGTCGCACCTTACTCGTCATCCGGTTCACTCGCGCACCGCTCAGGCGCTCGTGCAGCTCACGCTGCTCGCCGCGCTGGGCGGCTGCGGTCTCGTGCCGAAGCAGCCGATCACGCAGCAGCCCATGACCGCGCTGCCGCCCATGCCGCCGGCGATGCAGTCGCCGGGTTCGATCTACAACCCCGGCTACGCAGGTCGCCCGCTTTTCGAAGACCAGCGGCCGCGCAACATCGGCGACATCCTGACGATCGTGATCCAGGAAAATGTCAATGCGACGAAGTCGTCCGGCGCGGGCGTCAACCGCAGCGGCAATACCAACTTCGACGTGCCGACCGCCGGCTTCCTCGGCGGCCTGTTCGGCAAGACGAACCTGAGCGCGAACGGCGCCAACAAGTTCGCGGCGACGGGCGGCGCGAATGCTTCCAACACGTTCAGCGGCGTGATTACCGTCACGGTGACCGGCGTACTGCCGAACGGCAACCTGGTCGTGAGCGGCGAGAAGCAGATGCTGATCAATCAGGGCAACGAATTCGTGCGCTTCTCGGGCGTGGTGAATCCCAACACGATCTCGAACCTGAACGCGGTGTACTCCACGCAGGTGGCCGACGCAAAGATCGAATACTCCGCGAAGGGCTACATGGACGAGGCCGAGAACATGGGCTTCCTGCAGCGCTTCTTCCTCAACGTGTCGCCGTGGTGATCATGCGTACCGTCTTCTTCCGTTCGCGCCGCATCGTTCGCCCGACCGCTGCGTCTTCTGCACGATTCGCGCTGTTCTGCCGCGCTTTCGCCGTATTCGCGCTCGCCTGTGCGGCGCTGCCGGCGGCTACGCCCGCTCACGCCGAACGTCTGAAAGACCTCGTGCAGATTCAGGGCGTGCGCGACAACCCGCTGATCGGCTACGGTCTCGTCGTCGGTCTCGACGGCACGGGCGACCAAACCACACAAACGCCGTTCACCACGCAGACGCTCGCCAACATGCTGGCGAACCTCGGCATCTCGATCAACAACCAGGCCGCGGGTTCGAGCAATTCGCAATCGTCGCTGTCGAACATCCAGTTGAAGAACGTCGCCGCCGTGATGGTGACGGCGGTGCTGCCGCCGTTCGCGCGTCCCGGCGAACAGCTTGACATCACCGTGTCGTCGCTCGGCAATGCAAAGAGCCTGCGCGGCGGCACGCTGCTGCTCACGCCGCTCAAGGGCGCGGACGGCCAGGTGTACGCGCTCGGCCAGGGCAACCTCGCCGTCGGCGGCGCGGGCGCCAGCGCGAACGGCAGCAAGGTGCAGGTGAATACGCTCGCTGCCGGCCGCATTGCGGGTGGCGCGATCGTCGAACGCTCGGTGCCGACGTCGGTATCGCAAGCGGGCACGATGCAGCTCGACCTGAATGAAATGGACTACGACACGACGCAGCGCGTGGTGGCGGCGGTGAACAACGCGTTTGGCGGCGGCACGGCTACCGCGCTCGACGGCCGCACCATTCAACTGCGTGCGCCGACCGATCCGGAGCAGCAGGTCGCCTTCATGGCGCAGTTGCAAAACCTGGACGTCAAGCCGGCGCAAGCCGCCGCGAAGGTGATCCTGAACGCGCGCACCGGCTCGATCGTGATGAACCAGATGGTCACGTTGCAGAGCTGCGCGGTCGCGCACGGCAATCTGTCGGTCGTGATCAATACGCAACCGGTGGTGAGCCAGCCGGGCGCGTTGTCGAACGGCCAGACGGTGGTCGCCAAGCAGTCGCAGATTCAGATGAAGCAGGACAACGGTGCGCTGAAACTCGTGACCGCCGGCGCGAATCTCGCCGAAGTCGTGAAGGCGCTCAATGCACTCGGTGCAACGCCCGCGGATCTGATGTCGATCCTGCAGGCCATGAAAGCGGCGGGTGCTCTGCGCGCCGACCTGGAAATCATCTAAGGACGACACAGGATGAATTCGGATACGACCAATTCCGCCGCTTCGGCGAACGACCTGACCCAGCGCTTCGCGCTCGACGTGCAAGGTTTCGCCAGGCTGAGCGCACAAGCGAAGGCGTCGCCGCAAGCCGGCATGAAAATGGCCGCGCAGCAGTTCGACGCGGTCTTCACGCAGATGATGCTCAAGAGCATGCGCGATGCGACGCCACAGGATGGTCCGTTCGATTCACACGACAGTGCGACCTTCACCTCGATGATGGATCAGCAGTTGTCGCAGCAGCTTTCACAGAAGGGTGTCGGCGTGGCCGACGCCATGCTCAAGCAGTTGATGCGCAATCAGGGCATGCAGGTGAGTGGCGGTTCGAGCGCCGGCGGCGCGGGCGGACTCGTCGGCATGGCCAACGCGCTTGGCGGCGGAAGCGGTGGCGACGAAGGGCAGACTGCCGCGCTCAACGCGCTGGCCAAAGCGTACGGCAATGCGCAGGCTAACGGGCAGCTCGCAACGGGCAAGGGCTACTCCGCGAACAGCGCGCTGACCCCGCCGCTCAAGGGCGACGGCAGCTCGCCGAAGATCGACGCGTTCGTCGACAAGCTCGCCGCACCGGCGCAGGCCGCGAGTGCCGCGACCGGCATTCCGGCGCGCTTCATCATCGGCCAGGCCGCGCTCGAATCGGGCTGGGGCAAGAGCGAGATCAAGAAGAGCGATGGCTCGACCAGCCACAACGTGTTCGGCATCAAGGCAAGCGGCGACTGGACGGGCAAGACCGTGTCGACCGTCACCACTGAATACGTGAATGGCAAGCCGCAACGCACGGTCGAAAAATTCCGCGCGTACGACTCCTACCAGGAAGCCATGACGGACTACGCGAGTCTTCTGAAAAGCAACCCGCGCTATGCGCAGGTGATCAATTCCGCGCATGACGTCAACGGCTTTGCGAACGGCATGCAGCGCGCGGGCTACGCGACCGACCCGCATTACGCGAAAAAGCTGATGTCGATCATGCAGAAGATGGGCTGAGTTGCCGTTAAGACGGTTCAGAAGCGCCCGCCAGAACCCGGTCTCAAGACAACATTCAATCGCGTTTCAGATCATCACGCAGTTCGAATTATTTTCTCCAGACAGCATGCACGCGACGGGGCCAGGTGCATAACAAGACGGACGAGGCCGGCTGCCCACGGGCGGCCGGTCCACCCGCGCGAGAGGTTCGGATTTGAACGTTTGCGGCAAATATTTCATTTGATTCCCCTAAATTTTGACGGGGCGATGCCGCTAACGAGTTAGACCCGATACCGGAAATCGTTGTAATGTCCGGTTAAATGCGCGTGCGGCGGCTTCGACGAAGACCGCGTGAAAGCCCCAGCAGGAGCCTGGCACGCGCCCGCGAGAACAAGCATACCGGCAAGCTCATGGATATGAATCAGTCGAACGGCCAGATCAGCGCGCACGGCCAGCCGCCCGCCCCGCAGGAAGACATCGAGAACGATTTCGGCCGGCGCAATCCGCTTGAAATCGGCGTTCAGTTGCGCAACCTTGTCAATCGCGGCGATTTTCTCACCGCCGAGTATGCAGACGGTCAACTGGTAACGCGTCTGCTCGACGTGGACGTGCGTGGTCGCACCTTCACGTTCGACTGGGGCGCGTTGCCCGAGCAGAACAGAGGATTGCTCGGCGCGCCGCGCTGTCAATTCCACGCGGCGCCGGACGGCGTGCGCGTCGAGTTCGCCACCGCCACGCCGCGCGAGACACGTTTCGAAGGATTGCCCGCGTTCGAGGCCGACTTTCCCGATGTGCTGTATTACGTGCAGCGTCGCGAGTACTTCCGCGTCGACGCCCCGATTCTCGACCCGTACATGTGCTCGGGCCGCCTGCCGGAAGGCGACACGTTCCGCTTCGAAGTGCATGACCTGTCGCTCGGCGGCGTGGGCATGCGCACGGCGGACGATCGCGTGGCCGAACTGCCGATGGGCACGCGGCTCCCGGATTGCGAACTCACGCTCGGCTCGCTGGGACGTTTGGCGCTCGATCTGCAACTGGTGTCGCACCGTTCTCTCGCGTTGCCGAACGGCACCCAGCGTTACCAGTTGGGATTCCGCTTTCTGACACTGCCGGGCAGCGCTGAAAACACGCTGCAACGGCTGATTACGCAGCTCGAAATGAAGCGCCGCTCACTCGTGCGCTGACAGGTAGACGCACCCCGGACGGCCTTAATATTTCGTCGCCGAGGCCGTTAAACAGATGTTCAAAGTAACGCGGCGGCATGTGTACGGTGTCGCCCTTCAGGATGACGCATGTCGAGCAACCTCATCAATCTCGGCCTCAGTGGACTGAACGCAGCCCAGTGGGGTCTCACGACGACCGGCCAGAACATCAGCAACGCATCGACGCCGGGTTACACCATCGAAACGCCGGTCTTTGCGGAAAGCACGGGCCAGTACACGGGTTCCGGCTATTTGCCGCAGGGTGTCTCGACCACGACCGTGACGCGCCAGTACAGCCAGTATCTGACCACTGAGCTGAATAACGCGCAGAGTTCGAGCAGCTCGCTGTCCACCTACAACACGATGATTTCGCAGCTGAACAACGCGATCGGCAGCCCGACTGCCGGCCTGTCGAGCGCGATCACCAGCTATTTCACCGGCATGCAGAACGTGTCGAACGACGCGTCGACGCTGGCTACCCGCCAGACCGCGATGAGCAGCGCGCAGACGCTCGCGGACCAGATCAACGCCGCGGGTCAGCAATACGACTCGCTGCGCCAGAGCGTGAACACGCAGCTCACCAGCGCGGTTTCGCAGATCAACAGCTACACGCAGCAGATCGCGCAGCTGAACGGCCAGATCGCGCAGGCGAGCGCGGGCGGCCAGCCGCCGAACCAGTTGATGGACCAGCGCGATCTCGCCGTGTCGAACCTTTCGCAACTCGTCGGCGTGCAGGTGGTGAACACCAACGGCAGCTACAGCGTGTTCATGAGCAACGGCCAGCCGCTCGTTTCCTCGACCAACAGCTACAACCTCGGCACGGCGCCTTCGACGGGCGACACGAGTGAACTCCAGGTGCAGTATCTGGGGCAGGCCGGCGCCAATCCCGCCGCCGCGCCGCAAACGTTGCCGGACAGCAAGATCGACGGCGGCACGCTCGGCGGCCTCGTGGCGTTCCGCAGCCAGACACTCGACCCGGCCGAAGCGCAACTCGGCGCAATCGCCGTGAGCTTCGCGTCGCAGGTCAATGCGCAAAACGCGCTGGGCGTGACGCTTTCCGGCAGCAAGGGCGGCGCGCTCTTCTCGGTAGGCGGCCCGACCGTTTATGCGAATACGCAGAACACGGGCAACGCGTCGCTGAATGTGTCGTTTGCGGATTCCACGCAGCCCACCACCGGCGATTACACGCTCGCCTACAACGGCACCACCTACACGTTGACCGACAATTCGAGCGGCACGGTAGTCGGCTCGGCAACCGATCTCAGCAAGCCGATCAATGGCCTGAATTTCTCGACCACCGGCACGATGAACCCCGGCGACTCGTTCACGGTGGAACCGACGCGTGGGGCGCTGAACAGCTTCACTACCGCGACTACCGATGCGTCGGCGATTGCCGCTGCGTCACCGGTACTGGCCGCCAAGTCGTCGAGCAACACCGGCACGGGCTCAATCACCCAGGGCATGGTGACGGCCGGCTACACGATGCCGAACTCGACCACCACGCTCACGTATAACGGCACGGGCCTTTCCGGTTTCCCGGTTGGCTCGACGGTCACGGTGGCAGGCTCGCCCGCTACTACGTATCCGATCACCAGCGCGACGACGGTCGTGCCGTATTCGGCGAACACGGGCGCCGCGCTGACGATCAACAGCAGCACGGCCGGCCAGATGAACAACGTGTCGGTGACGATCAGCGGCTCGCCCGCAGCAGGCGACACGTTCACCATCGGCCCGAACACCGGCGCCACCACCGACGGCCGCAACGCGCTGGCGCTGTCGAATCTGTCGACCGCCAAATCGTTGTCCGGCGGCACGATCACGTTGACGGGCGCCTACGCGAACTATGTGAACCAGGTCGGCAACCAGACCAATCAGATCCAGACGTCGAGCACCGCGCAAAGCTCGCTGGTGACGCAGATCACCAGCGCGCAACAGTCGGTCTCGGGCGTCAACATCAACGAAGAAGCAGCCAATCTGCTTCAGTACCAGCAGCTGTATCAGGCGAACAGCAAGGTCATCCAGGCCGCGCAGACCATGTTCCAGACGATACTCGGCATCTTCCAGTGAGGCGTTGACGATGCGCATCTCCAGTACGCAGTACTTCACCATGAACGTGGCGCAGATGAGCGATCAGCAGGCTCAGCTGTCGCAGTTGTATGCCGAAATTTCGAGCGGCGTGAGCATTTCGACGCCCTCGGACAATCCGCTCGGCGCGGCGCAGGCCGTGCAGCTGAGCTCCACCGCGACTTCGCTGTCGCAGTACACGAGCAATCAGTCCACGGCGCTCACCTCGCTGCAGCAGGAAGACTCCACGCTCGGCAGCGTCACCGACGTACTGCAAAGCATCCACACGCTCGTGCTGCGCGCGGGCGACGGCTCGCTGAACAACGGCGACCGCGGCTCGATCGCCACGCAATTGCAGGGCTTGCGCAGCCAGTTGATGACGCTCGCCAATGCCAGCGACGCGCAAGGCAATTACCTGTTCGCGGGCTATCAAAGTACCGCGCAGCCTTATTCGACGAACGCGGCCGGCGTCGTCACGTACGCAGGCGACAGCGGCGCGCCGTCCGTGCAGATCAGCGACGCGCACACGGTGCAAACGGGTGATAACGGTATCGCGATTTTCGGCAGCGTTGCGCCGGTCGGCACGAGCGCGGTCCCGGCGGCCGCGAGCGGCAACTCGGGCACGGGCGTCATCAGCACCGTTAGCCTGAACAACCCGACCGATCCGACCAACGCGGACACGTACAAGATTTCGTTCTCGTCGGCAACGTCGTACACGGTGAGCCAGACCAATCCGGCCACCGGCACGACCACCACCAGCAGTCCGCAAACCTTCACGGCGGGCTCGGCGATCACGCTCGGCGGCCAGTCGATTTCCATCAGCGGCGCGCCGAACGCCGGCGACAGCTTCAGCGTCACGCCCGCCACGCAAGGCAGCATGGATGTGTTCGCCAATCTGAGCCAGTTGATCAGCACACTGCAGACGCCGATCGCGGGCGGCACGTCGATGGCCAGCTACCAGAGCGCGCTGACCACCAGCATGACGCAGCTCGAAAACACGATGAACAACGTCGTGACGGCGCAGGCGACGGTGGGCGGCCGCGAATCGGAAGTGCAGGCGATGCAGACGGTGACGCAGACCAACACGCTCCAGACGTCGAGCAATCTTGCCGACCTGACGCAGATCGATATGGTCAAGACAATCGGTCAGTACACGATGGCGCAGGCATCGCTGCAAGCGGCGCAACAGGCGTTTGCAAAGATCCAGAACATCTCGCTGTTCCAGTACCTGAACTGAGCTTGACGGCAGGAAAGACGGAGGGGTCTTAGAAACGGAGAGGGCGCAAACCGGTGCAAGCCGGTTTGCGCCCTCTTTGCTTCGGTCTGACGAAAAACGGGTCGTGCCGCCGCCGGGTGCGCGCGCTATCTCAAGCCTGCGGCCACGCGCCCCATCTGGTCGATGCCTACGTCGAACAGTCGGGTAAAGAACGGAATCATGTTCGGGATCATCAGTTGCAGAAGCAGCATGCCGATCAGCATGGTGAGCGGAAAGCCGATCTGGAACACGCCGATTTGCGGCGCGGCGCGGTTCAGGATGCCGAGCGCGAGGTTGGTGATCAGGAGCGCGGCCACTACCGGCAGCGACAGCAGCAATCCGGCCGAAAACACCGTGCTGCCGAAATTCGCCAGCGTCCGCCAGCCGGTTGCGCCGAGAATGTTGGCCGACACCGGAAGGGACTGAAATGTCGCGAGCAGCGCGCTGATCATTTGCAGATGGCCGTCGATCACCAGAAACACCAGCATCGCGATGGTGTTCATGTAGCTGGACAGCACCTGGCTCGAACTGGCCGCTTGCGCGTCGAAGAACGTCGCAAAGCCGAGACCCATGCCGAGGCCCACGAAATCACCGGTCGCGCTGATTGCCTGAAATACGACCTGCATGGTCACGCCGAGCGCAATGCCGATCAGGAACTGGTTGACGATGATCCATACGCCTTCGGCGGAAAACACGGTGACCTGTGGCAGCGCACCGAGCGTGGGCGCGACGATGATCGTGATGAAGGCCGCGAGACCGATCTTCACGCGGATCGGCAGCGAGCGGTTGCCGAACACGGGCGCCGTGGCCATGAGCGCGAGAATCCGCACGAAGGGCCACAAAAACGCGGTGAGCCAGGCGTTCAGTTGCGCGTAGGTGACCGAAAACATGGCAGCGGTAAGCGTGGATTAAAGCCAGCGCGCCGCTCAGTTGACGAGCGTCGGAATGTTGGTGAGCGTCTGGCGCAGATAGTCGAGCATGGTCGTCAGCATCCACGGGCCCGCGATCACCATTGTCACGGCGATGGCAAGCAGCTTCGGGATAAACGACAGCGTGGTTTCATTGATCTGGGTGGCCGCCTGGAAGAGGCTCACCACGAGACCCACCACGAGTGCGACCAGCAACAGCGGTGCCGCGAGCAGCAGGCCGACGTACATGGCCTGATGGGCGAGCGTCATGACGGATTCTGAATTCATGGCAATGGAACCGGAAGCATGAAGGTTGATAGAAACGCGTCAAACGCGCTTAAACGAAGCTCTGCGCAAGCGAGCCGAGCAGCAGTTGCCACCCGTCCACCAGCACGAACAGCATCAGCTTGAACGGCAGCGAGATCGTGGCGGGCGACACCATCATCATGCCCATCGACATGAGCACGCTCGCGACCACCATGTCGATAATCAGAAACGGAATGAAGATCGTGAAGCCGATCTGGAAACCGGTCTTCAGCTCGCTCGTCACGAACGACGGCACGAGCAGCGACAACGGCACGTCTTCGGGACCTTGCATCGGCGCGGCGTGCGAAATGCGGGCGAAAAGCGCGAGATCGGTTTCGCGGGTCTGGCGCAGCATGAACGTCTTGAACGGCGCGAGGCCGCGATTGACGGCGGTTTCCATCGGAATGGAGCCGTCGGAGAAGGGCTTGTAGCCGTCCGTGTAGGCCTTGTCGAGCACCGGCGACATGACGAACAGCGTGAGAAAGAGCGCGAGGCCCACCAGCACCTGGTTCGGCGGCGTCGTGCTCGTGCCCAGCGCCTGGCGCAGCAGCGAGAGCACGATGATGATGCGCGTGAAGCTCGTCATCATCAGCACCATCGCCGGGAGGAACGACAGCATCGTGAGCAGCAGCATCGTCTGCACGCTCAGCGAGTAGGTCGTGCCGCCGTTCGGGCCGGGGCTCGTGTTGAACGCCGGCAGACCGGCGGTTTGGGCGAACGACAGCGTGGGCAACGCGAGCATCAGCGCGGGCAGCGCGATGGACAACGCGTAGGGCGCAGCGCGACGCACAACGGAAACGGAGCTGGACATCATTTTCGAGGTAGAGCCGCACGAGCGGAGAAGTTGCGCGGGACGCGCCGATGGGAAACTGAACTGCATTACCGGACCCCGTTGCCTTGCCCGTTGAAACGTTTGCCCACCTCGCCTTTCAACGCATCGCGAAAACGCTGCCCGAAGGTGCCCGGCAAGGTCGTGCCCGCGGCGCCTTGTGGCGCTGCCGAGCCCGTTTGCGTTTGCGCCACCTGATCGAGTCCGGCCGAGCCCGCGGGCATGGTGTGCAGCAGGCGCACATTGCCGGGTGCCGTGCCGAGCACGAGCCACGTCTCGCCGATTTCGACCACCGCCACGCGCTCCTTGCCGCCGAGCGACGCGCCGCCGATCGTCTTCACGAGGCCGCCGCGATTGGCCGGCTGCAAGCCGAAGCGGCGAGCGAGCCACGCGCAACCGAACACCAGACCGATCACGACGAGCAGGCCGACGATGGTTTGCAGCACCGCGCTGACGCCCAGCGCCGGAACCGCCGAACCCGCGCCCACGCCCGATGCAATTTTCGCGGCGTTGTTCACCGCGTTGATATCCGCCGCCCGGGCGGCGACGGGCGCAATGACCGCCGCGCCCGTTAGCGCGGTCGTGACGGTCAGCCTGGCGACTGTCGTGGCGTGCGTGAGCGGGTGCATCAGCAGGTGTGAGGCGGACTGCGCGACGCGGCGGGCAATGCGTTTCATCGATTTAGTTTCCGGATGCGTTCTGACGGCGTGATGATGTCGGTCAGGCGGATGCCGAACTTGTCGTTCACCACCACCACTTCACCCTGTGCAATCAGACAGCCGTTGACCAGCACGTCCATCGGTTCACCGGCCATGCCGTCGAGTTCAACCACCGAACCCTGCGCGAGTTGCAGCAGGTTGCGGATCGCGATCTTGGTGCGGCCGAGTTCGACGGTCATCTGAACCGGAATGTCCAGAATCATGTCGATGTCATTGCGCGTCGTCGTCGGCTCGACTTTCGACAGCGGCTGGAACACGCCTGCCGCGCTCGGGCTGACCTGGTCGTTGTCGTTCTGCTCCGCGAGCGCGCTGGCCCAGTCGGCCATCGCCGCGTCATCCGCGGCGCCCGCGGTATCCGCCAGCATTGCCTCGGCGGCGGCCAGTTCGGCCTCGGGCTTTGCGTTCAGGTCACTCATATCCACCTTCCTTCATCGTGTCGGTTGCGCTGATCATCTTCTGGACCCGCAACGCGTATTGACCATTGAAAATTCCGTAGCCGCATTCCATTACCGGTACGCCATCGACTTTCGCCGTGATGTGCTCGGGAATGCTGATCGGCAGAACATCGCCTTTGCGCATGTTCAGAATCTGTTCGAATGTGACCGGCACCTGCGAGAGGTCGGCGGTCAGCTCCACCTCGGCTGACTGCACCTGCTGGGACAGCACGCGGACCCAGCGGCGGTCGACTTCGAGCGCCTCGCCCTGGATCGGCGACGACAGCACATCGCGGATCGGTTCGATCATCGAGTACGGCATGCAGATATGGAGCGTGCCGCCTGTGGCGCCGAACTCGATCGAGAACTGCGTGACGATCACGATTTCGTTCGGTGTGGCGACGTTGGCGAACTGCGTGTGCATTTCCGAGCGCACGTATTCGAACTGCAGCGGACGCACGCTTTTCCACGATGCGGCGTAGTGTTCGAACGTCAGGTTGAGCAGCTTCATGATGATGCGCTGTTCGGTCGCCGTGAAATCGCGGCCTTCGACGCGGGTATGAAAACGCCCGTCGCCGCCGAACAGATTGTCCACCACGAAGAACACCAGGTTTGGATCGAACACGAACAGCGACGTACCGCGCAACGGCTTGATGTGGACCAGGTTCAGGTTGGTCGGGATCGGCAGATTGCGGGTGAACTCGCTGTACTTCTGCACCTTCACGGGACCCACGGAGATTTCCGCCGAACGCCGCATGAAGTTGAAGATGCCGACGCGCAGCAGTCGCGCGAAACGGTCGTTGATGATTTCGAGGCCGGGCATCCGGCCACGGACGATGCGTTCCTGCGTGGCGATGTTGTACGGACGTACGCCCGTGTGCGTGGCCTGCTCGGATACCGAGTCGGTCTCGCCGGTTACGCCCTTGAGGAGGGCATCGACCTCCTCCTGGGACATGAACTCTTCGTGACCCATTCCTTATTCCTCGTGCAGTCCGTGGCGGTTGATGATGTCAGCGTGAAGCAGCGTCACTGCACGACGAATTCGGTGAACAGCACGTCCTGGACGTGGATCGGCGCGGCGCCCTTGTCGGTGGGCTGTTCGATCAGCGTCTTCAGTTCGGCGGCGAGTGCGCGCTTGCCTTCGAGCGGCGCGAGGTCTTCGGGGCGCTTGTTGGACAGCGCGAGCAGGATGTGGCTGCGCACTTCCGGCATGTGTTCGGTGAGGTCCTGCTGGGTCTTCGCGTCGGTGAGCTTGAGCGTCAGGCCGATGCGCAGGAAGTGTTGCTGGCCGTCGTCCGATTGCAGGTTGACCGTCATCGAATCGAGCGGGAAGAAGATGGGGGCGACAGCCGGGGCTGGCGCTGCTTCAGCCGAATGGGCGGCGGCCGGCGCGCGTTTGACCATGAAGAACCACACGCCCGCGCCGGCGGCGCCTGCGGCGACGATCGCGATAATGGCGATCAGGATGATGCGCTTCATCGGGCCCGGGGAAGCGGGAGCGGCTTGCTGGTTTGCGGTCGTGGATGCCATGAGGGTCTTTGCTCTTGCGTCGGCGTTAGTGCTGGTGATGGTGATTGTTGTTGATTTGGGCGCTCCGCGATGGGTCGAAAAGACGGGCTATTTGGGGTTATCTCCTGGTATGGGGGAGTGCCCGCGGCGCTTTGTTAAGTATTGGGGTCATGTTTTTGTCGGAGTTGGGGCGGCCCTTTCCTGGATGGTTGGTGAGGTATTGGCGTTGCCCCGTGCAGGGCGGCACTCCCGCTTTGCGGCCCACGCCGGCAGCCACGAAGTGGGCGCCCCGTCCCGCAACCACCAGTGGTCCGACCGACGAACGATCCCTTGCACACTTGACGCCGTGGCACAGCCACCATCCGCGTCAACTCCGCACTACGTGCGCCGTCGACGGTCTGCCAGGAAAACCTGTGGGGCGGCGGCGGGGCAATCGGCTTCACGTCGGCTAAGCGCCAAAAACCGATGGTTGAACGTGCCCAGGGCGCAAAAAAGACCGATGGGTGGGGGATGTACCCGAGGGCGCGCGAAGCGCCGCCGGAAGAATGACTGCCTTGTCACAAAGGCGGAGTGTGCGGGAGCACGGATTCCAGATGAGCCACTGCCTTATGCGAGCTGGTGGCCCCGCTTAAGAATTAGCGGTTTGAGCCGCTTTCTCTTGCCTACTTCTCTTTGCGGCGGCAAAGAGAAGTAGGTGCCGCCCCGCACAGGGGCAACGCCAATAGACCAAAAGCAACTCAAGAAAAGGCCAAAAAAAAGCGCCAAAAAGAAACAGAAAGGAAAAAATCAGGCAAACGTATCCACAATCCCGACGGTCCGCCGGACGGCAACACCAGCCACCGAGCCAATGGCGCCATCTTCCTGAGTGCCGCCGGCAAAAGAGCCCCCACCGGCATCAGAACCGGCACCCGACCGCCCGGACCCACTCTGCTGCCCGCCACCGCCCTGGCGGGCAGTCCCAAACCCGTCAGTGACACTGGCACTCCCCAACCCGATCCCATTGGCTTCCATCGCCTCACGAAGCTTGGGCAGCGCCGCCTCGACCGCCTCCCGCACCTGCTGGTGTTGCGACACAAACAGCGCATGAGCATGGTTATCGGCCACCTGCAACACCACCTGCAATGGCCCGAGATCCTTCGGATTCAAGGTCAACTCCGCACTCTGCGAATGCGCGTTCGACAAGAACACCACCTTCTGACTGAACGCGTCTTCCCAGTCGCCCGATCCGACCTGCGGTGACAGCGCATTCGACGCTTCGGCGGCGCTAGCCGTGCCGGTCGTCTGCGCCGCAGCTGTTGTGCTCGCGGCACTGGCCGCCGCCTGGCCCGCAGCCAATGCCGCTGTTGCGGCATCCGCAGCGGTCTTGAACGATGTCAGCGCGCCAGGCTGCGCGCCAGCCGCGGTCGTCATCGCCAATGCGTCAGATGCGGCTTTCGACGCCGCCGCAGCGGCCGGATCGGCTACCGTCGTAGCGGCGGCCGTCAACGCGGCTTTGGTTGCGCTCGATCCCTTGCCATCACCGAACAGGCCGGCTGCGAGCGTCTTGTCGTCCGATGATCCGCTCAGTCCTGAGCTGGAACTGTTCAGAGCCGCCGTTCCCGATGCGTTCGCCGCCGCGCCGCTCGCAAGCGCCTGCGCGGGCACCGCGCCCTGGCCGCTGGCCTGCGCCAGCGCTGCAAGGGCCGCCTGCAAGGCGTCCTGTCCGGATTTCGAATCAGTCGCTGTGGTTTTCTTGCCCGGCGTCGTGCTGGTCGTCCCGTCGGTGGTCGGGTCGGCGAGCGCGCCGGCAAGGTCTGCCAGCGTCGTTGCGGGATCGGTCGCGGCCGGATCGGTCGGATCCGTGGCGTCGGCCTGGGTTTGCGCCTGCGCCTGAGCCTGCGCCGCCGCGGCGGCAGCCGCCGCAGCAGCCGTGTTTGCACTGACCTGCGCGTTGGAAGTGACGGACTTCGGCGTCGTCGTCGCGCCGGTTTTGTCGGTCGAAGCCTGCTGCGCGTTGGCGGACGACGCCGAAGCACCCGACGACGCGGCGCTCGATGCCGACGAATCCGCTTTGCTCGCGCTGCCGGTGTCCTTGCTGCTGCTCGCGTCGTCCGCACTCTTCGTCGACGAATCCGCTGCATCGGCGGGCGGCGGCGCGTCGTGCACGCTGGAGGCCGGCGCGGACGCGGACGGCGCTGAAGCCGCCAGCGACGCCGCAAACGCCCTGGAAGCCTGTTGCTGGGCCTGCGCCTGGGCGGCGACTTGCGCGGCGGACGTATTCTGCTGTTCGATGCTCTGCTGCAAAGTCTGCGAGAACGGCCTGGCGTTGGCCGCGGCCGCCATGGCCGCGTTAGTGGACGTACTGCTGGCCGAGCCGAGCAGCGAGCCGATCTGTGGAAGAAGCGACATAGGGAATCCTGTCAATCCGTCGTGCGTGTGGTTCTCGGGTTAATCGGGGCGGCGCCTGCTGGCATAGGGCGCATGCGGTTCCTGCTCTTCACGCACCTTCGGCGCGCATCCGCAGAATGCGGGCGGCATGCTCGTCGGCATCGCGCTGATCGCGTCGTGCCACGGTGCGCGCCTCGGCTGCTTCGCCGCGCGCCTGTAGCACTTCATACGATCCCAGCTTCTGCTTCTGACGCTGCCAGTCGGGCTTGGCCGCTTCCACCCGCGCGTTGGCCGTCGTCAGCAGTCCGCGCTGCTGTTCGATCGCGGCGTCGAGCGTGTCGATAAAGGCCTGAAAGTTGCGCATGTTGCCGGCCGGCATCCCGCTTTGCGCAGTCGCCGTAAAACGTGCGTGATATTCGTCGCGGTACTGCACGAGTGCATTCAGTTGTGCCTCGACGTCGTTGCGCTCGCGCTGCGCACGGCCAAGCCGTTGAGCCGCGGCGTCCACATCGTCCTGAGCCAGGCCGATGAGTGTCTTGATCGGAAAGTGTTTCGCCATCGTCAGCCTCCTTGGGCAAACAGAGCGTCCAGCATCTCGAGACTCGGTTCAAAGTTCGCGCATTCGCGAAAACCTTGCTGCAAAAATGCTTCCATCCGCGGATAGAGGGCAATGGCGCGGTCGAGCAGCGCATCGCGTCCGCTGGAATACGCGCCGACGTTGATCAGGTCGCGGTTGCGCTGATAGCGCGACAGCATCTGCTTGAACATACGCGTTTTGTCGAGATGGTTATCGTCGATCAGCGCGGTCATCGCCCGGCTGATCGACGCTTCAATGTCGATAGCAGGATAGTGGCCAGCTTCGGCCAATGAGCGCGAAAGCACGATGTGGCCGTCCAGAATGGCCCGCGCGGAGTCGGCGATCGGGTCCTGCTGATCATCACCTTCTGTCAAAACCGTGTAAAAAGCGGTAATCGATCCGCCTCCGGTCGGTCCGTTACCCGTGCGCTCGACGAGCGCGGGCAACTTCGCAAAGACGGAAGGCGGGTAGCCTTTCGTCGCGGGCGGCTCGCCGACGGCGAGGGCGATTTCACGCTGCGCCATCGCGTAACGGGTCAGCGAATCCATCAGCAGCAGCACGTGCTTGCCCTGGTCGCGGAAATACTCGGCAAGCGATGTCGAATACGACGCGGCCTGCATCCGCAGAAGCGGCGACACGTCAGCCGGCGCGGCGATCACGACGGAGCGCGCAAGACCTTCCTCGCCGAGAATCTGCTCGATGAATTCCTTCACCTCGCGGCCCCGTTCGCCGATCAGGCCGATCACGATCACTTCGGCGCTGGTGTAGCGCGCCATCGTGCCGAGCAACACCGATTTACCGACGCCCGAGCCGGCAAAGAGCCCCATGCGCTGGCCACGGCCCACGGTGAGCAGCGCGTTGATCGCGCGCACGCCGACGTCGAGCACCTTGTGAATCGGCTCCCGGTTCAGCGGATTGATGACCGGCGCGGACAGCGGCGCATCGGCGTGCGTGCCGAGCGGTCCGAGGCCGTCGAGCGGACGGCCGGACGCGTCTAGCACGCGGCCGAGCAATTCCCAGCCGACGGGCAGACGCTTGGCACCCGCCATCGGGTCGGCGATCGGTGCGCTTTCGAGCGGATAGACGCGCGCGCCGGGCAACAGGCCGATCACTTCGGTGGTCGGCATCAGGAACAGCTTGTCGCCGGAGAAACCGACCACTTCGGCTTCGGCCATCGGCAGCGAACTGCCCGGCGGCAATTCGATCATGACTTCGGCGCCCACGGACAGGCGCAAACCGACCGCCTCGAGCACGAGACCGGCGGCGCGCGTCAGACGCCCGCACGCGCGCATGGGCTTGGCAATCGCGTTGCGCTCGCGCAACGCGTCGAGCTTGCCGCGCCAGACCTGAACGTGCGGATTGGTGTCGAGCGCCGGATCGTACGGCGGGTGGGCGATGGTCTGGCGCACTGCCTGCGCCGCGGCCAGCGCGGGATTGTCGAGGCTCACGCCGGTGTCGCCTGCTGTCAGGCCGAAAGCCTGGGCAGCGTCGTTCGAAGTCGCACTTGCGGCGTCGCCGGAGAATGGCGCGTGTGGCGCGCGTTGCGCGTCGCACGACACCAGCGCGGCGTCCGCGACATGCTCCGCCGCGCCGGCGAGCGGCGCTTGCGCCAGTGCCTCAGCGCCGAACGAGGCGAGCGCCAGTTCGCGTTCGAGCGGCGTCAGATCGCTGGCGCGGATTTCTTCGAGCGTGGGCTTTACCATGTGCTCACCTTGCCGAGTGCGGCAGCGACACGCTCCCAACGCGTGTCGATGCCGGCGTCCACTTCACCCGAATTGGCTTGCGCGCGGCAGCCGCCACGCTCCACCGACGGGTCCGTCCGCACGGTCCAGCCGCGCGTTTGCAATTCTTCGAGCAGATAGGCCTCGACCACCGGCAGATCGGCGGGACTCACGATCAGCGCGGGCGCGCCGACGAGCGTCGGCTCGGCGGCGAGCACTTCGCGCGCGGCGGCGATCAGCGCGGTCGGGTCGTGCTGCACGTGCTGGCGCACCACCTGTTGCGCGATATCGAGCGCGAGCGATACGAGCGTTTCGGAGATCGCGCCTTGCGCGCCGTCGAGCGCGGCTTTGAACGTTTCGGCGAGCGCGACGAGCCGCATGGCTTCTTCGCGTGCTTCGATCCTGCCCTGTTCGAAACCTTGCGCGTGACCCTGCTCGTAACCCGCCTGATAACCGAGGGCCTGTCCGGCCACGTGACCGGACGCGATGCCCTGCGCATGCGCGGCGTCGCGCAGACGTTCCAGTTCGGCCTCCAGCGCGCCGGTGTCGATCTCGGGCTCGGGCGGGGCAGGCGGCACGGGGTCGAACGACGCCATCTCCCAGCGCTGATACGCCGACAGACCCGCCTTCGCCGTAACGTTCCGATCAGACATAAGCATCTTCCGCCTTGCCGCCTAGCACGATCTGACCGCCTTCGGCCAGATTGCGCACGATCTGCAGAATGCGGCGTTGCTGCGTTTCCACTTCGGAGACGCGCACCGGGCCGCGTGCGTCGAGGTCTTCGGCGAGCAGTTCGGCTGCACGCTGCGACATGTTCGACAGGAACTTCTGACGCAGCGCGGGCGGCGCGCCCTTCAGCGAAATGATCAGCGCCTCGGACTCGACTTCCTTCAGCAACAGCTGGATCGCGCGGTCTTCCAGGTCGAGCAGGTTCTCGAACACGAACATCTGGTCGATGATCTTCTGCGCGAGTTCCGCGTCGTATTGACGAACGTTCTCGATGACACCTTCTTCATGGTTGCTGGACATGAAGTTGAGAATTTCCGCCGCCGTGCGGATGCCGCCCATCGGGCTGCGCTTCAGGTTGTCGCTGCCGGACAGCAGGCCCGTCAGCACGTCGTCGAGTTCGCGCAAGGCGGCGGGCTGGATGCCGTCGAGCGTCGCGATGCGCAGCAGTACGTCGTTGCGCAACCGGTCGGTGAAACAGGCGACGATTTCCGACGCCTGATCGCGGTCCAGGTGAACGAGGATCGTCGCGATGATCTGCGGATGTTCGTTCTTGATCAGTTCGGCGACGGCCGCGGAATCCATCCACTTCAGGCCTTCGATACCGCTCGTGTCGCTGCCCTGCAGAATCCGGTCGATGATCACGCCGGCCTTGTCGTCGCCGAGCGCCTTGGTCAGCACCGAACGGATGTACTCGTTCGAATCCAGCGACATGCCGGTGTGCCGTTCCGCTTCGCGCACGAACTCCTGCAGGACCTCGTCGATCTGTTCGCGGGTCACGCTTTTCATTGCCGCCATGGCGACGCCGATCTTCTGGACTTCGCGCGGTCCGAGAAACTTGAACACCTGCGCGGCTTCTTCCTCGCCGATCGACATCAGCAGGAGCGCGCTCTTCATTACGCCTTCAGCGCTCATCGGTCACCCAATTTTTCACGACGGTTGCAACGATCTTCGGATCCTGGCGCGCGATGCTGCGTGCAAACTCCAGATTCCGCTCATATTTGTGTTTCGCGTTTTCGAGCGCGAGCAATTCGTTGTCGGCTTCCGCGTCGGCGGCGGCGGTACCGCCCGCGCGCTCGGCGGTCGGAATGCCGTCCAGCAGGATCGGCTCGTCCGGCGACGGCAGCGCTGCGGCGACCGGCTCGGGCGGCGGGAAAGCGCGGCGCATGGCCGGCTTCACCATCACGAAATAGAGGACCAGAGCGACGATGCCGATGCCGACATAGGTCGCGATCTGCTTGGCCAGCGCGAGCATGTCCGGCGTGCGCCACCACGGCGTATCCGCGTTCGGATCGACGTCGGTGGTGAACGCGCTGTTGACCACGTTGACCGTGTCGCCGCGCGACGCGTCGAAACCCATCGCGTCCTTGACCAGCTGATTGACCTGGACGAGCTTGTCGGCGGTGACGGGCTGCATGGTCACGTGACCCTTGGCGTCGACCACGCGCAGATAGTTGACCACCACGGCCACCGAGAGGCGCTTGATGCCGCCCATCGGCTGCTCGAGATGGCGCACGGTCTTGTCGAGTTCGTAGTTGGTGGTCGAATCCTTGCGATCGCTGAGCGGCGTGCTGGCAACACCGCCGCTTGCGCCGTTCGGTGCATTGACAGGCGCCGAGGCCGGTTGCGGCGGCTGGTTCGACAGCGCGCCCGGCACGCCCGACGCGGTGCTCTGCGACGACTCGGTGGCGGTGCTCGACTGCTGGCTGCGGATGGCCGCCTGCTGCGGATTGCCGTTCGGGCCGTAGTTCTCGGACGTCTGTTCGCTGCGCGAGAAGTCGATGTCCGCGCTCACCTGCGAGTGTGCATTGCCCGAGCCGAACAGCGGCGCGAGGATCGCGTCGATGCGTTGCTGGGTATTGCGTTCGATCTGCTGGCGATACTTCAGTTGCGACGCATCGAGACCGCTGCCGCTGGACGGCTGCGTGAGCAGGTTGCCGTCCTGATCGAGAATGGTCACGCCCTTGACCGGCATGTCCGGCACCGCCGACGACACCATATGCGTAATCGCGACGACCTGGCCTTCGTCGAGTACGCGGCCCGGCAGCAGGTTGACCAGCACGGACGCGGACGGCGCTTCCTTGTCGCGTACGAACACCGAAGGCTTCGGGATAGCCAGATGCACACGCGCCGATTTCACCGTCGAAATCGATTCGATGGTGCGCTCCAGCTCGCCTTCCAGCGCGCGCTGATAATTGATCTGCTCGGCGAACTGGCTGATGCCGAACTTCTGGTTGTCCATCAGTTCGAAACCGACCGAACCGCTCTTGGGCAGACCTTGCGAGGCCAGACGCAGACGCATTTCATGCACCTGTTCGGCCGGTACGAGGATCGCGCCGCCAGCGTCGGAGAACTTGTACGGAATGTTGGCCTGCTGCAGCGCGGTGATGATGGCGCCGCCGTCGCGATCCGACAGGTTGCTGTACAGCACCTTGTAGTCAGGCTGGCGCGACCACAGGAACAGACCCGCCACCACGGCGACCAGCAGCGCGACCGCGAAAATCAGCGGCGCGCGCGGGTTGCCGCGCATCTGCGCGAGGCCGGACAGGCGCTGGCCGAAATTGCCGCCGGCGTTGCCCCCGAGGCCGCCAAGGGCGCCGAGGTCCGCCGCGCCGCCGGGCTGGCCGGCGCCGGGCGCGCCCGCACCGGGCTGCGCGCCGGCAAGGCCCATGCGGGCGTCGGGGTTGATCAAAGAGTTGGCTGACGAATCCATGCGTCGGGTATCTCCGGGATGCCTTTGCGTTTCTGCCGGTAGCGCGCCGAGGACCGGCGTGTGTAAAGACAGAAACTTTCACCATTGAAATTATCCGCAGGGCCGGCTAACCCGATTGGTTGAATAGAGCCGGGTTTCCCCCCTAGTTTCGGAGCTCTCCGGAGGGCCCCGCTGCTATGCTTTCGCTCAGATCGGCACGCTTTTCCTCATGCCGGTCGTCATTACTGGAGAGAACATGACTTTGCCCGTGAACGCGCTCTCGTCGGCGCTGCAACAGATGCAGTCGCTGGCGGCGCAGGCGGCCGGCGGCACCACCGCCGTAGCGGACCCGTCCGGCGCGGCTACGCCGACCGGTTTTGCCTCGGCGCTGAAAGCGTCGCTGGACAAGATCAGCGGCGACCAGACCAAGGCGGTCGGCGAATCGCAGGCGTTCGAACTCGGTTCGTCGAACGTGTCATTGAACGACGTGATGGTCGACATGCAGAAGGCCAACGTCGGCTTCCAGTTCGGCCTCCAGGTGCGCAACAAGCTGGTGTCCGCCTACAACGACATCATGCAGATGTCGGTATAAGCAGAAGACAGGGCGGCAAGGCGGTTCTGCCGCCCGGGTTCTGTCGCATGCATGCACACCGCATGGCTCTGGCCGGCCGCGCGATTGCGCCCCTTAAACCCCCTTGCACTGGCCTAAAGCTTTCCACTGCCTATCCGATAACCAGGTACAGGCAGAGATCAAGGTGCGGCAACGTATCCGGAGTGAAAGCCACGACCAACCGCAGTGCAATAAAGGAGGAGCGCCGATGTTTTCCCCAGGACACTCTGGAGCCAATGCGTACGCACGCGTAGGCGTCGAGACAGGGGTGATGGGCGCGAGTCCGCATCGTCTGATCGTGATGTTGTATCAGGGCGCCCGGCAGGCGATTGCGCAAGCGCGCATGCATCTGCAGCAGGGCAATGTGCCGGCTCGTGGAGAGGCGGTCGGCAAGGCGATTCAGATCGTCGAAAGCGGGCTGCAACAGTCGCTCAACCTCGAGGCAGGGGGCGAAATTGCGGAGCGGTTGAACGCGCTGTACAGCTACATGTCGCGCCGGCTGCTCGAAGCCAACATAAAACAAAGCGAGGCGATGCTGGTCGAGGTCGATGGCCTTTTGGCGACACTCGAAGAGGCATGGATCGGGATTGCCCCGGAAATCGCGCGGATGGCTGCCCAGCCAGCCGCGGAAAGCATGAGATGACATCGAACGCAGAATATTTCGCCCGTTATGAGGCGATTGCAGCGATCTCCTGCCGCATGTTGAGCGCTGCACGGTGTGCACTATGGAACGATCTGGTGCACTTGCAGGAAGAGTACCGCCATATGGTGGAAGCGTTGCGAGACGCGGAAACCGGTGTCATGCTCGACGAGGCCGAGCGGTTACGTAAATATGCGCTGATCCGCCAGATTCTGGCAGACGACGCTGCGATTCGCGATCTCGCGAATCCGCGTATGGCCAATCTGTCGGCGCTGTTTGTCGGCCGGCCGACGCGTGTGCTCAAGGAGTTGTACGGCGCGCGCTGAAAGATACGCTTGCGCGGCTGCGGTTCATGCGCCCGAACGTGGGGCGTCGAGCGGGCTGCCGTTAATGTGACGAAGGAATCGGGATGAACGGAATCGACACGGCCATCGCTTCGCTGCTCGCGAGCCGGGTCGACAGTCTGCTCAACATCGCGCCGGGCGGCCTCAGCACCTCGCAGACCGGCGCGGCTGGGGTCGATACCGCGCCGACTGCCGCACCCGCGGCCCCGCCGCCCGCCCCGCAACCTTCGGCGCAAACCGCGCTGTCCGCCGTCGCGCTCACGCTCAATGCGATCGTGCGCTCGGGCGGCGAGGCTACACCGGCCGTGCTCGGCCAGACGCCGATCTGGGCCGCCGCGCCCGCGCTCGATATCGAAGTGGCTGGTTTGCCGCTATTCGATACGCCGGCCACTGGCGACGCCTCTCCCTTTGTCGCTGCTGCGGGCTCGAATCCGAGTCTTGCGACCGCCACACCGGCGACCGCCGGCGTGGCGGCGGCTGCCGTGCCGGTCGCCGCGCTCGCGGCGGCGCTGGAGCAGACGGTCGGCGAAAGCGGGCTGTTTTACGAATCCCATCTCGCACAATGGCTGGCCGGCCAGCGCTCACCCGCGACGCTCGCCAGCGAACCTCAAAACAGGCTCGTCGCCGCGAGCGCGCAATTGCCGCTCGACTGGGCGAGCGATGCGGACGATGCATCCGCCACCAATGCATCGGCAAGGCCGGCCGCTGCGTCGACTGGACTGCCCAACGGCGCGTCAGAATCCGCCGCGGCCCGCAACGTGCCGTCGATCCCGAATGCCCAGGCGGCGCGCATCGTCGCGGGTGAAGTACTGGCCAACTCGCTGTCGGATCTGAACGGAAACCCCGCGCACGTCAGCGTGCACAACGCTGCGGCTCAACCGGCCGACAGCGGCGCTTCGCAGAATTCACAATCGATGGCCGCCGCGGTGCATCCCGCGACTGCTCCGCTCGTGCGTCAGCAACTGGATTTGCTTGCTACCGGCCAGTTCCGCTGGAGCGGCGAGGCGTGGCCAGGCGCGCGGCTCGACTGGACCATTGAACAGGACGGTGACGAATGGGATCGCAGCGGCGGTGGCGCGGCGAGTGAAGACGACCAGCCATGGCGCACCCGTCTTACGCTTTCGCTGCCCACGCTCGGCACCGTCGACGCGGAATTGACGCTTACCGGCATGCGGCTCGTGGCGCGCGTGCAGGCAAGTCCCGGTGGTGCGGCCCGCCTGGCCATGCAAGGTGAGAACTTCCGCCAACGGCTCGCGGCGGCCGGCGTCGAACTGAGCGGACTCACCATTCGCGAGATCGGCGGCGGCGTGCCGTCGACCGGCGCGGTGGCGGCCGGCGGGGCGGGTGCGGCGGCGTCCGCGCACGCTGCGTCGGCTTATGCGCGCTCGGCGTCGTCGGCGACGGTGTCGTCGAATTTTGCTAGCGCGGCGGGCGAGGCGGTCGCAGGCGGTGACAGGGCGGCGCGCACGGCTCGCGGGGACATCGCGCTCAGAGACGACTTCGACTGGGACATGTGATGAGCCGTACGAATCGACGCAGCGCAGCCGCGCTCGCCTACGACGCCACCGACCGAGACGCCGCCCCGCGCGTTGTCGCGAAAGGCTACGGCCTGCTGGCCGACATGATCGTGCAGCGTGCGCGCGAAGCCGGTCTGTATGTGCACGAGGCGCCGGAAATGGTGTCGCTGCTGATGCAGGTCGACCTCGATGCGCGCATCCCGCCGCAGCTTTATCAGGCAGTGGCGGAACTGCTTGCGTGGCTGCATCGGCTGGAAAGCGGGGTCGAGGCCGAGCCGCCGCATCACGGCGCGAGCGGTGGCGACTCCGACGTCACCGACGTCGTCGCGACGGAAATCGGCGGCGCGGCGGTGCGCTGAATCCGACTTCGCCGCACCGGGCAACGCTCAGAACTTCATCATCAGTTTCAACAGCGCATTCACGCGTTTGCCATACGGCGGCGAGATCCAGCCGCGCGCATTCAGCCGCGCCTGCGTGAGGACCGGCTTCATCTTCGAAAAAGTGACGAAGCCTTCGTAGCCGTGATAAGCGCCCATGCCGCTCGCGCCGACGCCGCCAAACGGCAGGCTTTCGCAAGCCAGGTGCATCAGTGTTTCGTTGATTGCCATGCCGCCCGCCATCGTTTCGTGCGTCACGCGGTCGATCGTCGCGGCGTCGTCCGCGTATAAGTAAAGCGCAAGCGGACGCGGACGCGCGTTGATGTACGCGATCGCTTCGTCGAGTGTGTCGTAAGGGACGATCGGCAGAAGCGGTCCGAAAATCTCCTCCTGCATCAGCGCGCATTCGTCCTTCGCATTCGTCACGACGACGAGCGGAAAACGGCGGCTCGCGCTGTCAGGCGTGCTGTCCGCGAGCACGTGCAGGTGGGCGCCGCTCGCCTGCGCTTCGTCTGCGAGACGTTGCAGACGCGAAAAGTGCCGCTCCGAAATGATCGACGTGTAATCCGTATTGTTCGCGAAGTCGGGATACATCTTCGCCATCCGCGCGCGCGCCCGTTGGATGAACGCCTGCTCCTTGCCGCGCGGCACCAGCACGTAATCGGGCGCGATGCAGGTTTGGCCCGCATTGAGCGTCTTGCCGGCGACGAGGTTGTCCACCGCGTTGTCAAAGCGCGCGTGCTGGCCGATCAGCGCCGGTGACTTGCCGCCCAGTTCCAGCGTGACCGGCGTCAGGTGTTCGGCGGCGGCGCGCATCACTTCATGGCCGACTCTCGTGGAACCGGTGAACAGCAGATGATCGAACGGCTGCGCGCTGAATGCCGCAGCAAGGGCCGCATCGCCGTTCACCACCGCGACGTGATCGCGCGCGAAGGTCTGCGCGATCAACTGCTCGAATAGCGCCGACGTGAGCGGCGTCAGTTCGGACATCTTGATGATCGCGCGATTGCCGGCAGTCAATGCGCTCACGAGCGGCCCCACGGCAAGCAGCACCGGATAATTCCACGGCACGATAATGCCGACGACGCCGAGCGGCTGCGGCACGACCTTGGCGCGCGCCGGCATCAGCCACTTATTGGTGCTGCGGCGCTGCGCTTTCATCCAGCGTTTGCCGTGGCGGAGCGCGGCGTCGATCTCTTCTTTCAGCAGCCAGAATTCGGCGAGCCACACTTCCTGTTTTGCGCGATTGCCGAAGTCGAGATGAATGGCGTTGGCGAGTGCGTCGCGATTGTCGAGCATGACCTTGCGCAGCGCGCGCAGATGCGCCGCGCGTGTTTCCCACGACGGAAACGGCGCACGCAGATACGCGTGGCGCTGATCGCGCAGCAGCGCTTCGAGCGCGACCACCTCCGGCAAGTCGTTCTTCATCGTGTCTTCTCCCTGATGGATGTTCGGTGCGCTGTGCTGCGCACTCGTAGTGTTGGTCATCCGTTTGCCCTTGGACTCTCAGAGATGCGCGCGAGGCGGTTGCATGAGCCGCCATCAGTCAGCGCTCACCCCGGAAAAGCGCGTTCGACGATAGCCGCATGATCGAACGCGGGCGGCAGTGTGCCGTACACACGTCCGCTTTCGCCGCTGCCATCGCCCAGACGCGTCTCGATGAACGCATCGGCGACGAAGCCGGGCGCGTGTTTGGCGAGCAGTGTGGCCTGCGCGATCAGCACAATCTGCTGCGCGATGCGACGCGCTGCAGCTTCGCGATGCGCGGCGGGTCCTGTGAGCGTGGCGACGAGTCTGCCAAGCGCGGCAACGAGCGCCGGATGCGCTTGCGCGTCCGCTTGCCACGTCGCGAAGAGCGCCTGCGCCGCTTCCGGTTCCCGCTCCATCGCGCGCAACACGTCCAGACACATGACGTTGCCCGAGCCTTCCCAGATCGAGTTGACCGGCGCCTCACGATAGAACCGCGCCATTGGGCCTGTTTCGACGTAGCCGTTGCCGCCCCACACCTCCATCGCCTCACCGGTAAATTCGAGCGCGCGCTTGCAGACCCAATACTTGGCGGCTGGCGTGACGATGCGCCGCCAGGCGCGCTCGGCGGGCGCGGACGCGCCGTCAGCGGACTCCTCGAAAGCGCGCGCGAGACGCATGAACAGCACCGTGGCTGCTTCGGACTCCAGCGCCAGATCGGCCAGCACGTTACGCATCAACGGTTGCTCGGCCAGATGCCGGCCAAATGCGATGCGATGCCGTGCGTGATGAATGGCTTGCACCAGCGCCGCGCGCATCAAGGCCGCGCTGCCGATCACACAATCGAGCCGTGTGTAATTCGCCATTTCGATAATGGTCGGTACGCCGCGCCCTTCGTCGCCGACCATGATGCCGAACGCGTCGAGAAACTCGACCTCGCCGCTCGCATTCGAGCGGTTGCCGAGCTTGTCTTTCAGACGCTGGATCTGGACGGCATTCTTGCTGCCGTCCGGCGCAAAGCGCGGCACGTAAAAGCAGGAGAGGCCTTCGTGATCGTCGGTGCGGGCGAGCACAAGATGAGCGTCGCATTGCGGCGCGGAGAAGAACCATTTGTGGCCGACGAGCCGGTATTGCGCGCCGCGTCCGCTGCCATGCGTGGCATAAGCGCGGGTCTGATTGCTGCGTACGTCGGAGCCACCCTGCTTTTCGGTCATGCCCATGCCGATCATCGCCGAACTTTTCTGCGCAAGCGGCAGGTCGCGCGGATCGTGCTCGCGCGCATAAAGCTTGTCGCGCAATGTATCGAACAGCGCGGGCTCACGCTGCAACACGGGAATGCTCGCGAAGGTCATCGTGAGCGGGCACAGTGAGCCCGATTCGAGTTGCGCATGCTGGAAATAGCCCGCACAGCGCGCAACCATCGCGCCGCGCCGTGGATTGGAGAACGGAAGCGCATGCAATCCTTCGCCACGCAGCAAGGCCAGAAGCGAATGCCAGGCGGGATGAAATTCGAGCGCGTCGATGCGCTCGCCGCGCGGGCTGTGCGTAAAGAGTTCGGGCGTATGACGGTTCGCCAGCTCGGCAAGTGCGAGCGTCTCGGGTGTGGTGAGCGCCGCGCCGTGACGCAGCAGCGCATCGCGATGCCAGGCCGCGCCTTCGCGTTCGACGGCGGCGGACAGCGCCGTGTCGGTGGAATACAGGTTGTAATCCACGAGAGGCGGTGCCTGATTGGTCACCTCGTGAGTCTCGCCGATGCGGTGCCGTTCCATCTGCTGTCTCCTGCGTGCTGTGTTCATTGCGCCGGCCGTCGGCCCGAATGCCTGCCCACGCGCGCTGACGTATATCAACGCGTCCCGGCGCGAATCGAAGCGCGCGTTTGATCGCGCAGTGCGATGCCGTGCGGCCGAAGGAAAGCACGAGGCGCGCGCTGCTTGAATGCGCGCGCGCGGGTTGCTCCCGGCCGTCCGCGCGTCTTTCATCATAGGGTCGCGCAGCCGCTTCCGTTTAGAGGAATCGCTCTGCCGCGATCGCGCCGGCGCTTCTGAACGCTCCCTACAATGCCGATGAAACACACGTCGACAAGTGTGCCGCAATTCATTTGCATGGGACCGGAGTAGCGTCCAGCGCTCACGCCGGCCCACACGAGACAGGGTTCGCGAGCAACGCGGCCCATCAGGAGAGGCGCATGCAATACGACTACATTATCGTCGGTGCGGGCTCGGGCGGTTGCACGCTCGCAGGCCGTCTTGCCGATCGCTGCCCTGACGCAACCATCGCGTTGATCGAAGCTGGACCGCATACTGACCGCAACCTGTTAGTCAATATGCCGACGGGTGTCGCGGTCGTCGTCCCCAACAAGCTCAAGACCAATTACGGTTATCTGACCACGCCGCAACGGGGCCTCGGCGGCCGCCGGGGTTATCAGCCGCGCGGGCGGGGAGTCGGCGGATCGAGCGCGATCAACGCGATGATCTACACGCGCGGTCATCCGCTGGATTACGACGAGTGGGCGCGAATGGGCTGCGAAGGGTGGGCATGGTCGGACGTGCTGCCGTACTTTCGGCGCGCGGAAGGCAACGAGCGCGGCGCGGATGCCTGGCATGGCGACGCCGGCCCGCTCACGGTGTCCGATCTGCGCTTCCAGAATCCGTTCTCGAAGCGTTTCGTGCAGGCCGCCGTCGAAGCAGGCTACAAGCCCAACAGCGATTTCAACGGCGCGGATCAGGAAGGCGTCGGCTTCTATCAGGTGACGCAACGCGACGGACGACGTTGCAGCGTGGCACGCGCGTACCTCTACGGCCGTCAGCGTCCCAATCTGCACATCATCACGGACGCGACCGTGTTGCGCGTCAAATTCAACGGCAAGCACGCGAGCGGCGTCGAAATCGTGCGCGGCGGCCGCACGGAGATGCTCGAAGCGCGCGCCGAGATCGTGCTCGCCGCGGGCGCGTTCAACACGCCGCAACTGTTGATGTGCTCCGGCATCGGCCCAGCGGCGCATCTGCAGTCGCACGGCATTGCCGTGCTGCATGACGCGCCCGACGTCGGTCAGAATCTGATCGACCACGTCGATTTCACGATCAACAAGCGCGTGTCGTCGATCGAGCCGACCGGTTTTTCGCTGCGCGGCATTGCACGGATGCTGCCTCAGTTCGTCACCTTCGCGCGTCATGGACGCGGCATGCTGTCGAGCAACGTCGCGGAGGCGGGCGGTTTCCTGAAAAGCCGGCCCACGCTCGATCGACCCGATCTGCAGTTGCACTTCTGCGCGGCGCTCGTCGACGATCACAACCGTCGCATGCACTGGGGCCACGGCTATTCGTTGCACGTGTGTGTGCTGCGCCCGCGCAGTCGCGGCACGGTGACGCTCGCCAGTCGCGACGCACGCGTCGCGCCGGTGATCGATCCACGCTTTTTCAGCGATTCGCGCGATCTCGATCTGCTGGTGGAAGGTGCGCGAATCGCACGGCGCATCCTCGACGCGCCGTCGCTCGCATTGCACGGCGGCAAGGAGTTGTACACGCACGCCGGCCAGTCGGAACAGGAACTGCGTCAGACGATCGCCGGCCATGCTGACACCATCTATCACCCGGTGGCGACCTGCCGGATGGGCGGCGACGCACGATCCGTCGTCGATCCACAACTACGCGTGCGTGGCGTAACCGGCTTGCGAATCGTCGATGCCTCCGTGATGCCGACGTTGATCGGCGGCAACACCAATTCGCCAACGGTCATGATCGGCGAGCGTGCTGCCGAGCTGATCGGACACGCGCGCAGCGACGGCCAACGGGTCGCACCCGCGCGGCCAGAGAAGACAGGCGCCGCGACGAGCCTCCTGTAGCGTTGTGCTTGCATCGGAGAATCGTGTCGATTGGTCGCCGAAATCCCTGCGAAAATCTGGCAACTTCGGCTATTCGTCAAAATTTGTGTTGCTGCGTTTGTGAGATTTCCTGAAACCTATAATCGCGCCGCTAGGAGGAGCGCGTCAGGTGACGTGCCAGGAATTCAAGGAAGCGAAGCGATGAGCATCAATTTAGTCCAGCTAACCCAGTCGGTCATGACAGACGGCGTAATGCGGCAACTGGCGGAGCGCCTCGGGCTGCCGTCCGACTCGGTGGGAAAAGTGCTGTCCGCCACGGGCCCGGCGATCGTGGCCGGCCTGATGCAAAAAGGGGCGACGCTGGAGGGCGCGCGGTCGCTCTTCACGGCGATCATGTCGCCTGAGGTCGATACCCACGTCGGAGAGCAGCTGACGCATCTGCTCGGCAGCACGAACGGGCTCAGCCAGCTGGAAGCAACCGGCCGGCGGCTGCTCGAGCAGGTGCTCGAACGCCGCACCGACGTGTTGAGCGACGAGGTCTCGTTGCAAACCGGCGTGCCGGCGCACGCGGCCTATGCGGTCACCGGCGTTGTCGGCGCAACCATGCTGGGCCTGCTCAAGAAGCATTTCCTCCAGCAAGGCGGCGGTGTCGGCCAGTTGCCCACGCTGCTCGGACACCAGTTGCCGGCCATTGCGCCGCACCTGAACGATCGCCTGCTGGGCACGCTCGGGCTGGGCGGTCTGGCTGCCTTCAGCGCCAATACTCTCGCGCAGCTCAAGGCGGTGTCCGCCCATATCGAACATCCGACACCGTCGGCCAAACCCGCCGCCGATGTGCCGCCTGCGTATCACGTACCGGCCGATGCGGTGGTTCGGCCGGAGCGTCGTTCGCACAAGTGGCTGCTGTGGTTGCTTGCACTCGCGGCGCTGGTGCTGGCGGCGTGGGCGCTTCTGTTCCTGCGCGGCTGTGAAGGCGGACAAAGCAACGATCCGGCGGACCTTCGCACGACTTCGGGCGCCGGTCAGGTACAGGCCGCATCTGAACCCGCGTTGGCCGCTTCGACCGTCGCCCCGGAACCCGCGGCCAGCGACACGGCATCGGCATCGGCATCGGCATCGGCAGCGAGCGGCGCGAGCGCGCCGTTGCCGGCCAGCAGCGCTTCGCAAGCGGCTGTCGTGGCGGACAAGGACAGCCAGTTCAGCTTCGTCGTCAACGCGGCGGGCATGCCTACGATAACCGCCACGGTCGGCAGCGAAGCGGAAAAGGCCCAGTTGCTCGACCAGCTCACGAACCGTCTCGGCGAATCCAACTACGTGGCGAACATCACGGTCGATCCGCACGCGAAACCGGCTGACTGGCTCTCGCATCTGAACGACCTGCTGCCGCTGATGAGCTTGCCCGGCGCTGAAATGAAGATAACCGGCACGCACGTCGAATTGAGCGGCAGCGCCGCGAATGGAAAGCTGGGCTGGCTCGACAAGTTGAAGTCGCTGTTCGGTGCGTCCTATCAGATCGGCTCGTTCGACGTCGAGCACGCGGTGGCCGAAGCAACGAACAACTTCCGCGGCGCGATCAAGAGTCTGCTGTCGCCGGATAGCACGTGCGTGGCCGCCGAGGTGGTCAAGGTGCTGAATCTGCAGGTCATCAATTTCGCGAGCGGAAGCAACAACCTGCCCGTGTCGGCGCTGGATGACCTAAAACAGTCAGGCAAAGTGTTGAGCGCGTGCGCTCGTAACGGCAAAACGGCGCGACTCGAAGTGGCGGGCTATTCCGATAACGTCGGCGGCGCGCAGGCGAATCTGCAACTATCGAAGCGACGTGCTCAGGCCGTGCGTGACTATCTGGTCCAAACGGGCGTGCCGGCGAGTTCGCTGACCGCGCAGGGTTATGGCGACACGCATCCGATCGCCAGCAACGATACCGCAAGCGGCCGTTTTGCCAATCGGCGGATCGAGTTTCTGACCCAGCAGTAAATCGGGTTGCGGCGATCCGGCCGCAGTCGATCGAACGCGCAAAGCCGGATGCTGTAGCAGGCATCTGAGTCGTTTCGTCAGGGTGGCCCGGATGGGCCATCGCGATAACGGCGCGCGGCGATCCGGTTCAAGCTTTAGCGCAACGACCAGGACGCACGGTTCCAACCGCGCGGCCTGTTTTCATTTGGAAGAGTGCGTTTGAACCGGCGCGGTCATTCCGTTCAGACCCATTCCCGGGCTTACCATGAAATCGTCACCGGCCTGGCCGGGCAGCGTCTCGCGCGCGACTTCGAGCCATGCGCGCGCCGCGTGCGACAGATAACCATTGCGACGCCAGCCAATCGCCATCTCCCACGGAATTTCGGGCTCCGCCACTGGACGGCAGGTGAACTGCGCAGGGTCGAGCCGCCGGCAGTAGGGCGCGGGCAGCAGCGCGATGCCGACGCCCGCCAGCACGAGCGCCGCCATGAAATCCCAGTGTCCGCTGCGACCGACGATGGTCGGCGCGAAACCGGCAGTGCGGCACGCGTTCAGCACGACGTCGTTGAGCGCCAGACTTTCCCCGTAGAACACGAACGGCTCGTTCGCGAGTTGCGCAAGCGGCACTTCACGCAGCGCGTCCCAGGCGGAGCCCGTGCGCGCAACGAGCCAGAGAAGCTGGCGCGCCATGGGCAGAACGTCGATGTTCTCGGGATCGACCGGTTGCAGCACGCCGCCCAGTTCCAGTTCACCGTTGATCAGCGCCGTTTCGATGGCCCGGGAGCCTTGTTCGAACAGCTTCAGCTCGATCTTCGGATAGCGCTGCCGGAAAGCGGCAATGGCCGGCGTGAAAAGCGAGCCGCCCATCGGCGGAATGCCGATAGTGAGCTCACCGCGGCCGAGTTTGTCGAGGTCGTTCAGTTCGGCCTGGAGTTGCGCATGGGCTGCAAGCACGTCCTGGCCTCGCTGATAGACGATCCGGCCGGCGTCGGTGAGCACCATTTGCCGGCCGTCGCGCAACAGAAGCGGCGAGCCGATTTCGTCCTCCAGCGACTTGACCATTTTGCTGATGGTCGGCTGCGTGACGAACATCTGCTCGGCCGCAACAGTAAAGCTCTGTTGACGGACCACCTCGACGAAATAACGCAACGCGCGTAGTTCCATGATCCGGTCTCGTGAATTCCAGATTGGAATGACCGGATGAATTGTAAGTCATAACGTTTATGTTGCGGTCGATATTACTTCAGTGAACCTCGGCCGCGCCTCGTTACGTTGCGCACGCGGCTTGCGAACGCCGCGCTCGCTGGAGCGGCGGGAGACGGCATGGGCACCGACGCAGTTCGCAAACTCGGCAGCTAGGGGGCGTCGTCGCCAGTCTCATCATGATGGTTGCCGGCGTACTCACGGTGCTGCTCACACTCACGCTGGAACGGTTGCCGATCATCTGAGGTTCGCGGTGACAGACGCGATCGTATTTTCAAGATGGGCGTCGCCTGCAGACCGATAAGATGGACGATCCGTCCTCTCCCGTTTGCGCCCGTTTCGTCATGTCGACTTTTTCGATCATCATTCCCTGCTTCAACGGCGCGGCGACGCTCGCCCGTGCGTTGCAAAGCTGTCTGATCCAGCCCGAAGCCGCGCAGATCCTCGTGGTGGATGACGGCTCGGCCGACGCGTCCGCCAGCGTCGTCGCTCATTACGGGCAGCGCGACCCGCGCGTGGGCTTGCTGCGCATGCCCTACAACGGCGGCGCGGCGCGGGCGCGCAACTGGGGCGCGCTGCATGCATCACAAGCACGCGTTGCCTTCCTCGACGCCGACGACGAATACCTGCCCGGCGCGCTTGCCGCCGCGAATGATTTTTTCGCGCACCATCCGCGCGAAGTGTCCGTGAGGCTCGATGTCGATTACGCCGGTTTTCCTGCCGAGATTACCGCTCACGCGGATTTCGCCCTGCATGCCGCCACGCTCAGCAACACGGTGCCGAGCAGCCTGATCATCTGCCGCGCGGCTTATGCGGCGCTCGGCGGCTTTCCGATGGACGACGCGTTTCGCCGCATCGGCGGAGAAGACGGCGCGTTTTCGTGGGCACTGCGCGACATTTTCGGCAACCGTCGTCTGGACGACGCGAAGCGTGTGCGCATGCACTACCACGCCGGCATTCACGCCGAACGCTACTTTCGTATCGCGCTGGGCATGCAGATTCCCGACCCGGCCGATCTCGCCGACGCTTTTCGCGTGTCACGGCAGTTCGTCGAGACCGCGCGCGCCGGCATAGCGCAGTTGAATAGGGCGACTGGCGCGCAGACGGTGGCCCAGACGGTGGCATTAGCGCCGAGCGCATCGGGCACCGCAGCTTAACCCGCAGCCTTTTGCGCAAGCACGCGCATCGCTGGCAAGCACGGCACCCGCAGCCAAACTCGATCCACGCCCCCAACTCATGTCGATTTGCTACAATCGTCGCTCGTCTTCGAGGAGCGTTGCGACGGGTACCGCGAACCACCTTGTTCGCCGGCCGCCCGCCAGGCTCGAAGACTTCAATCGGAGGCTTTGAATGCGCGCTGCGCGTTCTTATCCACTGCATCGAACCGCGCTCACGTCAAATTTCTAGTCAATTTCTTAGAAAGGAGGGCGTGATGAACGCCGCAGTGATCGATTCCCAAGAGTCCAAAGATTACATTGTTGCCGATATGTCGCTCGCCGACTGGGGCCGCAAGGAACTCAACATCGCCGAGACGGAAATGCCCGGCCTCGTGCAAACGCGCGAAGAATACAAGGCGCAGCAGCCGCTGAAGGGCGCGCGCATCGCAGGTTCGCTGCACATGACCATCCAGACCGGCGTGCTGATCGAGACGCTGACGGCACTCGGCGCCGACGTCCGCTGGGCATCGTGCAACATTTTCTCGACGCAGGACCACGCTGCTGCAGCGATCGCTCAGGCCGGCACCCCGGTGTTCGCGTACAAGGGCGAGACGCTCGACGAATACTGGGAGTTTTCGCACCGCATTTTCGAATGGCCGAACGGCGAATTCGCCAACATGATCCTCGACGACGGCGGCGACGCCACGTTGCTGCTGATCCTCGGCTCGAAAGCCGAAAAAGACCGCTCGGTGATCTCGAAGCCGACCAACGAAGAAGAAGTCGCACTGTACAAGTCGATCGCGTCGCACCTCGACGCTGATCCGACGTGGTACTCCACGCGCCTGAAGCACATCAAGGGCGTGACCGAAGAGACCACGACGGGCGTGCACCGTCTGTATCAGATGGAAAAGGAGGGGCGCCTGCCGTTCCCGGCCATCAACGTCAATGACTCGGTCACCAAGTCGAAGTTCGACAACCTGTACGGCTGCCGCGAGTCGCTGGTCGACGGGATCAAGCGCGCCACCGACGTGATGATCGCGGGCAAGATCGCCGTGGTTGCAGGGTACGGCGACGTGGGCAAGGGTTGCGCGCAATCGCTGCGCGGCCTGGGCGCAACCGTCTGGGTCACCGAAATCGATCCGATCTGCGCGTTGCAGGCGGCAATGGAAGGCTACCGCGTCGTGACGATGGAATATGCGGCGGACAAGGCCGACATCTTCGTGACGGCTACCGGCAACTACCACGTGATCGGCCACGACCACATGAAGGCGATGCGCCACAACGCGATTGTCTGCAACATCGGTCACTTCGACTCGGAAATCGACGTTGCGTCGACCCGTCAATACCAGTGGGACAACATCAAGCCGCAAGTCGACCACATCATTTTCCCGGACGGCAAGCGCGTGATCCTGCTGGCTGAAGGGCGCCTCGTGAACCTGGGCTGCGCGACGGGCCACCCGTCGTTCGTGATGTCCAACTCCTTTACGAACCAGACGCTCGCGCAGATCGAACTGTTCACGCAAGGCAACAAGTACGAAAACAAGGTGTACGTGCTGCCGAAGCATCTGGACGAAAAGGTTGCGCGTCTGCACCTCGCGCGTATCGGCGCGGACCTCACCGTGTTGTCGGACGAGCAGGCGGGTTACATCGGCGTGGACAAGAACGGTCCGTTCAAGCCGAACCACTACCGCTATTAAGCACGCCGCGGGCGGTTCAAAAGCATGACAGTTTGACGACGAAGCGGCGCATCATGCGCCGCTTCGTTCGCCATGCCCGCCTTTCCCATCCAACGGACAACCCGCCAACGGAGCTCTACATGACCGTGCTGCTGACCTGGCTGATCAACGCACTCGCACTCCTGATCATCACCTACCTCGTACCGTCGATCCATATCCGCAGTTTCGGCACCGCATTGATCGTCGCGGTGGTGCTCGGATTGATCAACACGATTCTGCGACCGGTGCTGATCCTGCTGACGCTGCCCGTCACGATTCTCACGCTCGGCCTCTTCATTCTGGTGGTCAATGCGCTGTGCTTCTGGCTGTGTGCGTCGCTGTTGAAGGGATTCGAAGTGTCGGGGTTCTGGTCCGCGTTCTTCGGCTCGATCCTGTACAGCATCGTTTCGTGGTTGTTGTCCGCGCTCATTTTCGGCAACCGCAGTCTCGGCTGACGCACGGTTGACCACAGGATCATGAACCCGATCGAACTTTCATTCGAATTCTTCCCTCCGAAAACGCCAGACGGCGTCGACAAGCTGCGCGTCACGCGTGCTCAGCTTGCGACGCTCAAGCCAAAATTCGTCTCCGTCACGTTCGGCGCCGGCGGCTCGACGCAGCAAGGCACGCTCGACACCGTCGTCGACATGGCGAAGGACGGGCTCGAAGCGGCGCCCCACCTGTCGTGCATCGGCTCGTCGAAGGAAAGCCTGCGTGCGATTCTCAACGAATACCGCGCACACGGCATTCGCCACATCGTCGCGTTGCGCGGCGATTTGCCCTCTGGCATGGGCGAAGTCGGCGAATTGCGTTATGCGTCGGAACTGGTGAGCTTCATTCGTGCTGAGTTTGGCGACTGGTTCTGGATCGAGGTGGCCGGTTATCCGGAGTACCACCCGCAGTCGCGCTCGCCGCGTGTCGATCTGGAAAACTTCGCGCGCAAGGTGAAGGCCGGCGCCAATTCCGCGATCACGCAGTATTTCTTTAACGCCGACGCCTACTTCCGTTTTGTCGACGACGCAAGGAAACTTGGCGTCGACGTGCCGATCGTGCCCGGCATCATGCCGATCACGAACTTCTCGCAACTGATGCGTTTTTCGGAGATGTGCGGCGCCGAAGTGCCGCGCTGGATTGCTCGCCGGCTCGAAAGCTTTGGCGACGATCGCGAGTCGATCCGCGCATTTGGGCTGGATGTGGTGACCGACCTGTGCTCTCGTCTTCTCGACGGAAAAGTGCCGGGGCTGCATTTCTACACGCTAAATAGCGCGGCGGCCACCAAATCGATCTGCGAGCGGCTCAACGTCTAGCGCGTCGATCAGGCATGCACGAACCGCGCGGCTCCTTGGGCCGCGCGTTTTTTTACGCGGCGCGGAATTGCAGCAAAATCGTTGCACGCAATAAGCCTGCCCAGACTTTGAATTCTTGCAACTCGTAAGTCCGCATTGAACCCAAATTTTGAGCTGTCTATCATCGGACCGCAGCTGACGTGGCTGCTGTGCGGAGAACATGATGACGGTATCCAAGTTGCTGTTTGCGGTTCGCCATACCTGCCTTCCAGCTATCAGCGCCTGCACGTTGCTGACCGCTGGCCTGTTGCCCGGCGCGGCGGCGGCGGCGAGCCTGCCTGACAAAACCATCGTGTTCTGTTCCGAGGGCAGTCCGGCGGGTTTCGATACGGCGCAATACACGACCAGCGTCGAATTCACCGCGGGGTCCTACACCGTATATAACCGGCTGGTCGAATTTGCCTAGGGCAGCACGGACATCGAACCGGGTCTCGCGGAGAAGTGGGATGTGTCGCCCGACGGGCTGACCTACACATTCCACCTGCGCCACGGCGTAAAATTCCAGACCACGTCGTTTTTCAAGCCGACGCGGGAGTTCAACGCCGACGACGTGCTCTTCACCTTCCAGCGCATGCTCGATCCGGATCAGCCGTTCCGAAAGGCGTACGCCGTTCCATTTCCGTATTTCAGCGATCTCGGGCTGGCCAAAAACGTGTCGAAGATCGAAAAGGTCGACCCGTACACCGTGCGTTTCACGCTTAAAGAAGTGGACGCGCCGTTCCTGCAGCAGATCGCCATGCCGTTCGCGTCGGTGCTGTCGGCGGAATACGGCGATCAGTTACTGAAAGCGGGTAAAGCGTCGGACATCAACCAGTATCCGGTCGGCACCGGCCCGTTCATCTTCCGCAGTTACACGAAGGATGATTCGATCCGTTTCGACGGTAATCCGGATTATTGGAAGCCAGGCGTGGTGAAGGTGAGCAAGCTGATTTTCGCGATCACCGTCGACCCGGCTGTCCGGCTGCAAAAGCTCAAACGCGGGGAATGCCAGGTGATGGCATATCCGCGCCCCGCGGACATTCCGGCGGTGAAAGCGGATGCGTCGCTCGCCATGCCGAGCGAGGTGGGCTTCAACCTTGGCTACATCGCGTACAACACCACCAAAAAGCCGCTCGACAATGTGCTCGTGCGCCGCGCGCTGGACATGTCGATCAACAAGAAAGCGATTATCGAGTCGGTGTATCAGGGCGCGGGTCAGCCGGCGACCAATCCGATGCCGCCGACGCAATGGGGCTATGACAAGAACCTGAAGGACGCGCCTTACGACATCGACAAGGCCAAGGCACTGCTGAAGCAGGCCGGTTATCCCGACGGCTTCGACTTGACGCTCTGGGCGATGCCAGTCCAGCGGCCGTACAACCCGAACGCGCGCCTGATGGCGGAAATGCTGCAATCCGACTGGGCGAAGATCGGCGTGAAAGTGAAAATCGGTACGTACGAGTGGGGTGAATACATTCGCCGCGCGCATGCCGGCGAGCATGAGGCCATGCTGATCGGCTGGACCGGCGACTACGGCGACCCGGACAACTGGCTGGGCGTACTGCTCGGCTGCGACGCGGTGAACGGCAGCAATTTCTCCAAGTGGTGCTACAAGCCTTACGACGACCTGATCCGCAAAGGCCGCGGCACGACGGATATGGCAGAGCGCACCAAGGCCTACACTGAAGCGCAGGAAATTTTCAAGGATCAGGTGCCGTTCACGCCGATCGCCCACTCCACGGTGTATCAACCCATCAGCAAAAACGTGACGGGCTTCAAGATCGACCCGTTCGGGCCGACGCAATTCATGAATGTCGGCGTGAAATAGACGCGCGCGGCCCGGATTTTGCCGGGGCCTTCGTTAAGAGCCGCATGCTCCGGCCAGCGCCGGCATGCGGCTTTTTCAACGCCCGAATAGTTTCCAATCGTCAACAGGGGTTTTTTCCTCTGCTTGTTGGTGCAAGCCATGCTCAAGTAAGATCGCGCTACGCCGGCGGGAGCCGGCCACGAACCTGGAGGAAACATGAAGCAAAACAATCTGTTGCGCGCCGCGCGTGTTACGACGCTCGTCGCCGCTGCAGCGGCATCCATGCTGGGCGCAAGCGTTGCGCGCGCTGAGATTCCGAATAAAACCCTGGTGTACTGCTCAGAAGGCAGCCCCGCGGGTTTCGATCCGGCCCAATACACCACGGGCACCGATTTCACGGCTAATACCTTCACTGTTTACAACCGCCTCGTCGAGTTCGAGCGCGGCGGCACCAAGGTCGAGCCGGGCCTCGCCGAAAAATGGGAAGTCTCTTCGGACGGCAAGACTTATACGTTCCATCTGCGTCATGGCGTGAAGTTTCAGACCACGTCGTTCTTCAAGCCGACGCGCGAATTCAATGCGGATGACGTCGTGTTCACGTTCCAGCGCATGCTGGATCCGAACTCGGCCTTCCACAAGGCTTATCCGGTGCAGTTCCCGTACTTCACCGACATGGGCCTCGACAAGCTGATCACCGGCATCGAAAAGGTCGATCCGTACACGGTCAAGTTCACGCTGAAGGAAGTCAACGCGCCGTTCATCCAGAATCTGGCGATGGAATATGCGTCGATCCTGTCGAGCGAATATGGCGACCAGTTGATGAAAGCGGGCAAGGCCGCCGACATCAACCAGTTCCCGGTCGGTACCGGTCCGTTCATCTTCCGCAGCTATACGAAAGACGCGACGATCCGCTTCGACGGCAATCCGGATTACTGGAAGCCGAATGCAGTGAAGATTTCGAAGCTGATCTTTTCGATCACGCCGGACGCCGGCGTGCGCGTGCAGAAGATCAAGCGCGACGAATGCCAGGTGATGAGCTATCCGCGTCCGGCCGACATCGCGCCGCTGAAGTCGGAAGCGAACATCGACATGCCGTCGCAGCCGGGCTTCAACCTGGGCTACCTCGCCTACAACGTGTCGCACAAGCCGGTCGACAAGCTCGAGGTGCGTCAGGCGCTCGACATGGCGATCAACAAGAAGGCGATCATCGACTCGGTGTATCAGGGCGCAGGCCAGCCCGCAACGAACCCGATGCCGCCGACCCAGTGGTCGTATGACAAGAATCTGAAGGGCGCGTCCTACGACCCGGAAAAGGCAAAGGCATTGCTGGCGAAGGCCGGCTTCCCGAACGGCTTCGACATCACGCTGTGGGCGATGCCGGTGCAGCGCGCGTACAACCCGAATGCGCGTCTGATGGCCGAAATGATCCAGGCCGACTGGGCCAAGATCGGCGTGAAAGCGAAAATCGTCACGTATGAATGGGGCGAATACATCAAGCGCGCGCACGCAGGTGAAGACGACACGATGCTGATCGGCTGGACGGGCGACAATGGCGATCCGGACAACTGGCTCGGCACGCTGCTCGGCTGCGAAGCGGTGAATGGCAACAACTTCTCGAAGTGGTGCTACAAGCCGTTCGACGATCTGATCCAGAAGGGTCGCGTCACGTCGGATCAGGCGGCGCGCGTCACGGCTTACACGCAGGCGCAGCAGATCTTCGCGCAGCAACTGCCGTTCTCGCCGATCGCTCACTCAACCGTGTACCAGCCTGTCAGCAAGAAGGTGGTCGACATGCGCATCGAGCCGCTCGGTTATGCGCGTTTCGACGGCGTCAGCGTGAAGTAACGATCGGGCAGTCAAACTTACGCAGTAGCTTTTCGCACGGTTAGAAAACTGGTCGAAATGGTCCGGCGACCGGGGTCACAAGCCCTCGTCGCCGGTTGCGTTTTTTCTACACCAAGACCATAGGGACAAAAACCATGTTCCGCTTTGTTTTGCGCCGCATCGGCATGGTAATACCGACTTTCATCGGCATTACGATCCTCGCGTTCGCGCTGATTCACCTGATACCGGGCGACCCCATCGAAGTGATGATGGGCGAGCGCGGCGTCGATCCCGCCATGCATGCAGCCGCGATGCACCGGCTCGGGCTCGACGAGTCTCTGCCCATGCAATACGTTCACTACATCGGCCGCGCGCTGCATGGTGATCTGGGCACGTCCATCATCACCAACACCAGCGTGATGGGCGAGTTCCTCGCCCGGTTTCCCGCCACCGTCGAACTGTCGATCTGCGCGATGCTGTTCGCGTTGATCGTCGGCCTGCCGGCGGGCGTGTTCGCGGCGTTGCGGCGCGGCACGGTGGTCGATCACGGCGTGATGGGCACGGCGCTCACCGGTTATTCGATGCCGATCTTCTGGTGGGGGTTGATCCTCATCATGGTGTTCTCGGTCAAGCTCGGCTGGACCCCCGTGTCGGGCCGCATTGCGGTGGAATACGACATCCCGCACGTGACGGGCTTCATGCTGATCGACGCGCTGATGCCGGGCACCGACGAAGGCGCGTTCAAATCCGCGCTGAGCCATCTGATTCTGCCGGCCATCGTGCTCGGTACGATTCCGCTGGCCGTGATCGCGCGGATGACGCGTTCGTCGATGCTCGAAGTGCTGCGCGAGGATTACATCCGCACTGCGCGCGCCAAGGGTTTGTCGCCGGCGCGCGTGATCGTCGTGCATGCGTTGCGCAATGCGCTGATTCCGGTCGTGACCGTGATCGGTCTGCAGGTCGGCACGCTTCTGGCTGGCGCCGTGCTCACCGAGACGCTGTTTTCGTGGCCGGGCATCGGCAAGTGGCTGATCGACGCGATCGGCCGCCGCGACTATCCGGTGGTGCAGGGCGGTATTCTGATGATCGCCACGCTGGTAATCGTGGTGAACCTCGTCGTCGATCTGCTGTACGGCGTGCTGAATCCGCGCATCCGTCATACGAGGTAATCACGACCATGGCAGACATACAAAACACAGTCCCCCAGTCGGTCACTCCTCCAAGTGGCCGCGCAATTGCCGCCCGTGAATTCTGGGCGAATTTTTCACGCAACCGTGGCGCGGTCGGCGCCGGCATCGTCGTGCTGGCGCTGATTATCGTGGCGATTTTCGCGCCGCTGATCGCGCCGCATAGTCCAATCGAACAGTACCGCGACTTTGTGAAGATTCCGCCAGCATGGCTCGACGGCGGCAACTGGAAGTTCGTTCTCGGCACCGACGAAGCGGGCCGCGACATCCTCTCGCGTCTGATGTACGGCGCACGGCTGTCGTTCTGGATCGGCTTCGTGTCGGTGGTGCTCGCGCTGATTCCGGGCATCGTGCTCGGGCTGATCGCCGCGTTCTTCGAGAAATGGGCCGACACGCCGATCATGCGCATCATGGACGTACTGCTCGCGCTGCCGTCGCTGCTGCTCGCGGTCGCGGTGGTCGCGATCATCGGTCCGGGCCTCGTCAACACGATGCTGGCCATAGCGATCGTTGCACTGCCGGGCTATGTGCGTTTGACGCGCGCGTCGGCACAAGGCGAATTGCAGAAAGAGTATGTGACGGCTTCGCGTGTGGCCGGCGCGGGCACCCTGCGGTTGATGTTCTCGCAAGTGCTGCCGAACTGCACCGCGCCGCTGATCGTGCAGGCGACGCTCGGCTTTTCGTCGGCCATTCTCGACGCCGCCGCGCTCGGTTTTCTCGGGCTGGGCGTGCAACCGCCGTCGGCGGAGTGGGGTGCAATGCTCGCCTCGGCACGCGACTATATCGATAGCGCCTGGTGGATCGTTACCATGCCGGGCCTGTCCATCCTGATCTCGGTGCTCGCGATCAACCTGCTCGGCGACGGCCTGCGTGACGCGCTCGATCCCAAACTGAAACGGATGGCGTGATATGACCAGCTTACTCACCATCCGCAATCTGGCGGTCAATTTCAACGGCCTGCCCGCAGTCGATCGGATCGATCTCGACATCGCGCCGGGCGAAGTGGTCGGCGTGGTCGGCGAATCCGGCTCCGGCAAAAGCGTGACGATGATGGCGTTAATGGGCCTGATCGACGCGCCCGGCAAAGTGACGGCCGACGAAATCAGTTTCAACGGCACGAACCTGCTGAAAGCCTCGGCGAAGGAACGCCGCAAGATTATCGGCAAAGACATCGCCATGGTGTTTCAGGACGCGCTGACGAGTCTGAACCCGAGCTACACGGTCGGTTATCAGATCAAGGAAGTGCTCAGACTGCACGAAGGCCTGCGCGGTAGCGCATTGGACCGGCGGGCTCTGGAACTGCTCGATCAGGTTGGCATTCCCGATGCGAAGAACCGTATTGGCTCGTTTCCGCATCAGATGTCGGGCGGTATGAACCAGCGTGTGATGATCGCCATGGCGATTGCCTGCAACCCGAAGCTGCTGATCGCCGACGAACCGACCACCGCGCTCGACGTGACGATCCAGGCGCAGATCATGGAATTGCTCATGAAGCTGCAGAAAGAACGCGGCATGGCGCTCGTGCTGATTTCGCACGATCTGGCGGTGGTGTCCGAAGTCGCGCAGCGCGTCGCGGTCATGTACGCTGGAGAAGTGATCGAAACGAACAAGGTGCCGGATATTTTCGCGGCGCCACATCATCCGTACACGGAAGCATTGCTGGCGGCGATTCCCGAACACAACGTCGGCGCCGTGCGGCTCGCTGCATTGCCGGGCATGGTGCCGGGCCGCGACGATCGTCCGAAAGGGTGTCTGTTCGCGCCGCGCTGCAAGTATGTGGTCGACGACTGCACGAAAGCACGGCCGGCGCTCGCGCCGCTCCAGGGCCATAGCGAAGCCGCGCGCGTGCGCTGTATCAAACCCCTGAACCTGAGCGGCGACGCCAACGTTCACACTCATGGAGGCGCACGATGAACGCAGTACCCGAACCGCGGCGCCAGTCGGACCATGCGGGCGATCACGTGCTGGTCGCCGAGAAGCTGGCGCGCTATTACCAGGTCAAACGCGGCATGTTCGCGACCGGCACGGTGAAGGCGCTCAACGGCGTTTCGTTCGCGCTCGAACGCGGCAAGACACTCGCGGTGGTCGGCGAATCGGGGTGTGGAAAATCCACGCTCGCGCGCCAGCTCACCATGATCGAGTCGCCGAGCGCGGGCCGTCTGCTGATCGACGGTGAAGACGTGGCCAGCGCGGATCACGCAAAAATTGCGGCGCTGCGGCGGCGCGTGCAGATGGTGTTCCAGAATCCGTTTGCGTCGCTCAATCCGCGCAAAACCGTCGAGCAGACGCTCGGCGAGCCGCTTGCCATCAACACGCACATGAGCGCCACCGAGCGCGCCGAGCGGATTGCGCAGATGATGCGCACCGTCGGCCTGCGTCCGGAACATGCGAAGCGTTATCCGCATATGTTTTCGGGCGGCCAGCGTCAGCGTGTGGCGATTGCTCGCGCGATGATTCTCGATCCGCAGATCGTGGTGGCGGACGAGCCGGTGTCGGCGCTCGATGTGTCGATCCAGGCGCAGATCCTGAATCTGTTCATGGATCTTCAGCAGCAGTTCAGGACCAGCTATGTGTTCATCTCGCACAACCTCTCGGTGGTGGAGCATATCGCCGACGACGTGATGGTGATGTACTTCGGCGGCGTGGCCGAGCTGGGCGACAAGAAGCGGATTTTCTCGAATCCGCGGCATCCGTACACGCGCGCGCTGATGTCGGCCACGCCGTCCATCTTCGAAGCGGATCGCACGATCAAGATCAAGCTGCAAGGCGAAATGCCGTCGCCGCTGAATCCGCCGTCGGGCTGCACGTTTCATCAGCGATGCCCGTATGTGATCGACCGATGTCGCAGTGAAGAACCGAAGTTACGTGAAGTGGATGGCCGTCAGGTATCGTGTCACCGTGCAGAGGAGGTGGGGGAAGTGAATGCCTGATGGTTTGGCGGCGCGTCGTGTTACGCGCCGCTTGCGTGATCGCGGCGGCTGTCGCGCCGCTGTCGCGCGGCGCTGGAGAGCGCGCGCACTTGCCGGTGCCGCGCTGTTCAGCGTGTGTTGCATCTTTCCCCCGGCAGCGCCGGTCGGCATGGCGCATGCCGCCGGTGCCGCGGCCAACGCGCCGGCGCAGGCCGGGCGCCCCGCGTTGCCGGGCGTCAATCCGCCGCCTTCCGCGCCGGGCACCACCGCGAGCGGGCCGGTGCGCTTGCAGCCGGCGCACATGCCGTTCTATGTCGCAACGCGCGGCACGACGACGATCTACGTGCTCGGTACGCTGCACGTTGGCGATCCGGCCGACTATCCCGTCGGGCAGCCATTCCGGCCGCCGATCCTCGGCGCACTGTCCGCCTCGCCGACACTGGCGCTCGAACTTTCTCCTGACGAACTGCTGGTCTCACAGGACGACGTATCGAAGTACGGCGTTTGCCGTCGCGACTGCCTGCCGGGTTTGTTGCCGGACGCGTTATGGCGCAGGCTCGCGTTCCGTCTGCGCGCCAATCCCGCGGCGCTGGAGGAAATCAAGAAGATGCGCCCGTGGCTGGCATCGCTGCTGGTCGAAACCTACGACTCGTTGAGCGCTGGCTTGCAGACCGAATACGGCACCGAGGCGCAGCTACAGAACGTCTATCTGCGCACGCGCGGCAAGATTGTCGGCCTCGAAACCTTGTCGCAACAAATGCGCGCCTTCACCGGACTCACGCTCGCGCAGCAACGCGAAATGCTGGCGCAGGACCTCGTGCAGACGCCGGCGGAAAACGTCGAGGACGTGCGCACGCTGCATCGCCTGTGGCGCGTGGGCGACGCCGACGCGATCGCAGCCTGGGAGGCCGCGCAATCCGAGCGACTGGCACGCGACCCGAGCCTGTCCGCTTCGATCGACAGGAAGATCGTGTATGACCGCAACCGGCGTTTCGTGTCGCGCATGCTGCTGATTGCCGGGCCGAACAAACCGGTGTTCGTGGCGATCGGCGCGCTGCATCTGGGCGGGCGAAGGGGCGTGCTGCAGCTATTGCGGCAGCATGGGTTTGTCGTGGAAGCGGGCTGAAAGTCGCCCCGCGCGTTGCTGCCCGAAGGGCTGCGCCTAATATGCTCGCGCGACAGCGACAGGCAGGCTCGGCGCTTCGTCACGCTCGCTGCCGGCAATGCGCAGAAGCGCTGCGCAGGCACGCTTCTCACTCGCCTTCGCGTAACGCGTCAGCCACTTCGGCGACCACCGTTGTCCAGTCGCCAAGCAGTGTCTGCCTGAACAGCCTCATGCGCGGATACCAGGGCGTATCGCTGCGCGCTTCGAGCCAGCGCCAGTCGGAGTTGGCCGGCAGCAGCAGCCACACCGGCTTGCCCAACGCGCCCGCCAGGTGCGCGACGCCCGTGTCGACGGAGATCACGAGGTCCAGGTTCATGATCAGCGCGGCCGTGTCCTCGAAGTTATTCAGATGGGCGGTGAAATCGTGCGCGCCGAATACCGACGGTGCGTGGGCGAGTTGCGCGTGCGCGGGCCCTTTCTGCAACGCGTACCAGTCAACGTGCTGCACGCTGGCGAGCGCCGCCAGATCGGGCAATGCCATCGAGCGGTAAAGGTCGTTGCCGAACGTCGGGCTGCCGGCCCACACGAGCCCGACTTTGCGCCGGCCCCCACCGGCCACGCCGACGCGCTTTCGCCACGTCTTCACCCTGGCTTTGTCGGCGAACAGATACGGGACGCTGGCCGGAATCGTCGATAACTGCATGCCGATGCAACAGGGAATGCTCAGCATAGGCACCCAGAAGTCGTACTCGCCTTGCGGCTTGCCGCTATACGCCCGGCGCACGCCGGGTGTCCGCGCAACGAGCGGCAGCAGCGGCTCGCGCACGCAGACATCGACGGTCGCACCGCGCTGTTCGAGCACGCGCGCAAAGCGCAGAAACTGGAAGTGGTCGCCAAAGCCCTGCTCGCCGACAATCAGCAGACGGCGGCCGCTGAGCGGTTCGCCGCGCCATTCCGCCACACCGGGCACCGCGAGCGCCTCATAGTCGCTTTTGCGCCAGCGCAGCGCGAATTCGGCCCAGCCACGCGTGTAGTCGCCGCGCTTGAGCAGCAGCCACGCCAGGTTCTGATGCGCGTCCGCGTAATTCGGATCGAGCGACAGCGCATGACGATAAAAGCCTTCTTCTTCGTCGAGCCGACCCTGCGCGCCAAGCGAACCGCCGAGACACACCAGGTTGGTCGGATTGGGCTTCAGCGCGACGGCGCGCCGGTAGTGCGCTTCGGCGCCCGCATAGTCGCCGCGCTTGCCGATCGCGGTGCCCAGGTTGACGTGCGCTTCCGCGTAATCGGCGCGCAGTGCAAGCGCTCGCTCGAAGCTCACGATCGCCGCCGCGACCTCGCCTTTCGCATTGTGCGCATTGCCCGCGTTGAAGTGCGCTTCCGCCGACGCCGGGTCGAGCGCCAACGCGCGCTCGTAGCAGGCCAGCGCCTCGTCGAACTTGCGCTGCTTCGCGAGCGCCGTGCCCAGATTCAGATGGACGTCGACAGCGGCCGGATTCACGGCGAGCGCGAAGCGGTATTGCTCGATCGCCTCGTCGAGCGCGCCTTGTGCCTGTAGCGCGACGCCGAAGTTGTTGCGGGCGTCGGCGAAATCCGGTTTCAATTGCAGCGCCTGGTCATAACAGATCATGGCTTCGTCGAGATGGCCGAGCGAGGCGGCGACGAGGCCGCGGTTGCTCCAGCACGCGGCGTCGCTCCGGTCGATCTTGAGCGCCTGACTGAGCAGCCCGGCTGCGAGGTCGTGGTTGCCCCGTTGATGCTGCAGCACGCCGAAGTAATGCAACGCTTTCGTGTGTTTGGGAGCGAGCGCAAGTGCTTCGCGATAGATCGGCTCGGCGGTGTCGAGCCGGCCTGCCTGATGCGCTTCGAGTGCTGCGTCGATCAGCGACGCGAGATAGGCGGCAGGTGGTGCGTCGCCGCGCGCCGTGTCGCGATGCGATGGATGGTCCATGAAGGCTCGCTGGAAAGCACCGGCAGCGAGCACTGCATGCGCCGGTGGATGGATGGGAGACATCCACCAGCTTAAGGTTTGGGTCGCTCGCGAGACGTTCGGAAGCTTCTGAATCGACCGAGCATCTTTCCGCTCGTGCATTCTGTTCGCTGACGCATCGCGGGTGAACTTTCCGCAATGCGCCAGCGCATCTCCGGTAATGCGCAGACGCCTACAGAAACATCAGGAAATTCAACAGGAAGATATTGACGACGAGCAGGGTGAGCGCGGTAGGCACCTGCACCTTGATTACCGCGTTCTTGTCCGGCAACTCCAGCAATGCCGCCGGGACCATGTTGAAGTTCGCGGCCATCGGGGTCATCAGCGTGCCGCAATAGCCGCAGAACATGCCGATAGCGACCATCACGGCCGGATTGCCGTGAAACACGCCAACCAGAATCGGCACGCCGACGCCGCCCGTCATCACCGGGAACGCTGCGAAGCCGTTGCCCATCACCATCGTGAAGAGCGCCATGCCGATGCAGTACGTGGCCACCGCAATGAAGCGATAGTCGAGGCTGATGTAAGCAGTCGTGACGTGAGCCACGGCCTTGCCCACGCCCGCGTCCGAGAACACGAGTCCGAGCATGCCGAGCATCTGCGGCAGAACCGCAGCCCAGGACAGCGCGTCGACGAGGCGGCGCGCTTCCTTCATCGACTGGCCGACCGTGTCGCGTGTCAGCACGCAGGCAATGGCCAGCGCGATCACGCAGCCAATGCCGAAGCCGATCAGCGTGACGTTTGCCTTCTCGATCAGCGGCAAACCGCCGAACACCAGATGGCTCGCCGACAGCGTGACGAGCACCGTGACGACCGGAATGGTCAGCGCGGGCACGAACAGCTTGTTGCCAAGACGCGCGGCGCTCGCTTTGCGTGCTTCGAGCGACAGCAGTCTCGGCTTGCCCGCGGTGACGCCGCCAAAGCCGGCAATCAGCGCCATGACGATCACCGCAATGCCGACCACGGCGGGCGGCAGCCTGTCGCCGATCAGGAAGATCAGCGCATAGAGAATCCAGAAGCCGCCGGCAGTGAGGCGGCGCGGGTGCTCCCGGTCCGTGATGATCATGCCGCCGATCACGAGCAGCACGATGCCCAGCAGCCAGAACAGATATGTGATGGTGAGCGTCATGCTTTGTCTCCTGCGGCAGGTTGCGTCGGCGATGCCGGGGCGGCGCCAGCCGCGCTCCTGATCGGCGTATTGCCGCGCAATTCACGTTCGAGTCTGCGGTCGAGCAGATAAAGGCGGAAGCCGTGGACGAGGAACGCGCAGATCGCGGTCGGAATGCCCCACACGGCCACGTGAATCGGCTCGACGACGATGCCGGCTTCCTTCAGGAAGGTCGTCATCAGCACGATCGCGCCGAACGCGACGAACACGTCCTCGCCAAAGAAGAGCCCGACGTTGTCGGTCGCCGCCGAGTACGCGCGCAGTTTGAAGCGCACCGCTTCGCTGATCTTGCCGTAACGGGTTTCGGTCGCGCCTTCGGCCATCGGCGCGATCAGCGGACGCACCATTTGCGGATGACCGCCCAGCCCGGTCAGGCCGACCGCCGCCGTGAGTTCCCGCACGAGCAGATAGACGATCAGCAGACGCCCGGCCGTCGCGGCCTTGATGCTGCTGATCCACGTCTGCGCACGCTCGCGCAGACCGTGTCGTTCGAGCAGGCCGATCACTGCGAGCGGCAGCAGGATGATCAGCGGAATGTTGCGGGTCTTGATAAAACCGGTGCCAATTTCAGCGAGTATTTTTTCAGGCGGGAAATGCGCGGCCAGACCGGTGATGATCGCGGCAACCGCCACGATCAGCATCGGATTGAACCGCAATAAAAAGCCGACGATGATAACGGCCACGCCGATGAGCGGCCATAGACTGACTGTTGTCTGCATCTGGATCTCCAAACAGGGTTTCAACCTCGCCGCTTATGGCGGCTCACGTGGGCCGGCGCCTGATGATCCATGCGCCGTCTTGTTGCCACGGCTCTTGTCGGCCGTGTTGCTTCGACTACACCTGCTCTGCGTCTACATCTACGTCTGACTGCATTGACTGCTATAGCGGTATTGCAAAAGCGTCCCGCACCTGGCAAACGCCCCGCGGGGGAGCGGGGCGTTCGGGGCGTGGCAGAAGTTGATCGCGGAGTCTGGAGCCGCGTCGGTCGCGCGAGCTTCAGACGCTCGCGGCGCCCGCTGCGTGGACCGCGATACCCGCCTCTTCCAGCGCATCGCGGATGCGCCGCGCGAAGGCCAGCGCGTGCGGGCCGTCGCCGTGCAGGCAGATGGTCTGCGCGTTCAGCGTGACCCACTGACCGTCCACGGCCTGCACGCGTTGCTCGCGCACCATGGCGAGTGTGCGCGCCAGCACTTCGTCTTCGTCCTCCAGCAGCGCGCCGGGCTCCTTGCGCGGCACCAGCGAGCCGTCGGACCGATAGCCACGGTCGGCGAACACTTCTTCGATGGCGGTCAGCCCCGCGTTGCGGGCGGCTGTCACGAGTCCGCTGTTCGCCAGCGCGAACACCGCGACCGAAGGGTCGAAGTCGTGCACGGCGCAGACGATCGCGTCGGCAATTCTCGGATCGCGCGCGGCCTGGTTGTACAGCGCGCCGTGCGGCTTGACGTGCGCAATGCGGCCGCCCTCCGCCTGCGCAATCGCCGACAACGCGCCAAGCTGGTAGAGCACGCCCGCATATATCTCTTTCTCCGGCAGATCCATCTCCTTCCTGCCGAAGTTCTCAGGGTCGTTAAAGCTTGGATGCGCACCGATCGCGACGCCTTTTTGCACCGCCCACCGCACACAGTCGCGCATCGCGTTGGCGCCCCCCGCGTGCCAGCCGCACGCAATGTTGGCGGAACTGACGAGGTCGAGCAGCGCCTCGTCGGAGCCGCAGCCTTCGCCGAGATCGGCGTTCAGATCGATTTCCATGGTGTACCTCTAGTCTCAAAAAACGCCGGGCCTTTGCGTGAATCAGCGTTGCCTGCCTGTCCGGTTGCTCGAAAAACTCGACGACAGGCGCCTCGCCGGCACGCGCCCGTTATCAGAGAGCCGCGACGGCCGCCTGCCGTTCGCAGCGTTCTTCATGCATCGTGATCGCGGCGTCGATCTGCCGCAAATACGTGCGCTCTTCCACTAAAGCGTGACGCGCCTCGTAAGGCGTTGTCGGAATGAAGCGGATCGCCGCGTTCAGCCGTACCTGCGCGAGCTTCCACAGATCGGCCTGAATCACCGCGCCGATCTTCGGATAGCCGCCGGTGGTCTGCGCATCGCTCATCAGCACGATCGGCTGGCCATTCGGCGGAACCTGGATCGCGCCGGGCAGCACGGCATGCGAGAGCAGGTCGGCTTGGTGGCTACGCTTGAGTTCGGTGCCCGCGAGGCGATAGCCCATGCGATTGCTGTTTGGCGTGACGAGCCATTCGTCGGACCAGAACGACTCCTGCGCCGCCTCGGTGAAGCTTGCATATTCCGGACCGCGCAGCACGCGGATCGGCACTGCCCACGGCACGCCCGCCGGATGACGGCCGCGCCGCAACGGCTCATGAACGAGCACGAATTTGCACCACGCGGGCGCCTTCACGCCGAATTCCGGTGCTTGCGGCGTGAAGCCGACGTGGCCGCGTTGCGGCGGCACGCCGACCGGCAGGCGGTCGCCGTCGCGCAACGCGCGTCCGCCAAGACCGCCGAACTGGCCAGCCAGGTCGGTGCTGCGTGAGCCGAGCATCGGCAGCACGTCGATGCCGCCCGCCACGCACACATAACCGCGCATGCCACGTTTGGCCGCGTTCAGCACCAGTTCCTGGCCGGCCTGGACGGGCAGACTCCACCATGAATAGACCGGCTTGCCGTCGAGCGTCGCGCCGAACTCGGTGCCGGTGATCGCCACTCGCGTCGCGCGCAGAAAGCGCAGCACCGTGGGACCAAACGTGATTTCGAGGCCGGCCGCATCCGGCCGGTTGCCGACCAGCCGATTGCCGACTTCGAGCGACAGCCGGTCCAACGCTCCGCCGAACGCGACGCCGAGATGCCGGTATCCGTGTCGGCCGAGATCCTGAACGGTCGTCAACAGCCCCGCGCGAATGACATCGATCATGCGTGGATCCCCGCAATGGTGAAGCGCACGCGGTCGCCGGGTTGCAACAGGGTGGGCGGGCGGCGCGTGGGATCGAACAGCGCGGTATCGGTGCGGCCGATCAGTTGCCAGCCGCCGGGCGAAGTGGCCGGATAGACGCCAGTCTGCTCCCCGCCGATGCCCACCGACCCCGCCGGCACTTCCAGCCGCGGCGACGCGCGGCGCGGTGTATGCAGCGCCGCGTCGAGGCCGCCCATGTACGCGAACCCAGGCTGGAAGCCGAGGAAGAACACCACGTACTCGCCGTCCGAATGGCGCTGCACGACCTCGCGCACGCTCAAGCCGGTGTGATCGGCGACCGCCTTCAGGTCCGGGCCGAACTCGCCGCCGTACTGGACCGGAATGTCTACGTCGCGGCCGGCCGCAGTGCTTTCGCTGGCCGCATGCCAGGCCGATTGCAGCCGTGCCGTGAGCGCGCTGATGTCGGCTTCGAGCGGGTCGAACACGAGCGTCAGGTTGTTCATGCCCGGCACGACCTCGAGCACATGCGGCCAGTCGCGGGCGGCCTCGGCGGCGGCCCACACGCGCCGCTGGCAATCCAGCGTGGCGGGCGGCGGTGCTTCGCACACGAGCGCGGCGTCGCCGAGCGGGAAAATCTTGGGTTGGCTCATTGGTTAGCGGCCCAGGTGGAGTCGAACATTGCGCGCAGCGCGGCCCGATGGATTGCGAGCAGCATCGGGCCGGCGACGATAGGAGCGTACATTATCAATAAAATATCAACAATTTCTCAATAAGAGTTTCCGCCAGGCTCGCCGGGACGATGCGCTCGTCGTACACTCCCGACACCTTCCCCTCCCGTTTGCCGAGAATTTTCATCATGTCGCGCCATCCCACCAAGATCGTCTCCTCGGAACATCTCGTGTCCGAGACAAGCGCGGAACTGTCCGAGCTGGAATACGCGCTCATCATGGCGGGCAACGCGTTCAACCGATGGATGGTGCGCTGCATGTCGGCAGCCGGCGACAAGGACATGACCGCCATCGAAGTCTCCCTGCTGCACCATGTCAGCCATCGCGAACGTCGCAAGAAGCTCGCGGACATCTGCTTCGTGCTGAATATCGAAGACACGCACGTCGCCACTTACGCGTTGAAGAAGCTCGTCACTAGAGGGTATGTAAAAAGCGAAAAGACCGGCAAGGAAGTGTTCTTCTCGGCAACCGACGCGGGCCGTGAACTGTGTCTGAAATATCGCGAGGTGCGCGAGAGCTGTCTTATCTCGACGCTGAAGGAAAGTGGCCTCACCAATGAGCAGATCGGCGAGGCGGCGCAATTGATGCGCAACGCTTCAGGGCTGTATGACACCGCGGCGCGGGCGGCGGCGTCGTTGTAAAGGCCCCTCAGCCGGGATAGGCGCTGGCCTCGGTCACGATCAGATCGAGCGCAATGTCGTGCGCTTCGCGCTGTAAGGCTTCGGTGCGGCAGGCTTCATACGCGATGCCTACCGTGACCGGCTTCTTCGGGCCCGGCCACGCGGCGAGCGTGCGATCGTAGTAGCCGCCGCCATAACCGAGCCGGTAGCCGTGCGCGTCGAAACCGACACATGGAACGAACAGCAACTGCGGCACGATCACGCGCCCCGAGGTGGGCTCGGCGATCTTGTGATGACCGGTCTTCATCGGCGTTTCCGGCGTCCACGCATGGAACTCGAGCGGCACGCCACGGTCCTTGACGACGGGCAGACTCGCGACGCGCGCCGCATCACCGGCGAGCCAGATCGCGATGGCCGCACGCGCGTCGAACTCGCCGGCGAGCGGCCAGTAGAAGCCCACGCTGTTCACGCCATAACGCTTTAACGCATCGAGCATGCGGCGGCCGAGCGCGGCATTGCTGGCTGGCTTGGAAGCCGCCTCTAGCCTTGCTTCCAATAGCCTCCGACGCAGTGCCTTTTTCGATTCCGCGACGGGGTTGCATGCTATGCTTGATGTCAATTCGCGCTCCAGAAACAACGATGTCAAAACGCCTTTACCGAGTATATCGCGCGGCCGGTCTGGCGCTTGCCGCTGCGGCACTCGTCGCGTGCAGCACGGCCTCAGCCGTCAAGCCTGTTCCTCTCTCGCAACTTACGAACGACGACCAGATCTTCGTCCAGCTTCGCGAAGCCGCCCGCAGCAACGACGCGGGGCGAGCAGCGCAACTGGCGAGCATGATCCCGAACTATCCGGCGCCGTCCTACCTGGAGTACTTCCAGCTCAAGCCACAACTGTTCGATTCGAGCGGTCATGCGCGTGTCGACGCTCCGGACGCGCCCGTGCTGTCGTTCCTGCAGCGCTACGACGGCCAGGCGATCGCGGACCGCATGCGTAACGACTACCTCACGGTGCTCGGCGCACGTCACGACTGGCGCAGTTTCGATCAGCAATACGCGCGCTTCGTTCTGAACGACGATACGCAGGTCAAGTGCTACGCGCTCGAATCGCGCGCGGCCCACGGTGAAAACGTCGCCGACGCGGCGCGTGCGCTGCTGGTCGATCCGAAATGGTATGGCGACGGTTGCGTCGACCTGATCAACGCACTCGCCATCAATCAGCAGTTCAGCACGGCGGATGTCTGGCAACAGATCCGTCTTGCCTACGAACAGAACTACACGAACACAGGCGCCAAACTCGTCGACGCGCTGAGCAACCAGCCGCCCGATCCCGTGTTGTTCGGTCAGGCCACGAGCACGCCGCCGCTGTTGCTCGCACGCGGGGTCGGTCCGGACACGCAGTCGCATCAACTCGCGTTGCTGGCCATCACGCGCATGGCACGCAACGACCCGGCTATGGCCGCGGCCACGTTCGCTTCGGTCGCGCCGTCGCTGAGTTCGCCGGAACGCGCAATCGGTTGGGGCACGATTGCCTATCAGGCGGCCACCAGACAGATGCCGAGCGCGGTGGACTGGTATCGCCTGTCGGTCAATGCGCCGCTCTCCACGCCCGCGTATGAGTGGCGCACGCGCACGGCGCTCCTCGCCGGCGACTGGACAATGGTGCGCTGGTCGATCGAACAGATGCCCGAGGCGCTGCGCAATCAGCCTTCGTGGGTGTACTGGCATGCGCGTGCGTTGAAGCAGGCCGGCGAAACCGCCACGGCCAATCAGGAATTCCAGTCGATCTCGCAGGGTTACAACTTCTACGGCCAGCTTGCTGCGGAAGAACTCGGCCAGAAAATCGTGGTTCCGCCAAAAACAATGGTTAGCGACGCCGAAATCCAGCAAGCCGGCAACACGCCAGGCTTCGATCTCGCACAGCGTTTCTATGCGCTGAACCTGCGGCTGGAAGGCAATCGCGAATGGAACTGGCCGCTGCGTACCATGAGCGACCGGCAACTGATTGCCGCCGCCGAATACGCGCGTCGCATCCAGCTTTACGACCGTGCGGTGAACACGGCCGACCGCACGAAGAGCGAACATGATTTTTCGCTGCGTTATCTGTCGCCGTTCAAGGACATCGTCGAGCGCGATTCTCAATCGAACGGCCTTGACGTGGAATGGGCATACGGGCTGATTCGCCAGGAATCGCGTTTCATCATGAACGCACGCTCGGACGTCGGCGCGAGTGGATTGATGCAGTTGATGCCCGGCACCGCGCAACTGGTCGCCAAAAAGATTGGGCTTGGTCCCATTTCGCGCGACCAGATGAACGACATCAACACCAACATCCTGTTGGGCACGAACTATTTGGCGATGATTTACAATCAGTTCGACGGGTCCGCCGTGCTCGCCACCGCGGGTTACAACGCGGGTCCGGGCCGTCCGCGCAACTGGCGGCAATCGTTGCAGCATCCGGTTGAAGGCGCGATCTTCGCCGAAGCGATCCCGTTCCAGGAAACGCGCGACTACGTGAAGAATGTGTTGTCCAATACGGTCTACTACGCGGCATTGTTCGAAGGCCGTCCGCAATCGCTGAAGGCGCGACTGGGTTACATTGCACCGTAAGCGCCGTGCCGCCGCTGCATCGTCCTGATGCGGCGGCGCGCCACGCCAGCCGTTGCCGCGGCTTCCACCCAGGGAGTCGAAAATGCGACACAAAGCCATTGCGATCATCGGCGGGTCCGGTTTTATCGGCAGCCATCTCGTCAACGCCCTTGTCGAAATGGGCAAAGACGTGCGCATCGCCACACGGCGGCGCTACAACGCCCGCCATCTCACCATGCTGCCCATCGACGTGATCGAGACCGACGTCTTCGATCCGGTCCAGCTCGCAGGCTTCGTCGAGGGCGCGGATTGCGTGATCAACCTCGTGGCGATCCTGCAAGGCAAACGCGGCAAGCCGTACGGCCCGGATTTCGCGCGCACGCACGTCGAGTTGCCGACCAGAATCGTGGCGGCCTGCGAAGGCAAGGGCGTGCATCGTTTGATTCACATCAGCGCGCTTGGCGCCGACTCGAATGGCCCGAGCATGTATTCGCGTTCGAAGGGCGACGGCGAGAAGGCGATCCATGCGGCAAATCTGGCATGGACGATCATGCGGCCGTCGGTCGTGTTTGGCCCGGAAGATCAGTTCCTCAACAAATTTGCGTTCCTGCAGCGCGTCTTTCCGGTGATCCCGCTCGGCATGCCGGACGCGCGGTTCCAGCCGGTCTATGTGGACGACGTCGCGAAGGCCATCGTCAACGTGCTCGATCTCGACGCGGCCAGCCGGCAGACGTACGAACTGGGCGGCCCGACCGTGTACACGCTCGAAGAACTCGTCAAATATTGCGGCGACGTGATCGGCAAGCACGCGCGCATCATACGGCTGCCTGAAACCCTGGCGCGGCTGCAGGCGCTGAGCTTCGAGCTCGCGCCCGGCGAACCGGTGATCTCGCGAGACAATCTGGATTCAATGAAAGTGGACAACGTGCTGAGCGGGCCGCTGTCGCCGGATCTTGGGATTATCGAGCCGACCGCCATCGAAACCATCGCGCCGCTCTACCTGACGGGCGCGTCCACGCGGTCCCGTTTCGACACGTTCCGCGCGAGCGCCGGGCGCTAGAATCTCGGCTTTCTCCCGACAGTTACCCAGCATGAAGCTGCTTATAGGCGACAAGAATTACTCGTCATGGTCCATGCGTCCGTGGCTGCTGTTCACGCACTTCGGCATCCCGTTCGAGGAAGTGCTGATCCATTTGAACCAGCCGGGCACCAACGCCGAGGTGCTCGCGCATGCGCCAACGGGCCCAGGCAAAATTCCCTGTCTGATCAGCGATGACGGTGCGGCCGTGTGGGATTCGCTCGCAATCGCAGAGACGCTTGCCGAGCGCTACCCGCAACATGCACTGTGGCCGCACAACGCGGCGGCGCGCGCTCACGCCCGCAGTGTCAGCGCGGAGATGCACTCGGGCTTCGGCGAACTGCGCTCGAACATGTGGATGAACATTCGCGCTTCGTTTCCGGGCAGGAACGCGACGCCTGGCGCGCTGGCCGACATCGCGCGTATCGAGGCGATCTGGCGCGACTGCCTGCAAACCTATGGCGGCCCGTTTCTGTTCGGCGAGTTCAGCATCGCCGACGCGATGTATGCGCCGGTCGTGATGCGTTTCAGGACGTGGCAGCCGGCATTGTCGGACGTGTCGCTCGCGTACGTGAAGCGTGTGACCGCATTGCCCTCGGTGCAGGCGTGGATCGACGCCGCGCTGAAGGAGACGCACACGATTCCGTATCAGGACGTCTGCCCATGAACATCTATGCGGTAGGCGGGGCGATCCGCGACGAACTGCTTGGCGTGCCGGTGCAGGACCGCGACTACGTCGTGGTGGGCGCCACGCCGGAGCAGATGGCGGCGCAGGGCTACCGTCCGGTGGGCAAGGATTTTCCGGTGTTCCTGCATCCGCAAACGCATGAGGAATACGCGCTTGCGCGAACCGAGCGCAAGACGGCGGCCGGCTATCACGGCTTCCAGTTCTTCTACGCACCCGACGTCACACTGGAAGAAGATCTCGCGCGCCGCGACCTCACCATCAACGCCATGGCGCGCGAAGTGCGCCCGGACGGTGAACTGACCGGCCCGGTAATCGATCCGTTCAATGGTCGGGCCGACCTGCATGCACGGCTCTTCCGTCATGTCAGCAACGCGTTTCTTGAAGACCCTGTGCGGATTTTGCGAATTGCGCGCTTTGCGGCGCGCTTCGTCGACTTCACCGTCGCGCCGGAAACCATGGCGCTGATGCGCAAAATGGTCGCCGACGGCGAAGTGGATGCACTGGTCGCCGAGCGCGTCTGGCAGGAAGTGTCGCGTGGATTGATGGAGAAGCAGCCTTCGCGCATGTTTGGCGTGCTGCGCGAATGCGGCGCGCTGGCGCGCATTCTGCCGGAAATCGACGCGCTGTTCGGCGTGCCGCAGCGCGCCGACTATCACCCGGAAGTGGACACGGGCGTGCATGTGATGATGGTCGTCGACCACGCCGCGCAACAGGGCTATGCGCTGCCGGTGAGGTTCGCCGCGCTGACGCACGACCTCGGCAAGGCCACGACGCCCGCGGACGTTCTGCCACGCCATATCGGGCACGAAGAGCGCAGCGTGGATCTGCTCAGGCGGCTGTGCGAGCGGCTGCGCGTGCCGAACGAGTGTCGCGATCTCGGTCTGCTGGTGGCGCGCGAGCACGGCAACATTCATCGCGTGATGGAAATGGGCGCGGCGGCGCTCGTGCGCTTGCTGGAGCGCAGCGACGCGATCCGCAAACCGGCGCGCTTCGCCGAGGCGTTGCAGGCCTGCGAGGCGGACGCGCGCGGCAGGCTGGGTTTTGAATCGCGCGATTATCCGCAGGCCGAGCGCTTACGCGTCGCGCTGGTTGCCGCGCGCGCAGTCGACGCTGGCGCGGTGGCGAAGCGACTCGCCGATGCGCCGGCGGGCATTAAGGACGCGGTGCATCAGGAGCGGGTGAGGGCGGTAGAAGCGGCGTTGGGGTAAGCGGCGGTGAGACAGACGGCGTGCAAGGCCGCGTGCAAGGCGGTCTGGCGCGTCGTCGCGGGGCCGCCCGCTTTAAAGCATTCTTGCGATCAGCGACAACAGCATCGACAACACCAGCGTCGACATGAACGGAAACTGATAAACACGCCCGAAGAGGCGCACCGTCACATCACCGGGCATGCGGCCAATGCCGATCTTCCTGAGCCACGGCCAGCATGACGACAGCACCGCCACCGCGATAAACGTTGTCAACAGCCAGCGGATCATCGCAAGGCTCCGGAAAAAATCACAGCGTATGCGAGCGGTCGCCGCTGGAGAACGCCTTGAGCGTCTCCGTCAGTCCGCGCGAAAAGGCAATCACTTTGAACAGCTCGCCCATCTCCGCTTCCGACAGCAATTTTTGCACTGCGTTGGCGGCGGGCAGGAAGCGCGTGGTGTCGGTCGGATCGATCGACGAAAGCGCGTCGGTAATACCCGCATTCATCAGAAAACGCGCCTGCGAGGTGAAGCCCAGCAGATCGGCGCCTGCTTCGACGCCCGCTTCGGCGATGCCGGTGAATTCCACATGCGCGGTGATGTCCTGCAAGCCCGGATAGAGGAACGGGTCGCCATGCGCGCGGTGCCGGTAATGGCACATCAACGTGCCTTGCGCCCGCTGCGCATGGTAGTACTCGTGCTGCGGGAAGCCGTAATCGATGAAAAACGCCGCGCCGCGCGTGAGCATCGTGCAGACGGTGCGGATGAAGGCGCGCGCGGCGTCGTGCGTCTCGGTCACGTAGTTTTCGCCGAACGTTTCGATTTCGGCGAGCAACGCGTGGTCGGCCGGTCCGGAACGTGTCACGGGCCGGTCCTCGAAAGCGAACGCTTCGTCGCGCCATACCACGCCGCGCTCGTGCCAGACGCCGCCAAGGTTGGCAAACAGCTTCACGGGCATTGCGTCCAGCACCTCGTTGCCGATCACCACGCCTTCGAACTGTTCGGGCAACGCATCCAGCCAGCGCACTTTCGCCGCCAGCGCCGGCGCGGCGGCTTCGATCGTTTCGCGCTGACGCTCACGCAGTTCGCCCGACAGATCCACGATCGAATAGCTGTCGAACTCCACGCCCAATTCGTCCAGCGCATTGACGAGGCCCGCAGCCAGTTTGCCCGTGCCCGCCCCGAATTCCAGCAGGTTCCGCGTGCCGCTCGCCTGCAGAGCCTCGGCGACCGGACGCGCCAGCGTCGGCGCGAACAGGGGGGACAGCTCGGGCGCGGTGACGAAGTCGCTGCCGTCGTCGCCACGTAGCCCGAATTTGCGCGCGCCACCGCTGTAATAGCCGAATCCCGGCGAGTACAGCGCGCGTTCCATGTAGCGGTCGAACGGCAGCCAGCCGCCGGCGGCTTCGAGCTCCGCGCGCAATTGCGCGACCAGCGCTTCCGACTGGGCAAGCGCGCCTGGGCCGGGAGCAGGTAAACTATCGGGTTGGTGAGCTATCGGATTCATCCCCGCATTGTAAATGACCGTCTCTCTGGACACCGCCGGCGCGCCCGCGCCCGATATGCCGCGCGTCGTGCTGATTACCGGCGCCGCCCGCCGTATCGGGCGGGCGCTTGCGCTGGGCTTCGCGGCTCGGGGCTGGGACGTGGCCGTCCATTACGGCAGTTCGGGCGAGGAAGCGGGCCAGCTGGTTGCCGAAATCACCGCTTTGGGGCGCCGTGCAGTCGCTCTGCAGGCCGAATTGGGTGACGAAGCCGCGGTTAAGCGGCTTTTGCCGGCGTGTATCGCCGCGCTCGGCCGTCCGGCGTGCATCGTCAACAATGCGTCGCGTTTCGAGGAAGATACGGCGCGCGACGTCGGCTACGACCTGCTGTTGAAGCTGACCGCGATGAACGTCGGCGCGCCGCTGGTGCTCGCGCGCATGCTGTTCGAGGCGACGCCCGAGGCCGCGTACACCGACGAAAGCCAGCGCGGCGTGGTGATCAACGTGCTGGATCAGAAGTTGTACAACATGAATCCGGACTACCTGTCGTACACGCTGACCAAGGCCGCAATGCAGACAGCGACCGTCGCGCTCGCTCAGGCGCTCGCGCCGAAGGTCCGTGTGGTCGGCCTTGCGCCCGGTCTGACCATGCAGTCGGGCGACCAGACGCCGGACGGATTCGAGGCCGCCCACCGTGTTACGCCTCTGGGTCGCGCGTCGCGGCCCGAGGATATTGTCGCCGCCGCGCTGTATCTGGCCGATGCAGCGGGCGTCACCGGAACGACGCTGGTGGTCGACGGCGGGCAGCACCTCGTGCCGCTGCCGCGCGACGTAATGTTTTTGACGGGCGCCTGACGCGCGCGCGGCTCGCCGACCGGCCAGCCGTGACGCTGTAAAACGCCCCCTTGCGTGCAACGCACGCCTTTTTCGACTGGAACGAACATGTTTGCCGCTCTTTCGCATCCCCGGCTCGCCGATTGCCGCCGGCTCTTTCTGCGCAATTACGAAGTGCACATCAACATTGGCGTGCACGATTTCGAGAAGCGCGGCGAACAGCGCGTCGTGATCAACGTCGAACTGTATGTGCCGCTCGCGCTCTCCACGCCGGTTCAGGACAGGCTCGCCGAAGTGGTCGACTATGATTTCATGCGCTCCACCATTTCGCGGCGCGTCGAGCAGGGGCATATCCATCTGCAGGAAACGCTGTGCGACGACCTCGTCAAGACCATGCTCGAGCATCCGCAGGTGCGCGCCGCGCGCGTGTCGACCGAGAAACCCGACGTTTATCCAGACTGCGACGCCGTGGGCGTTGAAGTTTTCCGCATCAAAGAGGATTGAGCCATGAACGCGCCAGAAATCCTGAATAACGATGCCGACTCCGGCGTGAAGGTCAAAACTCCGCTCACGCGCCGCGAGCAGAAGGAAGCCTACGAGAATAACAAACTGTTCAAACGCCTCGCGCGCCAGGTGGGGCAGGCGATCGGCGACTTCAATATGATCGAGGACGGCGACAAGGTGATGGTCTGTCTGTCCGGCGGCAAGGACAGCTATGCAATGCTCGAGATCCTGATGCGGCTGCGCGAGCGCGCGCCGATCAACTTCGACATTGTCGCGGTGAATCTCGATCAGAAACAGCCGGGCTTTCCGGAGCACGTGCTGCCGGAATATCTGAAGCAACTCGACATTCCGTTTCACATCGAGAATCAGGACACATACAGCATCGTCAAGCGGCTGGTGCCGGAGGGCAAGACCACCTGCTCGCTGTGCTCGCGGCTGCGGCGCGGCATTCTGTACCGCGTGGCGGGCGAACTCGGCGCGACCAAAATCGCGCTTGGTCATCACCGTGACGACATTCTGCAGACGCTGCTGCTCAACATGTTCTACGGCGGCAAGCTGAAGGGCATGCCGCCCAAGCTGCAATCGGACGACGGCAAGAATATCGTGATTCGCCCACTTGCCTATGTGAAGGAAACGGATCTGGAAAAGTATGCGGAATTGCGCGAATTTCCGATTATCCCGTGCAATCTGTGCGGCAGTCAGCCGAATCTAAAACGCGCTGAAATGAAGGCGCTCGTGCGCGATTGGGAAAAACGTTTTCCGGGGCGCATCGAAAACATGTTCAATGCATTGTCGAATGTCGTGCCGTCACACTTGATGGACCCCAAGCTGTTCCAGTTCGCCAGTCTGCGCGCCACGGGCGAAGCCGATTCACAAGGCGATATCGCATTCGATGAAGACCCGTGTTCGAGCGAGTCGGGCAACACCACAATGCTCGGTGCATCAAAACCAATATCGATTGTTCAGTTCGACGACGTTTGATGGAAAGCGCCCCACCGCATGGGGCGTTTTACCTGTCCGCAATGAGTTCAGGGCCGCATTCGCGGCCTTTTTCACTGGAGGTCGCATGATAGAATCGACCGCTCCAAACTCGTCTTATATGCCGACGCCATGAACATCGTGATTTTGGCGGCAGGCACCGGTAAGCGCATGCGTTCCGCGCTTCCCAAGGTGCTCCACCCCCTGGCCGGCCGGCCGCTCCTCGCTCATGTCATCGACACCGCTCGCGCGCTCAAGCCCACGCATCTCGTCGTGGTGATCGGTCATGGCGCCGAAGCCGTGCGCGAAGCGGTCGCGGCGCCAGACGTCAAGTTCGCTGTGCAGGAGCAGCAACTCGGCACCGGGCACGCGGTGCAGCAGGCGCTGCCGCTGCTCGATCCTTCGCAACCCACACTCGTGCTGTACGGCGACGTGCCGCTCACGCGCGCCAGCACGTTGCAGGCGCTCACCGAGTGTGCAGGGCAGGGTGGCTACGGCGTGCTCACCGTCACTCTCGCGGACCCGAGCGGCTATGGGCGTATCGTGCGCGATCAGCAAGGCAAGGTGTCGCGCATCGTCGAACAGAAAGACGCGACCGCCGAGCAACTGAAGATTGCCGAAATCAACACGGGCATTATCGTGGCGCCTACCGCGCGACTCGGCGGCTGGCTCGCGTCGTTGAAGAACGACAACGCGCAGGGCGAGTTCTATCTGACCGACGCGGTCGAGATGGCGATCGAAGCCGGGCTCGAAGTCGTCACCACGCAGCCTGACGAAGAGTGGGAAACCCTCGGCGTGAACAGCAAGCAGCAACTGGCCGAACTCGAACGCATCCATCAGCGCAACGTGGCGGATGCGTTGCTGGTGGCCGGCGTGACGCTCGCCGACCCCGCGCGTCTGGACGTGCGCGGCACGCTCGAATGCGGTCGCGATGTCTCGATCGACGTCAACTGTGTCTTCGAAGGCCGCGTCAGCCTGGCCGACAACGTCACCGTCGGGCCGAACTGTGTGATCCGCAATGCGTCGATCGGCGAGGGCACGCGTATCGACGCGTTCACGCATATCGAAGGCGCCGAAGTCGGCGCGCACGTCGTACTCGGACCGTACGCGCGGCTGCGCCCCGGCGCGTCGTTGCAGGACGAGTCGCACGTCGGCAACTTCGTCGAGGTCAAGAATGCGGTGCTCGGGCGCGGCTCGAAAGCGAATCACCTCACGTATATCGGCGACGCCGACATTGGCGCGCGCGTGAATATCGGCGCGGGTACGATCACCTGTAATTACGACGGCGCGAACAAATTCCGCACCGTCATCGAAGACGACGTATTCGTGGGTTCGGACACGCAACTCGTCGCGCCGGTGCGCGTCAAGCGTGGCGTGACGATCGCGGCGGGCACGACGGTCTGGAAAGACGTCGAGCAGGACATGCTGGTTCTGAACGACAAAACACAAACAAGCAAGCCGGGCTTTGTTCGCCCAACCAGGAAAAAGAGCTGATGGACACGACGCGCGCGACGAGGCGCGCTCCTTGAAACCCAGCACAGAATAGGATTCAGCCATGTGTGGCATTGTCGGCGCTGTTGCGCAACGTAATATCGTTCCCGTCCTGATTGAAGGACTTCGTCGCCTCGAGTATCGCGGCTATGACTCGTGCGGCGTCGCCGTGCTCGGCGAAGACGGTCCGCGGCGCGCACGCAGCGTCGCACGCGTGGCCGATCTCGACGATCAGGTGCGCGAAAGCCATCTCGAAGGCGTGACGGGCATTGCGCATACACGCTGGGCGACACACGGCGCGCCGGTCACGGACAACGCACACCCGATCTTTTCGAAAGACGCGCTCGCGTTGGTACACAACGGCATCATCGAGAACTACGAGTCGCTGCGCGACATGTTGCGCAACAAGGGCTACGTGTTCGTCTCGCAGACCGACACGGAGGTGATTGCGCATCTCGTGCACAGCCTTTATCAGGGCGATCTGTTTGCCGCCGTGCGCGAAGCCGTCTCGCAGTTGCACGGTGCTTACGCGATCGCCGTGCTGCACAAAGATCAGCCGCATACGGTCGTCGGCGCGCGCCAGGGTTCGCCGCTCGTCGTGGGCCTCGGCGACGGTGAGAACTTCCTCGCATCGGACGCGCTGGCGCTCGCCGGCAGCACCGAGCGCTTCATCTTCCTCGAAGAAGGCGATGTCTGTGAACTGACACTTGGCGGCGTGAAGATCGTCGACCGCGACGGTGCGGCAGCCGAGCGCGACGTCCGGCACGTCGCGGCTTACGGCGGCGCGGTCGAACTCGGGCCGTATCGTCATTTCATGCAGAAGGAAATCTTCGAGCAGCCGCGCGCGATCACCGACACGATTCCGCAAGCCGATTCGTTCGACGCGTCGCTGTTCGGCGAAGGCGCGGACAAGGTGTTCGCCGAGATCGACAGCCTGCTGATTCTTGCGTGCGGCACGAGCTATTACTCGGGTCTCACGGCAAAGTACTGGCTGGAATCCATTGCGAAGATTCCAACGCAGGTGGAAATTGCCAGCGAGTATCGCTATCGCGAGTCAGTGCCGAATCCCAAGGCGCTGGTCGTGGTGATCTCGCAATCGGGCGAGACAGCGGACACGCTCGCCGCGCTCAAGCATGCGCAGTCGCTTGGACACAAGCACACACTGGCCGTGTGCAACGTCGGCACGAGCGCGATGGTGCGGCTCACCGAACTGTCGTTCTTGACGCATGCGGGCCGGGAAATCGGTGTGGCGTCGACCAAGGCATTTACGACGCAACTGGTCGGCCTGTTCGTGCTGGCGGTCACGCTAGCTAGCTTGCGCGGGCAACTCACGGAAGCGCAGGAGGCTGACTATCTGAAGCAGCTGCGTCACCTGCCGGCTGCACTGAACAGCGTGCTTGCACTCGAACCGCAGATTATCGCGTGGTCGGAAGAGTTTTCGCGCAAGGAAAACGCGCTGTTCCTCGGGCGCGGTCTGCATTACCCGATCGCACTGGAAGGCGCGCTGAAGCTGAAGGAAATTTCATACATTCATGCGGAAGCCTATCCGGCAGGCGAGTTGAAGCACGGTCCGCTCGCGCTCGTGACAGAAGCCATGCCGGTCGTCACAGTCGCACCGAATGACGCACTTCTGGAAAAGCTCAAGTCGAACATTCAGGAAGTGCGCGCCCGCGGCGGTCAGCTCTACGTGTTCGCTGACGCGGACACGAAGATCGTCAACGACGAAGGTCTGCACGTGATCCGTATGCCGGAGCACTACGGTTTGCTGTCACCGATTCTGCACGTCGTACCGTTGCAGTTGCTCGCGTATCACACGGCGTGTGCGCGTGGAACGGATGTGGACAAGCCGCGGAATCTGGCGAAGTCAGTGACGGTGGAGTGAGGGGGCGCGGCGAGAGGCACGCTTGCCGCGTTTAACCGCCTACATTGCTATCTCGTCTGGTCAGGGTACACCAGTCGCCTGACGTGCATGCGTCCGGGCGGCTCGAAATACGTTCCAAAGCGAACCAGCCCGGCTTTTTTCAGATGGCAGACCATCGTGAAGCTCGCGAGCAGTCCGGGGTCAGGATTGTCGTTGATCTCGATGCCGACCGAACGAAGGCGCGGCTCGAACTTCAGCAGCGTGCTTTCCATCTGATTGCGAAGATCGTGGACCGACGCCGGCAGGTTTCTGTAGACATGAGTGAGGTCGGGCAGTCCATAGTCCGGGATATGCTTCAACGCGCCGGCGCGCGTGTTGAGGATGCGCCGGACGTTCGCCTGAACGCTCAGGATTTCCAGCGTATGGTCGGAATGGTCATCGAGCGCCTCACCGTCGATGTGGCCGAGCAGCATGTCATAGAGAGACGGTCCTGCGGGCATGGCATGGCTTCCTTCAGGCAATCGACGCTTCTGGCGTCGTAGGGTCGCTGTCTGGCGCAACGCGATCGATAAGATCGATCGTCAGGCTGCCTTCGGCTGAACTGGAAAGTATGATCTTCGCGGACGTCATGTCTCCGACCATGCGCGTCAACAGTCCGCGGCAGAGGGCCGGGCGCACGCGTTGATCGAGGCACGCATCGACATGACGTGCGCCGGAATTCCGAGCGAGGCAGCGTTCGGCCATTGCAGCGACCAGTGAATCGTCGCAAACCAGCTTGCCCGCATGCTGCCGGCGTAGTCGTTCGGCAACCTTCTCTAATTTCAAAGGAATCAGGATCGCTCGTTCCAGCTATCCTTGTGAATGATGTTGCCGTCCTTGTACGACCAGGTGATCGTTTCGTAGCGCAGCTCGACTTCCTCGAGGTGGTTGTGCTTCTCGAAGGCGGGGTTCTTGATGTCGAGCATCTTCGGACGCACGGCGACGACCTTGACGTTATCGAGCTTCGTGTTGAAGTACTCTTTTTCCTTGCCCGCGTCGTCGATCTTGTACCACTTGATCTCGGCCGATTTCAGCGTCTGGCCGCTCGTGACCGCCTTGTAGAGGTACGGCGTCGACGCGTCGGTCTCCTTGACTAGCGTGATCGGCGCGTGAACACGTGTGCCCGTCAGCTTGCCCGTATTGCCGTCGGTCGGAATATGCAGGCCATGATCGAACGCGGTGATTTCCACGCTGCCTTCGCGGCCTTGGACAGTCACGGATCCCTTGATAGCAGCGCCACCATCATCCGTGAGCCACATGTATGACGGAATTGCCATTGCTTTACTCCCTTCTTCTTGCTGCGACAATCGCCCGGCGTCAGTGACCGGGCTTCAGAATCCCGAAGCGGAGCGCTCCGGGGCCAAAACCTGTCCGTCAGTTCGTCGCGTCCGGCACCAGCGTGATTTCCACGCGGCGATTCTTCGCGCGGCCTGCATCGGTATCGTTGCTGGCGATAGGACGCGTATCGCCATAACCCTGAATGGCAAACTGCGTCGCCGGGATCGCAGACGCTTCGATCAGCCAGTCGCGTACCGCTTCGGCGCGCGCGATGGATAGTGTGAGATTGCTGTCGGCGTTACCGACGTTGTCGGTATGGCCGGCTACGAGAATCCGCTTGCCAGGATGCGCCTTGATCATTTCGAGTGCGTCCACCATGACCCGCGTCGACCCGGCTTTGAGCTGCCCGCGGCCACTGTCAAAGAGCGACATGCTGTTAAGCGTCACGACGGTTGGCGGTGGCGAAGGTGGCACGTAGGAGGCAATCGCCTGGTCGAGGGCGGGGACCAGTTGGTTGCCCCGGTACATGCCGAAAGCGAGGGGCAGCGGCACGCCCGTGCGCGCGTACCGGTCGAGTTGATCGCGGTCGCCGGCCAGCGCCTGCAGCGCGTTTCGCCTTGCGAGGTCATGTGCGGCCGGGATCATCGAGTAGCGACCAAGGTCGGTGCCGACGCGCGCCATCAGCGCCTCGTTGTTTCTCGCCGCGCCCCAGAAGGCGACGGCCGCCGCGCAGCCAAGCAGTGCAAGTGCTTGAGCGAAGGCCGTCACGTGCGGCGACATCCAGTGCCGGCGGGGCATGGCCTCGATCAGTGGCTGCGGAAGAGGCCAAGGGAGCGGCGAGGCCACCGCTGCTTTCCGCTTCACTCCAACCTGCAACTCGACGTCGCGTCCCCACGGATTGCCCGGACCGCTCGCCGGACCGCAGTCAATCCACGCGGCACCGAACAGGGCGCACGGCGCTGCCGGCTGCTGCCGGTCCGTCAGCGCCCCGAATACGACGCGCTGCGTCCATCCGATAAGGGAGGTGAGCGCAGCGGCACGGGCGGCAATGTTGCGATCGCCTGCCGCCTGCTGGACCTCGTTTTCGGCCGCGCAGATGACTGCTTCAAAACGCTCGGCGCTAGTGAGGCGCACGGCCGACGACACGCCATACCAAGGTGAGGGGAAAAGATTGATGGCGCTTTGGGTCCCTGCGCTCAACGCCGATTCGTTCAACCGGAAGCCATCCCCAAGAGGCGTGACGGCGGGATGTCCGTCAGCCGAGAGCCGCTGATAGACCGCGACATACCCGGGCAGTCCTGCGCCCAGCGCGCGGGCCGCGTCGGCGACGGCCTGTCGTGTGATGCGCAGTTGTTGCATGAGTACGTCCGCGCCAGTGTGCACGGCGGGTGCCACGGCCAGCACGACACCGTCCGGCGCACGGCCGTCACGCCACTGCCTGACCGCCACGGCAAGTCGCGGCAGATCCTGCACCCGGTCGAGCCGCAGCCAGATGCCGCCGTCGCCGACGTGCACCTGTCGCGCCTTGCCGGCCCGGTCGAAGATCGCCGGCAGGCCGTCGCCAGTCACCAGAACGACAGGCATCCGGGTGCGTAGCGCGACCGGAATATCCGCAGTCGCGGTACCCAGCGCAGCAAGCGCATGCGCACCGTGATTACGCGCACGGGAAAGCTGGTGCGTGCTCCATACTGCAACCGCGAGCGCAAGGATTCCGATGATGACCGTAAGCGTCCACGCCACACCGCGACCGGGCGTCAGCACCAGCCAGATCACCGAAAGCGTCAGCGCGGCCGTGTACACGGTCATCGTGCGGAAGGGATAGCCCAGCCACTCGTAGTCGCGATCGGGCACACGCGCCTGCGTCGCGGACAGGGCGGCCAGATCGGATTTCACGGCTTTACGCCCTTCGCCTGCATGAGGGTCATGAGGTGCGCAAGTTGCGCGTCGAGTACCGTTGCCCATACGACCCAGACGATTACCGCGACGACGCAGACGAGACCCGCGACAGCCCAAGGAGAGACACGATAGAACCAGTCCGACAGACGCGGTCCGGCGCGGTCCGCTACAAACGCCCGCGCTGACGATGGGCGAAGCGTTGCCAGTTGCGTATTCAGCGCCGCAATCAGGGCTACGCGTTTCGCTTCACCTTCGCGCGCATAGCGGCCGACGAAGCCCAGGCCCAGGATCGCCGAATAGCATTCGAGCAGGTCGATGTTTGGCGACGGTTCCCTCATGCGTGCGTCAAGCCGCTCGAAAACGGTCTCGCCCGCGTCGTGCAGGTTGAATTTCTCGACCTGCAACGGCTTGAGCGTCCAGCCGGCACGCAGATCGTCGGGCAGATAGCGTAGCGCCGTTTCATCGAGCAGTCCGCATTGGGCAATCAGCGCCTCCCGGCGCACATCGTCGGGATAGCTCCGACGCGATAGCGCTTCGGAAAAACGCTCAATCAGCCGGCTGCAACGCTCGCGCAGTCCATCGGCGTCCACGGCCTCGCCACCGGACGCAAGCGACGTCACCAGCAATGCGGTGTCGCGAAGCCGATCGCGAATGCCGCCGCCCGCGCCGCGCGCGGTGCCGGCGTCCAGCAGACCAGCCTCGCGTCGATTAGGAGTCTGAAATTTCATGAACGTAGCACCGCGTAAAGTTCAAGCGACGCGTCCGGCAACGACGCCGGCAGGTAGATCTGGCAGGCTCGCGCCGCAAGCATCTTTGCGTGTGCGGTGCTGGTCGGGTCGAGCGCAAAGTACTGATTATCAAGACGTACGGGAATGGCCGCCGGCACCCGTGGCACGGCCTTCAACGGAATGCCCAGCAGCGCCGAATTGACGATGTGCTCGACGTCGTCCGGCGAGCCGATCTTGCAAAGCCGCGGGAACTGCTCGACGAGCTCCAAGGCGGGCACGGGCGCATTGACCGACAGGTACCAGTCTGCTGTTTCAGCGGCGATGCGCTCGTCGAGGAACTGACCGGTCCAGTTCGTCGGCCCCTTTCGCGTCAGCCCAATCGATACGACACGCGAGGGAATGATTGCATCGAGCAGATCGCGAATTTTCGACTCGAGCTTCGCAAAGACATCGTCCGCATGGATATGGTCGTACGCGGGGATATCCGTGAGTTGTGCGCCGGTCGAGAACGTCATCAACACGCTCGCCAGCTGGGCGAGTGCCACGTACAGCTGTTCGGGCGAGCGGCCAGGGTGTGTAGCGAACAGTCGAAGCTGTGGCCACGTTGCATGAATGCCGTGAAGCAGCCAGAAGAGCTGCACGTCGGCGACGCCATATTCGGCAATCTGCTCGATGCGTTCGCTGCGACGCGCACCCAGTGCAAGGCTTTTGGCCTGCAGGATGTCAGCAAGGCGGTTCACACGTTCGAGATGACGCGGATGGCTTCCGAGGGTCAGGCACGGCGGCACGAACCGTTGATCCAGCTGGAACTGGCCGTTCGTGGCGCGGGTGAGCCGCGCGACCGCGCAGATCGTGTCATCCGCGTGCGATTCGAAATCGAATAGCAAACGCACCGCATGACGCTCCACCGCGATTTCGGTTTCCCCGCTGCCGTTCAGGTCCGTGACCTTGATGAACTCACGATACGCGCGGCGCGGACGCGCAAGCGATATTTCATCGAAGCGGCAGTTGTTCCCGTTTGCATCCGGCAATGCGAGCGCGGCCAACACGGTGACACTTTGCCGGTCGGCGGGTATGCCCTGCGTCAGATCGCGTGCAGGCGGCAACGCATCGGCCACCGCCGTGTCGAGCGCCGTACCGTCCGGAAAGCGCAGCTTTAGCCGTGTGAGTTTAAGGCGGCTCGTGGCAAGCGCCTCTTCGTCAACCTCGACGTCAAGCGTGCCCCAAGGCTCCGCAAGCGCTGCGCTGGCGAACTGCTGCACCGCGAACGCCGTCCACCGGTCCTGCTGCTGGAAGTGCTGCTGCGTAAGGATAAGCCCTTCATGCCAGAGCGGTTTGTTGATCCGCATACGTGTGGTGTACGTGTTTTTGTCGATATTGGAAGAACGGATTCTAATTGGATATTTTATAAAATCGTATACTTCGAATGATTAATTAACATTGCGGACTTTTGGATTATTTTAAAGATTGCGTCTTTAGTGAGATGAGTTGATCCCGCCAGCACTGAGAAAATCTGTTTTTCCATATGTCACATGACTATCTCACAAATAAGATTTGGGATGCGAAATCATGAAAGCCCCGATGGGCGGGACTTATGGCCATTCGATCGTCGCTCGAATCAATGGCTTAACTCGTGATTGACATTCCGTCCTATATTTACGACGCTAATTAAAATTTGACGGAATTTACGCAAGCCTGTTTAATACAGGTCGACATTAAAGTCGCACGAACGGGGGCGCACGATAATGTGCCGTCGGTATCCCTTTGCGGATCGTAACGTGGGCGAAAGATGTCATCGCGTCGCACCAGGAAGTTCTGCGAAGACCATGACCTTGATTTATAAGGATAGCTAATGGACAGTTTTCAGCGCGAAATTCCGAAGTCAAGGGTTTCGATCACACTCGATCTGCACACGGGCGGCGCCCAGAAGAAGGTCGAGCTGCCGCTCAAGCTGCTCGTCGCGGGCGACTTCAGCGCGGGCCGCGAACAGGCGCCGCTGGCTGAGCGCAAGAAGGTCAATATCGACAAACATAATTTCGATGCCGTTCTCGCCGACTACGCGCCAGACCTGACGGTCACCGTTGACAACACGCTGGCTGCCGACGGTTCCGAGTTGCCGGTCAATCTGTCGTTCCGCTCGATGAAGGACTTCGAGCCGGAGCACGTTGCCAGACAGATTCCGGAATTGCAGGCGCTGCTGGCCATGCGCAATCTGTTGTGCGACCTCAAATCGAACCTGCTCGACAACGGCGCCTTCCGGCGCGCGTTAGAGAAGATTCTGAAGGATAAGCGCCTGTCTGACACGCTGCGCGGCGAGCTCGGTCAGATTGCGACCGCGGCCACGCAGCAGGAAGGCCATGCCTGAGCGTGGTCGGACCGAAACGGCCTTCACCGCATCCGCAAGCATGCAGCGATGAGAACGTAGCAAGGACCAAAAAAAATGGAACAACAGCGTGAATCCAGTCAGCGCGCAATGCAGACGGTCGTGCTCGAGCACGATAGCGTTTATGCGTCGCTATGCGAGAAGATCAACCTGAAGCCGGTCGCCGAGGCGCGGCCGCTCGTGGCCTTTCGCGACAGCGACGCGCTCTCCGAGGCATCGGCCGACGAACGCATCGCGCGTGGTATGGGCGCCTTCCTCGAACTCGTCGCGAAGTCGCGCCGGCCTGTCGAGCGGCTGGACAAGTCGCTGCTGGATTTCCATATTGGCCAGCTTGATCGCCAGATCAGCCGTCAGCTCGATGCAGTGATGCATACGCCCGAGTTTCAGGCGATCGAGGGCCGATGGCGGGGCCTGAAGATGCTCGTGTCGCGCACTGACTTCCGCCGCAATGCGCGCATCGAGGTGCTGGACGTCTCGAAGGAAGCGCTGCAGCGTGACTTCGAGGACACACCGGAGATTGTCCAGAGCGGTCTGTACCGCCTCACGTACATCGAGGAATACGACACGCCGGGCGGCCAGCCGATCAGCGCGCTCATCAGCGATTTCGGGTTCGAGAACTCACCGCAGGATATAGCGCTGTTGCGCAACATTTCGAAGGTGGCGGCTGCGGCACACATGCCGTTCATCGGTTCGGTCGGCGCGGCATTTTTCGGCAAGAAGTCGATGGAGGAAGTGGCGGCCATCCAGGATATCGGCAACTACTTCGATCGCGCCGAGTACATCAAGTGGAAAAGCTTCCGCGATACGGACGACGCCCGCTATGTCGGTCTGACGATGCCGCGCGTGCTGGGCCGTCTGCCGTACGGCAAGGACACCACGCCGGTGCGCGCGTTTAACTACGAAGAAGCGGTCAAGGGTCCGGACCATGACAAGTACCTGTGGGTGAGCGCGTCATTCGCCTTCGCGGCCAACATGACCCGCAGTTTCGTGAATAACGGCTGGTGTGTTCAGATCCGCGGCCCGCAGGCTGGTGGCAAGGTCAAAGATTTGCCTGTCCATCTGTACGACCTCGGCACCGGCTTGCAGCCGAAGGTTCCGAGCGAGGTCCTGATCCCGGAGACGCGCGAATTCGAGTTCGCGAATCTCGGTTTTATTCCGCTCTCGTTCTACAAGAACCATGACTTCGCGTGTTTCTTCTCGGCCAACTCGGCACAAAAGCCGGCGCTGTACGAAACCAGGGAAGCCACGGCGAACAGCCGCATCAACGCGCGGCTGCCGTACATCTTCCTGCTCTCGCGCATCGCGCATTACCTGAAGCTAATCCAGCGTGAAAACATCGGGACGACGAAGGACCGCCGCCTGCTCGAACTCGAACTGAACAGCTGGATCAAGGGCCTCGTCACCGAGATGAAGGATCCGGGCGATGAACTGCAGGCATCGCACCCGCTGCGCGAGGCGAAGGTGACGGTGGAAGACATCGAGGATAACCCGGGCTTCTTCCGCATCAAACTTTTCATCATCCCGCACTTTCAGGTCGAAGGTATGGACATTGGCCTGTCGCTGGTGTCGCAGATGCCGAAGGCAAGAAGTTAGTCTGGACTGATCTGATATTTGCCGTGTAAGCCGCCAAGGGCGCCTATCGTTGCCCTGGCGGTCCTGTTGTGATCGCTTTTAAGGAATTCGATGTCGATGGTAATGACCCATCAGGCTTATGAATTGAAGCTCGCGCCGCAGCCGGCGTCGTTCTCTGTCGTGAAATTCGCTGGCGTTGACCGTATCAGCCAGCTCTACCGGTATGAGATCGAATTCACGAGCCCGATGGCAGGCATTCCGATGGTTCAGGTCCTCGGCCGTCCGGCCCGATTCATCACCACCCCGATCGATCCGAACATGGGCAATCTGCGCAGTTTGTATGACGACAGTGCGGATCAATTCAGCACAATGCCGCCTGCACAAACGATCCACGGGATCGTCACGAAGTTCGATGAGTTCGAGACCTCGGCCGACGAGACGCGTTACAGGGTGACCCTCGAACCGAAAATGGCCGATCTCGACCGGGGCGTGACGAGTCGCCTGTTCCAGAAGCAGTCGGTCGAGGAAATCGTGACCGATACGCTGCGTCATGCAGGCTACCGTTCCGGCGTCGACTTTGTATTCAAGCTGCGAGGTAAATACAAGCGGCATGAATACATCACCCAGTACCACGAAACAACGTTTGCTTTCTTTCAGCGCATCTGTGCGGCAGAAGGCATCTGGTTCCGCTGGGAGCAGAAGAAAGACTACGCGGTCGTGGTATTCGGCGACGATCTGGATGCGTATGCGCGCAAACCGCGAACGGTGCCGTACCGTCTTGACTCGGGACTCGAGAGCGTGGGTGCCGACTCCATCACGAGACTCAGGCGGCGCACGCGGCGGGTGCCTGAATCGGTGAAGCTGCACGATTACAACCATCGGCAGGCCGATGTGTCTCTGCTAGTCGAGAACAACACGGCGCCGGGCGACCAGACGACCCACGCGGTCGACTACCGTTGGGGCGAGCATTACGAGACGCCCGAAGAAGGCCAGCGTATCGCTGGTCTGCGCCATGAGGCGCATCTGGCGAGTCAGGTTACCTTCATGGGGACCGGCAGTCCGCTCTGGCTGGAAGCCGGTGAAGTGATGCAGGTTGACCCGGTCCAGGTCGACGCGAAGTATGGGATCTTCATCACGTCCGTGCGCTCGCATGGCGCGCGCAGCGAATCGTATCGGGTCACGTTCGAAGGCATTCCGGCGGACCGCGTCTGGCGGACACCGATGGAGTCAATTGCCAAACCCGTCATCGCGGGCATCCTGCCGGCTCGCGTTACGTCGCCTGGGAAGTACAAATATTCGTACCTGACAGAAGAAGGCTGGTATGTCATCAAGCTGCCCTTCGATCTGGACGAGTGGAGTCCGGGCGGCACCAGCCGGCCGGTGCGCCTCGCCAAGCCGTATAGCGGGAACAACTACGGCCATCATTTTCCGCTGGTCGATTCCGTGGAAGTCGCGCTCCTTTTTACGGCCGGTGATCCGAACAGGCCCATCATCATGGGCGCGATGCACGACAGTCTGCATCCGGACCTCGTCAACAACCTGAACCACACCCGCAATCTCATCCGTACTGCCGGGCAGAACGAGATGCGGATGGAGGATAAGGAAGGTGTTGAGCACATCCGTCTGACGACGCCGTTTCAGGCGAGCGAGTTGAACCTGGGGCACATGGTCGATGGAGATCGCGAGGAGCGGGGGCATGGTGCGGAATTGCGCACCGACGGGCCGGCTGTTGTTCGCGGAGCAAAGGGCGTGCTGGTCACCGCCGAAGGACAGCCAGGCGCCGCAGGCGAACAGCTCGCCATGCAGGATGCCGACACGACGCTCGAGCAGGCCGAACAGATCCTGCATGGGCTCAATGAATCGGCGAATGCTGCGAAGGCCTTGCAGGCTGACATCGATCAACAGCGCGCACTGATCCAGCACAAGCTCAAGCAGCTTCAGAAAGCCGTCATGGTTGCGACAGCCCCCGATGGCGTCGGGCTCCTCAGCGGTCAGCAGATGCAGCTTGCCGCTCGCAAGCAAATGTTTGTCACTGCCGGCGACGGCCTCGACATTGGCGTCATGAAGCGTATCGCAGTCGCAGCCGGCGAGGCCATCTCGTTTTTTGCGGCGAGACTCGGGATCCGGATTTTCGCCGCAAAGGGGCAAGTCCAGATCCACGCGCAGTCCGACTCGATGGAACTCATGTCAATGCAGGACCTGACGGCCTGTTCATCGGATGGTGAAGTCACTGTCACCGGCCGCAAAGGCGTCACGATTGGCGATGGGGCTGGTGCCTACATCCGGCTCTCAGGCGGCAAGATCATTCTTGGCAGCCCTGCTGGAGAAATCGCGCTTAGGGGCAACCTGAAAGTCGACGACCCGGACGGCGGCAGTTTCAAATTTCCGACATGGTCCAAAGCGCCGCTCAACGACGTGAAGGACGCAACGAACTTTGCCTTTTCTGAATGAGCTCGATCATGACAAGCCAACCCGCCACTCAGAAGGCGCAAACTCCCGCGCCCGCCAGGCTGAAGCCGTTACCGTTCGCCTTTCCGTTCCTTCGCAAGGGACGGAGCCAGTCGGAAGCCTCCGCCCGGTTCACCGATGAGCGCGAGATTTACAGGCTGCTCGCGGACCGCGAGCCGTCGGGCGCATACCTCGTCAGCCGCAAGGGGATGTGGCACGGTGGCATCCACGTCACGGAGGCAGGCGCAGGGCAATCGCTGGATCTCGACGCGGGGCTGCGCTGCATCGCGGACGGCGTGCTGATCGCGTTTCGCGCCAACAAAACCTATCCGTTTAGCGAGATCGCTGCGCCCGGTGAAGGTTCGCCGGCTCAGGCTCCGTACAGCACGGGCTTCGCGCTGGTGCGGCACACCATGGAGTTCCCGCCTGGCACGAAGCTGACGTTCTACAGTCTTTACATGCACCTCATGTCCTCGGAGGACTATGCAAACTTCCCGAATCGCGAAAAGCCATCGTACTGGCCGCGGCAATGGCAGGTGACGCCGCATGCGCAGGACAAGCCCTCGCCGGGTCGTAACGGGCAGGTCGCTGATCCGGCACAGCAGGGGCTAAGGGTTCGTAGAAATCATCCGCACGGCGAAATCATTGGCATTCTGCCGCAGGGAGCGAGCGTCAGCATCGGCAGGAAGGAAAAGGATTGGGGCCTGGTGACGGATCTGCACGGCACGTCAATGTATCCCCCTGATGCCGGCGGTTATGTCGAGCCGTCGCGTGCTGTGGGCAGCTGGATTTATCTAGGCCAGGAAAACGGCGGACGGGTCGTCGAGGAGGTCATCCCGGACGCGATGTTCGACCGGGTGATCGTCACGACAGACCAGACGTGTACGCAGGGGGATCAGCAGGGAACTGGCGGCGGCATTCCGATCAAGGCGGCCGACCTGATCGGCCACCTCGGCCGCTACGACTCGCTGAGCCAAGGCACGTCCGGAACCCGGATGGCGCACATCGAAGTGTTCTGCGACGACAGCATCCAGCCGTTCCTCGAGCAGGGGCGCGCATGGGTCAATCGACACGGCCCGCACAAGGAAGACTGGTCGGCGTTGGGCCTGCCCACCGAACCGACGATTCTTCGGATCGCACCGGGCACGGTGCTGTATCAACGCCAGGACAACAAGTTTGTCCCGGGCGCAGACCCTCAGTCGAGAAAGATGCACGCCGTTCGGGTGTACTCCCTCGCTGAGCTGGCGCGCGATCCGAAACGGCGATTGGCCGAGCCGCATCCGAATCCGGATCCAGGTTACCCCGTGACCTGGTGGCACGTGGACGGCGTGAATGCACAAGGCCAGCCGATCGACGGCTGGGTGTGCGACTTCAACCACGCGAGTGGCCGGGTGACGCGGGAATTCGCGCAGAAGTGGATCGACTTCGAGTGCGTGGCGGATACCCATGATCCGGCACATACGATCTTTGCGGCAAACGAGAAGTGGGTTGATTATGCGAGCGGCGCCAATATTGCCGACGTCGCCTCGCGTTCAAATCTCAGCCCGCTGATGCTCAAGGTGTACGACGCCCTGTTCACACAAGGCGATGGCCGGCAGGCGGCTGACGAACTATGCACGCTGTCGGTGACAGAGAGTGGCCGGTATCCGTGGGGGATGCCGGCGGCGTCGCGGCTGATCGTGAAGCACGACAGCGAGTGGGCGAACCCGTCGAAGTCGAAGCAGTTGATTGCGGAGCTGGAGAAGCAGACGGGGCCCAAGCCGCAACACGAGGAAGAGCAGAAGCGGATCGATAAGCTTGCGTGGTGGGACGATGTGAAGATGGGAGTGATGGGCTTCCCGGAGTCAGATGTACATCACCTTAACCCAATTGCCATCGCATCCAATTTCGCCAGTAAAAATCTGGTTTGCAAGAGATGCGGTGCAATCATCACGTTGACCCCTGAGCTATTTAATAAAATTGCCCCCGGCGCAAGCGCTGGCTTTGTTTCAGAAATGGCCCGCGCTTCAATCGACTTGTTTCCCGAATATGGCGTTAATAGCTGCCGTCAGATGGGGCATTTGTTGTCACAGGCCAAGCACGAAACAAGGCGGTTTACAGCATTTAGAGAATCGTTAAATTATCAAAGTTATACAGGGGAAAGTTTGTACAGGATGGCTCCCACTGCCATCGATAACGGTTTCGCCCGGAAAAACATTGTTTTCGCATCTCGTGCGGCGAAGGTCGCGTGGATTCAAAATCATTTGATTGCAAATGATGCAGCTTATGGCGAGCATTGCTTTGGCGCAAACGAACAGCCCGGTAAAGATTTTCGTGGTCGCGGCTTGCTTCATTTGACGCATTACGAAACCTACAAACGCTGTGCGCAGAAAATCGGCTATCCCATAGATAGTCAGCCGGAGCTTGTCGAAAATAACCCCAGAGTGATCATAGAGACTGGACTATGGTTTTGGACCGACAGAGGCATCGGGTCAATTGCTGACAGTTCGGAGACCACGGGCGACGAGGGGGTTAAGAAAGTCACCCGGCCAATCAATCCTGGATACAAAGGTCTTTCCGAGCGGCAGCAATTCAAAAGAGAAATATCCGCCATATTCAATCGCGATTTCTCGTCGGGGTGTATTGATGAATAAGATTTGTATTTTTCTGGTGTTGGCTCTTCTAGGTGGCTCAGCGGAAGCAAAAACCGCATGCGACGATCTTCACCGCGAACAGAGTTATCCGCCATTGAAATTAAAGAGTGGAACGGTTTGTTTTGTTATAGAGCCAGTGGTCGACTCTAAAACAAAAACACTAACCGGCGCCAATTCGATCTCATTGTATTATTCAGTCAACGGAAATATGCCAGTAAAGGCGGAGGGGAGGGGGTTGCTTTACGATGACACGCCGGGCCAAATTATTGATGCGTTTTCATCGAATGTCGGTCGCGATCAGGTAGAGAAGATTTTTGTCATTCATTCTGTGGAGGTGAGAGATTCTCTCGTTGAGAAAAATTCATCTGGCGATTTCTATTCGATTGACGTTTTCGCCCTGGCTGGAAGTGCGATGCGTCGCGATGAGCACGCTTCCAGCTGGTTCGGAGAAGATTACAGTTTTTTGTCCGATGGATCCAAGGTGGTTTATACATACCCTTATCAATCAAAAGAAGATATACAGCTGGCAATGGCTTCCCCTTTTGCCACGTTGATGAGTGATGGTGGCAATGTTCCCGCCCGAGTTAAATACAAAACGTACCTGTTTGATGGTCCCGATATTAGAAGTAGGACAAAAAAATATCTGATCGAAGGGGACCGAGCCACCGTTGAAAAAATGACGGCGGGGTGGTGCCAGGTCCAGTACTCTGGAGGTGCGAAGCCGTTAGACATGTGGTTAATGTGCAGCGCCCTCGCAGCCGAAGCGCTGCAAAAAAGTTAAGTTAGAGCTGGACTTATCTACTCGAAGTAAAGGCAGGATGAGCGGCTTATTTCGAAACATATCCGAAGCAAAAGTTCACTTGAGAAATCTCGCATACGAAGGTGACGCAACGAGCCACGGCGGCAAGATTCTGACCGGCTCGGATCGCATCAAGGTAAAGGGTCGCCGCGCCGCCCGTATTGGCGACAAGGTGTCATGCCCGATCCACGGCGACAACGAGATCGTCGAAGGTAGCGGCAGGTTGAAGGACGGCACTGTGCCGCTCTCGCGCGACGGCGATCACACGCGGTGTGGGGCGGTCCTCATTGCCGCGTCCAGCGGGGCCCAGGTTCGGTAAGCGATGCCTGTCGATTTCAAACGCGTGCCGCCGCGGGTCGAGGTCCCGCCCGCGCCTCAAGCCTCGATCATCGTCTGGACAGTCCTGCTGGTGCTTGTCATGGGCGTGGGCGCGGGGCTGGCGATGATGCTCTGGCCGGCAGGTCGTCCGACTAACACGCCGTGGTTGTGGTTCTGTCTAGCTGGTTATCCCTTCCTGGCTTGGGCTTTTCTGCTGCTTGCCTGGCTGGGATACGGCTACGTCCGTCGCAATCAGGCGATTGCGACTAACCGCGTCAGCGATAAGACCGAGCAGGCGTGTCATGCAATGGCGGGCAGACCACTGGCCATCCTGGGCCATGCCTGGTGCTTTGCCGCCAACGATCCAGACAACTCGCTAGAAGGCATCCTGACAGGCGCTGAACAGGCGAAATTCCGACCAGGCGGCGCAATCGCAGATGGTGAAGTCAATGCACGTTGGCTCGACATTCCCGATTTGCATTTTCAGCCCGGCAACGAACTCGCGGAACACGCTCGGCATCATGTCGTCTGCACGTGGCTGCTTGTGCGCCTGATCGACCGTCTCCTGCCACAACTCAGGGCTCTTCCGCCACGAACGAAGCTCCAGGTCGAGCTTCGTCATCAATCGCGGCTGAAGTCCGAGGCAGTCGAAACGCGAATACGGGAGTTACTTGCTGAACAAGTACCCGCCTTGAAGGTGGACATAGGATCGGGAGAACGAGGGCACTCCCTTTTCCAGATAGACGCGTGGCTGGACAGTCGGGAAGTCAATACGGCCTACCTGCTGGTCACCATTGAGCTGCGCGATGCGATCAGTGCAGTTCTGTCCAATGGCGTCGCGGAGACGGGCGTCGCCCTGCTCGCCGGACGCCCGCGCCTTGCCTCACCTGCGATGCCCGTCGGACTGCGACTGCATCGCCCCGCTAAAGGGACGGTGGGTACTGCCGCCAGGACGCTCGGCCTCGCCACTCGTTGGGGCCAATCCTCCTGCGACCGGCTGCATACGGTGTGGACACACGGTCTGACCAGTGGCAGTGCAAGTGCGGTTCGCCAAGCCGTGTCGTTCGCCGAGGAAACGCGATGGTTTGCGCTCGAGACGTCGGTGGGTGACTGTGCGGGCGCAGGACCGTGGTTGGCCGTCGCGCTTGCCGCCGAAAACGCGCGGGCAACGAGCGAGCCGCAACTCGTGCTGTGTGGCGAAGGTAAAGAACTGATCGCCCTCACGTGCAGAAAGCAGACATGAACGACTACAGCAACGACAACAGCAACGACAGCAAGACCCAACCAGCCGCTCTCTTCATTGGCATTGCGATCGTCGTCGTATTCCTTGCGCTGGGTATCGCTGTATGGGTGGAAGGGCCGCATTACGGATGGTCTCGCGATACCCGGATCATCATCGAGCTTTCGCTGTCTTCCGCTTTGCTGGTGGTGATCCTGCTGGTCAAGTATGTCGAGGTGCTGCTGCTGTGGATCGCCTCAATGAGAGCTGCCCGTTGGCTGACCCGTTACGATGCTGACAAGCGCGCAGCGTCCCTTGACCACGACGACCCGGATCAACCACCAGGATTGGTCGATCGCGCTGCCGCGCTCCGCCATATCCTGGGTGAGCGCTACGGTTGGCGCTATCACGAGCGACGGGTGCTCGTCGTCGGCGACATACCGCTGGTAAAACGGCTGGCACCGGAACTCGCCGACGCGGGGTATCTGATCACCGGTGACACGGTCCTGCTGTACGCCAGGCAAACGCGTGACATGCTCGAGACTGAATGGCTCAGCGAGATCCGCCGCCTGCGCCGCCGTCGCCCGGTCGACGCGATCGTGGCGGTCACGCCTAACCGGACCTCGGTCGACGCGCCGTTCGACACCGACGACCTCGCCCAACGGCTCGCCCGCCATACCCGCGCGCTGCGCTGGGCCGCGCCGGTGTATCTGCTTGACGTCACCGATTTCGGCGACGAAACCTCAAGTTTGGACGAGGCAATCGGGTTCACGTGGTCGAATGCGCGCCTGAACGGCGACGAGATCGACACGTCGTTGCAGGACCTCACCTGCAACCTCGCGGACGCCGGCGTCGTGCGACTCACGAAGGACGCCCACGACCGCTATCCCGCCGCACTGTCGCAACACATCTCGAACCTTCACAGTGCGCTGTCGGCGCTGGTCCTGCACTCTGCCCACTCGCGTGTGTGGCGACACGCAGTTCACGGGCTTCTTTTCGCATCGCTATTCAAGGAACGGGAACTGGCACGGCGGACGCCCGCCGACGCGACTGACGACGAGCCGCGCGTCGGACCGCAACACCGAGCGATCTGGCAAACCGTAGCCGAGCATAGCCGCAAGATTCACGGCCGCCGGGTCGGCCTCTCGTTCTCCGCGATCGCCGCCTATATCACAACGGCTGCGATCGGTCTCTGGATCGTCGGCACGATGCTATCGGGTCTCGCCAACCGCGCGACGATCGCCGCTGCCGGGAACACGCTCGCCATGCTGTCGGGTGCACAGAATCCGACACAGGCGCTGCAGACGCTCGGCAGCCTCGATAACCAGATCGACGCACTCGAGGTGCGCCGGCGCACCGGCGCACCGTGGGCAACGCGTTTCGGTCTGAACCGCGACAGCGCGCTGCTCGATGCGCTATGGCCCGGCTATGAGGGCGCTGCAAGCCGTATTCTGATCGGCCCGATCCGCGAGGAACTGGAGGCGCGTCTGCATCAGCTCGCCGTGATCTCCGACGAAGAGATTGCGAGCGGCGGCAACACCCAGGCGCAGACCGCTTACGACACGCTCAAAGCTTATCTGATGCTCGCGAAGCCGGAGCGGGCCGTCGCCGCATTTCTGACACCTCAACTGACCGCGATGGGCGCGCCAGGACGTCCCGTCGACTCGCCGGTTTCGGCCGGCACGTGGGAAGACCTGCGGCAGCACGCGATTGCGTTCTTCGCGAATCACCTGGCGCGCCGGGCATCGACAATCAGTTCTGCACTGGCGATCATCCCCGATAGCGGCCTCATCGCAGCCACGCGTCAGACGGTCATGAGTGTGCGCGGCATCCAGAATTCGACCAACGCGATCTACCAGCAGATCCTCGACGATGCGAAGCCGAAGTATCCGCCCGTTTCCCTGGCTACGCTGCTGGGTGACACCACCGGACATGGGCTGTTCAACACGACGCAGACGATTCCGGGCGTGTTCACCCGCGAAGCGTGGGAGCAGCGCATGTCGACAGCAATCGACGATGCGAGCGAGCAGGGCAATGTCGCCGGCGACTGGGTGCTGTCGGAAACCGGCTCCGCGGACCAGGCTCCTTTGACGCTGAAAGCGCAATTGCGGCAACGCTACTTCCACGACTATGCACGGGCCTGGGAGCAGTTCCTGAACAGCCTGCGCTGGCAGCCGGCCTCTTCCCTGTCGGCCACAGCGGACCAGCTTACGCTGCTCGGCGACCCGCAACGTTCGCCGCTGGTCGCGCTTATGAACACGATCATCTATCAGGCGGGCGCCGGGGCGAACACGCAGTCGCTTGCCGACACGCTGATCCGCAAGGCACAACAGCTCGTGGGCGCTGACAAAAAAAATCCGTCGAAGCAGGCGCAACCTCAGCTTGCCCCGCTTGCCATCACATTCGGCCCGATCCTGCGGCTGACAGGCAGCGACCTCGATTCCGCTGCGCCGCCACAATCAGGCAAGGCTGCCGCGCAACTGGCGAGCACCGGTGACCTGAGTCTCGCACGTTACCTCGAACGGATAACCGCGATGCGGCTGAAGGTCGAGCAGCTGGTGAACAGCGCCGACACGGATGCCATGTCGCGCGTCGCGGCGCAGTCGGTGCTGCAGGGCAAGACGTCCGATCTTGCCGACAGCCGCGACTTCGCGAGCCGGGTGGCCGCGAGCCTGGGCGAGCAATGGGCAGGATTCGGCCAGCTGCTGCAGGCTCCGCTTAATCAGACCTGGCAGGCCGTGTTGCAACCCGCCGCGGCGAGCCTGAACGATATCTGGCGCCGTTGCATCGTGGCTGACTGGAACCAGTCCTTCGGCGGCCGCTACCCGTTCGCCGATTCGGACAACGACGCCTCGTTGCCCGAAATGGCGCGCTTCATGCGACCGGACAACGGTGTGATCGTGCAATTCGTGACCACGCAGCTGGCTGGCGTTGTCGAGCGTCAGGGAGATCACTGGGTGGCAGCCCAGGGTGCGGAGCATGGCACGCTCATGCTGGACCCGGGCTTTCTCGAAAGCCTGAACCGGTTGATCCGTGTCTCAACCGTGATGTTCCCGTCAGGCGAAGCGCACATCCGGTTCGATCTGCGAGGCGTCGCGACGCCGGGCGTCACGAGCACGAAGTTCGTGCTGTCGGGCCACAGTCTCGATTATTTCAACCAGCAGGAAGAGTGGGTGCCGTTTGAATGGCCCGGACCGTCGCTGGAGAACCGGTCGCACATTGAATGGCAGACGGAGCAGGGCGGACTACGCACTGCGATGGACGCGCAGGGGCGTTTCGGTCTGATCCGTCTGCTCGAGCGGGCGACGTTGTCCCAACAGGACAACGCACGCTATCTGCTGACCTGGTCTCCCGATACGAGTCAGGGTACGGCGCTAAAGGCGCAGTTGCGCAGCGATGTGGGTGCCGGTCCGCTCGACGTGCTGAAACTGCGGCACTTTGCGCTGCCCACGCGCATCTTTGTGACGGGCGGCGTGAAGTCGCATGCCAAGGTCACGATCAGCTCGCCTTCACCATTGCCGCCGGCCGCGCTCGACGCCGCGAAGCACGCGTCCACGCCATGGCCGCGTGGCGCTGCCCCGGAGGCGGAATGAAGCTGGGAGACCGGTTCAGGAGCCTCTTTCCGGTACGGGAAGAGGCCGGAAAACTTGCGCGTACCCGCCTTGATAGCTGGTCGCCGTGGACGCAGCAGTTTCCGGGGGAGCCGGGCGTCGGCCGCGATCCCGGCTACGAAGATGCGTTCTTCACGTTAAAGGATGAAGCGGGCAAGCTGTCAGGGATCGACGATGGTCTGATCGTTTGTTCCTGCGAGCAGCTTCTGAAGGAGACGGGCAAGGATCTGCGCGTTGCGGGCTACTACGCGTGTGCCCGGCTCCGGCAGGATGGACCGGCCGGCTTCGCGGATGGACTGGAACTGGTGGCCGCGCTGGTCGACCGGTTCGGCGAAGGCGTTCTGCCCGCGCGCGCCGAAGCAAAGAAAGGCGCTGTCGAGATGCTGGTGACCGAGCGTGTGCTGAACCTGCTGGAAAGCCGCGGTGAGTTTGCACCCACGGATTTCGAACGCGCACTCGCGGCGCTCGATGTCGTGTTGACGCACACGGACGCGTGGCCCGAGGCTGCACGCCCGAATCTGCAACCGCTCGTCTTGCGCTTTCACAACGAGGGCGGTGTAAGCGCAGTGAGTGAAGCCGTTTTCACGCCCCCATCGTCGCCCATCGCGACGGGTGCTCCTTCCGGTCCGATCAACTCGGCGCTCGCCCTGCTCGAACAGGCTCGCGCGATGGCAGCGTGGCTGCGCGATCAGGAGAACGGATATTTGCCCTCGGTACGGCTCGTGCGCTGTGTGCGCTGGGATACGGTCCACGACGTGCCCCCGTCGGATGCCGCGTCGCATACGCGGCTCGTGGCACCGCGCGCCGAACTGCGGCAGCAGATGAAACGGCTCGTGCTGCAGAAACAGTGGCACGAATTGCTCGAACGTGTGGAAGGCGCGTTCATGGAAGGCGTCAATCATCTGTGGTTCGACCTGCAGTACTTCCAGCATGTCGCGCTCGATCATGTGGGCGCGCCCTACGGTGCCTGGCGTGAACTGCTGCGCGCGGATTTCGCGCTTTTCCTCGAAAGGCTGCCGGGAATCGAGCGGCTGTCGTTCAACGACGGTACACCGTTCGCCGGCGATGCGACGCTTGAGTGGATCGCCCGGCACGCGGTCGTGCGGGATCTCGAAGCAGGGGAAAGTGTCGCGCCGCTGCCGGTGGCGGCCGACAGCGAGGCTAACAAAGCGGGCGACTGGCCGGAGATCGAGGCGCAGGCCCAGGACCTGGCCGGGCGCGACGGGATCGACGCGGCTTTCGCGTGGCTCGAAGCGCTACCGGGCTTGAAGACGGATCGCCACCGTTATCTGCAGCGATTCGTGATGGCCCGTCTTGCCGATCATGCTGGACGGCCGGATACCGCGATTGCGCTGCTGGCCGAGCTGGATTCGTCGGCGAAATCGCTAGCGCTGACGCGCTGGGATCCGGCGCTCGTGTTCGAGGTCAAGCATCAACTATTTCGTGCACTGAAAGCGTCGAACAACCGCAAGGGTGCTGACACGCTTGCGCTCGCGCGACGCATCGGCGAACTGCAGGGCGAGATGACGGTTCTCGATCCCGCGCGGGCGCTGGCGCTCCAATGAATCCGTGCGACGTGCGACGTCCGACCGTAAAGAGACTATCGATGCAAAACGACGATCCGATCCTGCGTTATTACGAAGCCGAGATGCGCTATCTGCGCGAGTCCGGCAAGGAATTCGCCAACGCGCATCCCGACCGCGCGCGTATGCTCAATCTCGATCGCGTGGGCGACCGCGATCCCTATGTCGAGCGGCTGCATGAAGGTTTCGCCTTTCTGGCGGCGCGCATTCAGCAGAAGCTCGACGACGAATTGCCGGAACTCACCGAAGGACTCGTCAGTCTGCTGTGGCCGCACTATCTCCGGATGATTCCATCGCTCTCGATCGTCGAGCTCGTGCCGCTTCGCGAGAAGCTTCAGCGAACCGAATTCGTGCCGGCCGGGGTGCCGGTACGCTCCGCGCCGATCAGCGTTCCGTCTGCCACAGGTGCCGAAAGCACGACACCCCGCACGGTGCAATGTCTTTACCGGACCACACAGGCCGTGGCGTTGCAACCGCTGACCATCACGCACGCCGGACCGGCCGTGCGCCAAGATGGTCGTTCGGTCATCCGGCTCGGCTTCAAGCTTCATCAATCGGCACGGCGTGAAGAAACCGACCTGGGCCGCCTGCGCCTGCACCTGAACGCGGATCTGCCGGTGGCGTTTTCCATGCACCTTGCACTGACCCGTCAGATCGACGCCGTGCTGTGGCGCATTCCGGAAGTTCGTGACGGGGAAGCCGTGCCGCTATCCGGCATCACAATCGAGCCGGCGGGATTCTCGGCCGAAGAGCGGCTGTGGCGGAAGGCGGATGCCGCGTTTTCGGGCTACCAGCTGCTGCTCGAATATTTTTCGTTCCGCGAGAAGTTTCTCTTCGTCGACCTGTGCGGCCTCGACGTGGCCAAGCTCCCCGCAGGGACGACGCGGTTCGAGCTTGAACTCATCCTGAAAGACACGTACCCGTCGGACCAGCGTTTCAGCCACGACAACGTGCGGCTGTTCTGCTCGCCCGTGATCAATCTTTTCGAGCTCGATGCCGAGCCGATCGAGGTCAACCACCACGAAACGGCGTATCGCGTCGTGCCGGCGGGCCATCAGGGCGAGCACGTCGAGACGTATTCCGTCGACGCCATCGAGGCATTTGACCATGTGACAGCGCAGCGCTACGAGTACGTGCCCTTCGCCACATTCCGGCATCGCGGAGGTATGTTGCGTCACGAGGCACCGGAGCGGTATTTCCATGCGCGCGTGCGTCCCGGCGTGTCCGGCCTGCATGAGACCCTGGTCGTCCTCGGAGGGCACGCCTGGGAGACGATGGAAACGCTGCCGGAAGAAAGCCTGTCGCTGCGCGTGACAGGCACCAACGGCATGCTGCCTCGCAAGGGGTTGCGCGAGGCCAGCCTGAGCGAGCTTTCCGTCAGCACGCCGAATCTCGCCGGCGTACGCAATCTCGTCGCGCCGACGCTTCCGCTCTATCCGCCCACGGATGACCGTTTCCAGTGGCGCGTGCTCTCGCACCTCGCACCCAACTTCCTCTCGCTGATGGACGCGGAAGTGCTGCGCGGCGCACTCGCACTCTACGACTGGACCGACGACGAGCTCAACCGCCGGCGTCTTTCGGGCATCCTCCGGGTGTCGCAGGAACTGCTCGAAGAGGTGTCGGGCGGCTCGGTTGAACGCGGCGTGCTGATCGACGTGACGCTCGATTCGCAGGCATTCGCGGGGGAGGGCGATCTGATGCTGTTCGGCGAACTGCTGCATCGGTTTTTCGCGCTGTATGCGGAAATCAACCTGTTCACCAGACTTTCAATCGTGAGCCTGCCATCGCAAACGCGCACCGTCTGGCCGCGCAGCAAGGCACAACGCGCGCCGCTATGAAGCTACCCGATCTCCCCGATCTCGAACCGCTAGTCGCGTCGTTGCTTGCACGTGCGCCCCGGATGAATTTCATGCAGTTGTGCCGCCTGCTCGAAGTCCGTTCGCCCGAGCGCCCCGGATTTGGAACGCGCGACACGCCTGAACACGAACCCGTGCGATTCGGATCGTGGCCGCGTCTGGGGTTCCCGGCCGGCGAAGTCGTCACGGTCGACTTCGGCGCGGTGGGGGAGGAAGCCACTCCGCCGTCGCCGCCGATCGTGCGGACAACCTTCATGGGTCTGTACGGCGTCGATGCGGCGATGCCGCCGCACCTGATCGACGACATTGTCCTGCGCAAGGAAGGACACGAGGTGGTCGAATCATTTCTCGACCAGTTCGATCATCGGTTCGTGACGCTGCTGTATCGCGCCTGGAAGAAATACCGGTACCCGGAGAGCTTCCGGGCGGGCGGCACTGACGCGCATTCGCGCAACCTCCTGTGTCTCGTCGGCTTTGGCTGGGGTGAGAAGCCGCAGCGCGCGGGGTTGCCCGACGCCCGGATGCTTGCGCTGCTGGGCCTGTTGACGCAGAGGACGCGCACACCGGAAGGGCTCGCGGGGGTGATCGCGCTGGCCGCGCCGGGCGTGGGCGTGGGCGTCGATGAATTTTTTCCGGCCGTCACCGGGACCGGGCAACCTCGGCCGCTGACTTCGAGCGCGCCGGAGTCGGAACCGGAACTGCAAGGTCGCTCAACGCGAGGGTTGGGCGGGAGGTATTTGCTGGGCCGTCGGCTCGCCTACCGTAGTCGTGCCGTACGCGTCACGTTGCGTCCCGACAGTGCGCGGCAGGTTCATGACCTGCTGCCCGGAGCGTGGCTGCATCGCGAACTGAAGGCTTATGTGCAGCTTTATATCGGTATCAAGGCAGACGTTCATCTGCGCATGCAGGTCTCTTCGTGGATTGCTCCGCCTCCGGTGATTGGCGCCGCACCCGCAGGACCGACGCCCCGTCTTGGCTGGACGACTGTGCTGCATGCAGAGGATGAGCGGCTGATCGATATACCGCTCGGTGTGTACGAGGCGTTTCCCGCGCCACCACCCAATCCGTACCTGAGTCCGCAACGCGCTACATAGGATCGAACCGTGATGTTGAACCGCCTGACCATTTCCATTGCTGCATCCGCGCTCCTGCTCGCGGGGTGTGGGGCGTGGCAAACCGTCTCCGATGCAACAGCGGACGCCTACCACGCGGTATTCTACAAGCAGGTCAAGGTACTCGACGTGGACCTGTCCGCGCGTGACGCACTGAATCCTGACGATGCTGGCCGCGCGACCTCGGTCTCGGTGCGCATCTACCAGCTCAGGGACCGCAAGCTTTTCGACGGCGCGTCCTACACCGATCTCCTGAAGAGCGACCACACCGTGCTTGCGCAGGATCTTCAGGACAATCTCGCGGCGGTGTTGAATCCGGGTGCGTCGGCAAGCCTGTCGCAGCCAATGAAAGCCGATACGAACTACGTGGCCGTCGTCGCGTTCTACCGGAACACGGGTAGCGGAGATGGCTGGAAGTATGTCGTCGAGAAAAAGAAACTCGATGCCGACAAACCGTTGAAGATCAGACTCGTCGACCAAACGGTCGGAAGGACATCGCAATAAGGCTGCGCACAGCAGACTTATCAGCAGGGCCCGCATTCGTATCGATCACGCTGCGCGGCCCCTGCAGCGTTCTGAGCCAGCCACTCCTTTCTAAACCCCCAATCGTTGTCAATCCGCCGCGAAAACCACCGCGGCCATTTCCCCTACCTGTGTAAAGCTTCGAACAAAGCGGTAGCTTTGGTCGCCAATCTGAATCTGGTTGACGCCCGAAGCCGTTGCTTCGAGCAGGCTGTTCGCAAGCGACGTGGTCATCGTGCCCACCTGTTTCAGCTCTTCGCTCGGACCGGCAGGGTCGCCGAGGTAGACCGTGCACGCGTCGCGCGTATGCCGGATCATCACGATGCTCGTGGCTTTGTCGAGCGATCGCTCCAGATACCCGGCAAGCGTCTGCAGCGGTTCCGGCGTCTGCCCGGCGGCGTCGTTTGCTGACTGGCTGTTGCTCGTCATGCTGGCCTCCTTTGGCCGGTGAGCTACGTCACTGTTTTCCGCATTCCGGCGACGCCCTCGCGGTGCGACGCGTCTTGGCGTTCAACAAAACCATTATGACCGGATAATCGCAGGCGGCACGTTTGCCGTGGCGCCTAATCCGCAGCGCGGAGGCTGTCCGTAGCGATCCATCCTGCGGTACGGGCAAGCCTACGATGCCAGCGAGTGAAGCTTGCGCACCTTGTCGAGCAGCCACTGAAAAACAGAATGATCGGGCACGGCAGACTGCGGAACCTCGACGGATAGCTTGCCCAATGCTTCCTGCCGTGTCGACAGCAACCGGCACATCCGCTTCGCGACTTCCGGATTGTCCTTGAGGATTGGCGTCAGGTCTTCTTTTTCGAGCTGATAGACCACGCTGCGTTTGAGCGCGGCAATCCGCACTTGCGCCGGCAACCCGGCGAGCAGTCCCATTTCGCCGACAGCGTCGCCAGGACCGAGGCGCGCCACTTCCACCTGACCGGTCGGTTCCGCGGTCGTCACAGACAGCACGCCGGAATCGACGATGCTCAACGTATCCGGCACGGTGTCGGCGTTCATCAACAATTGCCCGACTTCCAGCTCCTGCCGCTTCAAACGCATGGCGAGTTTCCTGATTTCCTCAGTGTTCAACGCCGCGAATATGTCGATGCGGCGCAGCAGCCGTTCCTTCGCGTCGGAGATTTCGCGAACCGGCGCGGGCACGCTGAGCGGACGCAGATCGATGCCCGCTGCGGCGAGATGTCGGTAGCAAAGGTCGTAGAGCTGGTTCGAAACCGAAAGCTTGCGCGACATATCATCGACGTAGGCCGTCACTTCGTACTGAACGGAATCGACGCCGGTCTTTTTCACTTGCGCATAGGGCGCCGGCGTCTCCAGAATCAATCGCGTGCCGGCAAGTGCATTTTCAAGCGCTGCGAGGACAATACCCGGACGCTCCTGCGGCGATATTTCCAATAGTACTGTTACGCCGTGCAATGCAGCCGGGCGATTGTTGTTCGTGATCTTCGTCTTTGCGGCGACGGCGTTCGGCACGATCACAACGTTGCCTTGTCCCGTGAGCAGATGCGTGGCGCGCCAGTTCATTTCGAGCACCTTGCCTTCCACGCCGTCGATCGTCACCCAGTCGCCAATCTGATAAGGCTCGGTCGTGTTGATGACGATGCCAGCGAAGACATCGCTCAAGGTGCTTTGAATCGCGAGGCCGAGAACAATGGCCAATGCGCCCGACGTGGCGACCACGCCACGAATCGGCAACTCGAACACGAAAGCGAGCGCGGCAACGATCGCGGCGAGGAACACGACCGCTCCGAACACGTCCTGGAAAAGCCGCTGCTTGCGCCATGTTTTTGGAAGCAGCAGCAAGTCGAGCGCGAGCGACAGCAGCCGCGCCCCGTTGAGCCACCAGATCACTTCGAGAATCTGTCCTGCGACGTGCAGCGCCGGAGACTGCAAGAACGCCGCCTGCGAAAGCGGACTGAGGCCGGTGCTGAAGAGCAGTGCGGAAAGCAGCGCGAAAATCAGAAGACGGCAGAAGAGTCGCGCGGTTTCGTCGGCAGGAAACCGGAATCGCCACAGCAGTACGTCGAAAACGACCAGCGCATACCCCGCAAGTAATGGATGATCCATGGCCTTCGCCTTCTCTGATGCGCTCGTTGTGGAATACCGCTGGAAACCAGCCTGCCCGCTCCGAAACATTACGCCGCTCGACACGCGCGTCGCTGCCGCAACGGGGCGCCGGCAGGTGGCGATCGGTTGGAGCATGCCCTTATTATCCGGGAAAGAAAACAGGCGCAACCGTCGCCTGTCATTGCGTCGTGCGCGTTGGCGAGCGCGGTGCTGAAGCCAGGATTAGAATCGGTTGGACTTGACGTTGCAACAGGCGTGAACGCGTAATCTGTGCGTCTGAAGCCAAACCCGTGCTGTCCATGCCGGAGGAATCGTGAGCCGAACCGAAACCGCTTTGATTGTGGGCGCTGGAGCAGGCCTGAGCGCCTCTCTCGCGAGACTGTTTGCGTCGGAGGGCATGCAGGTTGCGCTTGCCGCACGCGATACGGGCAAGCTGACGGATCTCGTCGACGAGACGGGCGCGCTTCCGTTGAAATGCGACGCGAGTCGAGCGGACGACGTAAAGGCGCTGTTTGATCGCGTCAAGGGTTCTTTCGGCGCGCCCGACGTGGTGGTCTACAACGCCAGCGGGCGATATCGCGCAGCGGTCGAAGACATCGAGGCGGACAAGCTGGAGGAGGCCTTGAAGATCACCGCATTGGGCGGCTTTCTGGTCGCACAAGCGGCGGCGATTCAGATGTTGGCGCGTGGCAGCGGCTCCATTTTGGTTACCGGTGCGACCGCGAGCGTCAAAGGGCTGCCGGGCTCAACGCCCTTTGCCATGGGGAAATTCGCGTTACGAGGAATGGCTCAATCGATGGCGCGAGAACTCGCACCGAAGAACATTCACGTTGCGCATTTCGTGATTGACGGGGGAATCGCAAGCAGTCGTCCGGCGGCGGTGACAGACGGAGGCAAGGACGACAGGTGGCTGGACCCGGACGCGATTGCGAAGGAATATCTGCACATCCATCGGCAGAATCGCAGTGCGTGGACGTGGGAGGTCGAGTTGCGGCCTTGGGTGGAAAAGTTCTAGCCGTACTGACTTGGATGGGAAAGTCTCGCGTTGGCGGACTGGCCGCCAACGCGAAACGGCGAACGCGCGTTAAAGCGAGCGCGCGCGGCCTCCGCTGAAGAGGCGCAAGATGGCAAGCAGGATGACCGCACCGATCAACGCGGTAATCAGCGAGCCGATGATGCCGCTGCCGATGTGCAGGCCGAGAACGCCGCCGAGCCATCCGCCGATGAATGCGCCGACGATCCCCACGATGATGTCGACAATGATGCCGAAGCCGCCACCGTCAACGATGCGGCCGGCCAGTGCGCCGGCGATTCCGCCAATAATCAGCCAAAAGATAATGCCGTGCGATACCGGATCCATGTTCATTACTCCTTGGGTTGAACCGCTGAGGCGGTCGTTGCCAGCCATTTTGCTGTGAACGACCCTACGCAAGCGGCGTTCCCGTTACGCCTCGTGGCTCGCTTCGTTGCAGAGTCGGTGCGTAGCAGCGCTTATCTTTTCTTTGGATCTTTCTGTGCACGTGTCAGGGATCGGTTTTGGCCAGGTAATTTTGTCAACGAGGCTGGACACCGGTGCATCAGGTCATAATTAATCACGCACCAACTCCACAGCCGCCGCCGACACGAACTCAGCCCGTACGCTGTCGCCGACTTTCAGTTCATCCAACGGGACGCTGTTTGCCGCTCTGAGCACCTGCCGATGCCTGGGTCCACGCAGCGTGACCATACGGCTCTTGCGGTCAATCCGGAGCACCGTCGCGACGACCTGTACGCGATGTGCGGACGATGCGTAACCCGCGGCGGCAGGAATCGCCGCTGTGCTTTCCACGCGCTCGCGCACGCCGCGAGTCGCGAGCTTGTCCAGGTGGATCAGGAGCGCCTGCTGGTAAGCGACGTTCAATGCGTCGCCAACTCGCAGCTTGCTTACGTCGGCGAGGGCGGGATTGACGTCCACATCCGCGAGATTGCCGCGCGGACCGCGCAAGGTCACGCTATTGGTCGCGGGGTCGATGGCAACCACACGCACCTGAGCATGAATCACCTCGGCACTGCCGAGCGCCTGCTGTCCGGTTTCGGCGTTCGCGGCAACGTCCTGCGCGAAGCCCGTCTGACAGCACGCGAAGCTTAGCGCCGCGGCGGCGCTCCATCTGGACGCGGCATGCAGCGTTGCGCCATGCAGTGAGGCCATGCTGTGCTCCTGAAGAAACCGGCTCCGTGCGGCGCTTCGCTACCCGTTCGAAGCGCTGCCCCGCTCACAACTCGGGACGCGCGAGGTCGCTGATCACGATGTGCTCGCCGTACACCTGCGCCGCGGCGACGGCCTCGAGCTTGGTCGCGTAGGGACCGAGTTCGGGTGCGCCTTCGAATGGAAACAGCACGCGGCCGTCGGTGGTGCGAACCACTTTCAGGACGCCAAAGAAGCGCCGGTATCCGGCCAGCTTCGACGTCGCGGAAATCTCGAAATCGTCTTCCGACGTGCCGGGCACGCTGGGGATGAATGCGGTCTTGCTCATACCTGAAAACTTCTCTTTGATCGATGGGACGACGCCAACGCGAAAACGCCAAGGCTACACCCGGTTGCCCGCGACGAGATTCGTCATGGGCAATCATTGTCTCAAATCCGCGTAACCGCGATTATGCAGACCGTGGCGAGCCGTTTCATCGAAGGACAGAGCACCGACAGTTATGCCACGCCAAATAACTGGTATAGCGCCAACCTGCAGTGTCGTTCACGTCGGCGTCATACGTGGTGCATAGAGTGTGGCCCGGACTAAAACATCAACACTCAGGGGTCACCCATGTCACAACGCGGAAGGCTGCGTGCTTTTCTGACGGTCGTTTGCGCGGCCTTGCTTGGTTTGATTGTGGCCGCATGCGGCTCGTCATCGTCGTCGCTGAATGTGGTCGGACAGCAGAAAATCCGGCACGTTTTCGTGATCACGCTGGAAAACGAAAACTATGCAACGACGTTCGGTGCCAACAGCAAGGCGCCGTATCTGTCGCAGACGCTGGCTTCGCAAGGCGCGATGGTGCAGCAGTACTACGGCACGGGGCACGTGAGCCTCGACAACTACATCGCGATGATCAGCGGCCAGGCGCCGACTCCGGAAACCGACAACGACTGCATCACGTTCCAGGACTTCAAGCTGACCGGCATGACGTCGGACGGCCAGGCGATCGGCTCGGGCTGCGTATACCCGGCAAGCATCAAGACGTTGCCGGACCAGTTGAAAGCCGCGGGCTATACCTGGAAGGGTTATGAGGGAGACATGGGCAACGACACGGCCCGCGAGGCAGCCACGTGCGGCCACCCGACACTCAATACCACCGACATGACGCAGTCGGCGGAAGCGCCGAGTGCGGCCGTGCCGTTGGGCGACCAGTACGCGACGCGCCACAACCCGTTCATGTACTTCCATTCGATTATCGATTCGGCGGACTGCGGTCAGAACGTCGTGAATCTGAACAGGCTCTCCACCGATCTGCAGTCGATATCGACCACCGCCAACTTCAATCTGATTACGCCGAACCTGTGCGACGACGGCCATGACGCGCCGTGCGTGAACGGTCAGCCGGGCGGCCTGACGAGCGCGAACACGTTCCTGCAGAAGTGGGTGCCGATTATCACCGCGTCGCCGGCATTCAAGCAGGATGGGCTGCTGATCATCAACTTCGACGAGAGCAGTTACGCGACCGTCACGCAACCGTCGGCCACCGTGGAGAACCTGATCTTTTCCGGGTCGACGTGCTGCGGCCAGCAGCCGGGACCGAACCTCGCGCCGTTCCCGCAGACGTCGTCGCTCGCATACAAGGGCATGACGATCAATCTGACGAAGCAAAGCTACGGTGGCGACCAGACCGGCGCCGTGATGATCTCGCCGTTCATCAAACCGGGCACCGTGTCGACGGTGCAGTACAACCACTATTCGATGCTCAGGAGCATTGAAGACATCTTCCAGCTCAGCCACCTCGGCTACGCGGGACAGGCTGGCCTCGTCGGGTTCGGCAACGACATCTTCACGAACCTGTAAGCGCTTCAATGCTGTCTTCGGTTATGCGGTTCACTACCTGGTCGACCAGGCGCGTCGCGGCATTCGTGGCGCGTGCGCCGGGCCTCGCCTGTCGCGCGACGGGCACGGCGAGTTTCTTCCTGCTCGGCGCCTTGATGCTGGCCGGGCACGGACCCGTGGCGTCGGCCGCGCCGGCATCGTCCGACAGTAAGCCTGCTCTGAGCGACGCCGCGGCCTTGGGCAAACTGATGTTCTTCGATCCGGCGTTGTCCGCGTCGGGCAAGATGTCGTGCGCGAGTTGCCATAGTCCGTCGCATGCGTATGGGCCGCCCAACGGGCTCGCCGCGCAGCTGGGCGGCGCGGGTATGCACTCACAGGGCACGCGCGCTGTGCCGAGCCTGCGCTATACGCTCAACCGCACGCCTATGTGGAGCCACGCGCAGGCCGCCAGCCTGTCCGAGCGCCTCAGCGAGACGGACAATGCGCCGGTGGGCGGCTTCGGCTGGGATGGCCGGTTCAATCTCCTGCACGATCAGGCCACTTTCCCGCTATTCGATTCGAACGAGATGGCGAACAAGGACCCGGCCGCCGTCCTCGCAAAGCTCGAGCGGGCCCCCTATGCGTCGCGCTTCAAGGAGGTGTTCGGCCGGAACATCTTTGTCGGCCGCAGCAAGGCGTTTGCGCAGGCGATGTATGCCATCGAGCGATTCGAGCTGGAAGACCCCAGCTTCCATCCGTACACGAGCAAGTACGACTACTATCTCGATGGCAAAGTGCAACTAACTGCACAAGAGACGCGAGGTCAGAAGTTGTTCGACGACCCGGCGCGAGGCAATTGCGCGTCTTGTCATATCGACCAGCGCGGTGTCGATGGCTCGCATCCGCTTTTCACCGACTTCAACTTTCAGGCGCTCGGCGTGCCACGCAATCCCGAGTTACGGGTCAACGCCGATCCGAAGTACTTCGACATGGGATTGTGCGGGCCGCTGCGTAAGGATCAGTCGAGCGACCCGAGCAATTGCGGACTGTTCAGGTCGGTATCGCTGCGCAATACGGCGACCCGTCAGGTGTTCTTCCACAACGGCCGCTTCCATACGTTGAAGGACGCGCTGCGGTTCTATGTTCAGCGCGACACCAATCCGGCCAGGTGGTATCCGAAAGATGCGCACGGCAAGATCGATAAATTCGACGATCTGCCGGTCGCATTGCGCGTGAACGTCGACACGACGGACGAACCGTTGACGCGTAAAGCGGGCGAACGTCCGGTATGGTCCGAGCAGGATATCGACGACGTCGCCGCATTCCTGACGACGCTCAACGACGGCTACGACCTGAGGAAATCGTCGAAGTAAAGTGCGCCTTTTAATCATGTGCGTTGATTCGTAAGGGATTTTTGGCAGCCGCTTCGACGACACGGGTATAATCGGAGGAATTCTCCTTTTCCCCGACCTTTGTTATGCGCCGGTTACTTTGTCTGATCGTGCTTTCTCTCGGCCTGATCCAATCAGCGTCAGCCGACGAAAACACCGACCGCATGACAGCCTATCTCTCACATAAATTCGGTCTGGCGAAGGAAAGGGCTCAGAAAATCTCCGACGCGGTGCAATCCGCGGCATCGAAATATTCGCTTCCGCCGGCGCTTCTGCTCGCCATCATCTCGATCGAATCCCGCTTCAAGGAAAAGGCCAAGGGCGCGAATGGCGCGACCGGGCTGATGCAGGTCGTGCCGGGCGCGCATCGCGGATTGCTGCGGAATGTAAAAGACCTCACCGAGCCGACCGCGAATATCGAAGCAGGCTCGGCCATCCTCTATGGCTACATGCGCTCGGCCAATGGCGACATGAACGCGGCGCTCAAAAGCTACGGCGGTTCGCAGGCTTACGCGCAGAAAGTAAGCTTGCGCGTGGAAGACTTCGCCGCCGTCGCCAAGCCGCAAATCGCCGCACAGGCGACGGACGCGCCTTCTGCTTCATGCGAAGGCCAGGCGGCCGGCCCTTGTGCACCGGCCTACGACAGCTGGATCAACGCGTTCTCCGTGCCGGCTGGTGGTTCGGGCCGGTAACGGCTTGCATCGGATTATTTCGGGTTACAACAGATCGCGTCGGGCTGAACAAGCCGCCGCGATCAACCCCGATCATGCGTGACAGCCACGGAACGTGGGGTATCGCCTGCTTTTTCCGCACGCGCATCAACCGCTCTACAATGCATTCCCAGTCGCGCACGCAGCGCCCTCTCTTATCGCGTCATCTCCTGATCTTCTGATCGACCATGTTCACCTCGTTTTCCCGATCCGTCGCCGCTTCCGTGTTCGGCGTGCTGGCGCTCGCCGCGTGCAGCAGTTCGTCTTCCCCGAAATTCACGCAGGAGCTGTTCGAAACCGGCGCGAGTCCTTACGCGCGCAACTTCAATTCAAGTACGACGGACGCCTGCGAAGCCGCACGCCGTGCGCTGCTCAGTCAAGGCTATCTGACGACGATGTCACGCGCCGACACCGTCGATGGCACCAAGAATTTTCAGCCGACGGGTGACACGCATGTCGTGGTCGAATTTCACGTGGTGTGCACGCCAGGCGAGGAAGCGAGCGACACGAGCATTGTTTACGTCAACGCCGTTCAGAACGGCTTTGCGCTCAAAAAGAGCGATACCTCCGCGACGGTCGGGCTGAGCGTGCTGGGTTCGCTGTCGTTGCCGATCCGCTCGAACAACGACGCGATGGTGAAGATTTCGAGCGAAACGATCCCATCGGGCAAGTTCTATGACCGATTCTTCGGTCTCGTCGATCACTATCTGCAAACGGTGGTGCGCACCGAACCTGTGACGAGTACCCGGATCGAAACGCGACTGCTGCCGGTGCCCGTCGACGCCGCAGTGCCGGCGCCCGTCCCCGAGATGCCCGATGCGATTAACAAAGCCGCCGCCATACTCCCCGCGAGCGGATCGGATACGACACATTGAGTTTCGCGGAGCGGCCGCGTGTGATGCGATTCGCGGCTGCTCAGTCTTTGACCTGAGCATCGGCCTGTCCTTATCCAAGCTGTTTACTTCAGATGGATGTATACGTAGTAGTAGTTAACAAGCGTCCGCCATTTCTGTGGATAACTGGTAAATCCGGTATTGCATCAAGGCGGTGCGAATCTCATAACCGATCGCAATACGTCTGTAGAAAAACTACATAACCGGGATAACCCTGGCAGGGGCTGAGCGCTACGAGGGTTTATCAAAGTTCGGCACACAGGCTGTTCCCTACGTTGTACCCCAGTTATCCAGAGAGATTTGTGGATAACTGCCTGTGCTTCGTGTTCTTCTCTTCGTCTTCCGACACCGATCTCCAGCCCAGGCGCTCGCAAGCGAACAGACGCCTGCTCTGGCAACGCGCACACTGCAAACCGGACGGTACGAAGATTGCGCGTCTTTACTGCAAACGCGACTGTTGCTATTTAGTCAAAAAGTTTTCAACGACGGTCCATACAGGCATAGAGTTAAAGTGCTTTCTGAAGTTACTGGTGCAGTGCGGGGGGTGTATGAAACGCAGATCAGCAAGACAACTCGTTCGTCTTTTGTCCGACATCCGGCACGCCACGCATTGCACGACGCTGCGTGCGGCCGCTACCAACCGCGCAATGGCGCTGGCTTGCGCGGAGAGCGACGCAGACTCCGAACGGGACAATGAAAGTAGCGAAACCGTGCGGGACAATCATCAGGACAAGCCGGTGCGGAGCGGATCATGAGAACAGCGAGTGATTATTCACTGCGCTTTCTGGTCGAGAAATGGCTTGCTCCGTCGCCTGCGGTTGCGGTCCACGTTACCGAATTCAGCCGAATGCGGCTCGGCGGCTGCCGTTACGTCCGCGTCGAGACGGCCGACGACGCCGGCTCGCGCAGCCTCTTTTTCTTTCGCCACGACGACGGCTGCTGGTGTGTGTTCCCGCCGACTTCGGATCGACCGCATTTGAATGCGCATCCTCGTGCTGCATGAAGCCACGCAGTGCCGTCCAAGTGTCTTCCGCGCAAAATCACGCATGCGGACCAGCAAAAATCGCGCAGAAAGAGCGTCTAGGTAATCTCCCTAATATGGATTGCTTAACGAGCGAAAGCGTCGCGAAAGAAAGCTGTCTCCCGGAAAATACATATCGAGTTTTAGACATGACAAACCGCCTACGCTGGGTAATACTCTCCGGCGGGGAGCGGGAAGGCGCCTCAAGCCCTGTCTGCTTCGCCGTGCAGCTATTTCATTCACACTGACTCAGTCGTTCAGGTTTGGGGATCAACACATGAAAAAAGTCATCGTCTCGCTCGCAGCCGCATCGATCGCGCTGGTTTCGGTTCAGGCATTCGCACAAGCTTCGGACGCAGCTCCGGCTGCTGCTAGCGCACCGAAGAAGCATCACATCAAGAAGCTGAAGACGCACGGCAAGCGCGCTCCGGTTGCTGCGGCAGCTTCGGCAGCTGGCACGAACGACAAGGGCACGCAGAACTAAGCTGTTGTCCGTCTAGCTGCATTGCGCCGCTAGCTGGGCAATGCTGCACGGGTTCGGTGAAACGCCATGCCAGCAAAAAGGCCAGAGCTTGCTCTGGCCTTTTTGCGTTGCTCCTCGCATTCTTTCTGCATCTGCGGCGCCGGCCACTCACTCAAACCGCGGCGGCGCCCAGTGTTCGCAGCGGTCCCAGTCAGCCTGCGAGGCCACGCTTGATGACTTCGTTCAGCAAGCCGGTCATGCCGTCGGGATGCGTCGCTGCGCGTTCTTTCAACTCGGCGACCAGATCGCCATTCAACTTGCACGCAAACGCAACGAGGCCTTGCGCCTGGTCGAGCTTGCGCTGCTCGCGGCGGTCAAGTTTCGGCTCGGCGATTGCACCTTTGCCAAAGCGATCCGCACTTGTCAGTTTCATCGCGTTGTTCAGTTTGAGCGCCTTGTTCTTTTCAAGGTCGGTTTTTTTCATCGCCATACGGAAGGCCTCTGCCAGATAAATAATCCCGCATTGTACGCACCGCGCGACATGCTCAAGCGAAGTTCAGGTGGACGCGTCCCGCGACGCCGCAACACTGTCCATCAGCGCCCGCATTTTTTGCCAGTGCGTGCCTTCCCAGAAGACGCGCCGGCAAACATCGCAGGTAACGAACAGATGATGCCGCTCAAGCACGCCATCAGGCGCGCGGCCGCCGACTTCTTCCTTCGCGATTCGCCGCAGGGGCGCATTGCACATCAGGCACAAACGAAACGGCTGCGCGCTGCCTGCCAGATCGAGTCGTTCGAATACTTCGCGCAGCTGTTCGCGCGGCCGTAGCGCGCGCACGTAGCAACCATGCGTGATATTGCGCCGTTTCAGCAGCTCGCGGTCGCGCGTCAGGACGACGCGCTGCTCGACGGCTGCAAGTGCTTCGATGTCCGCGTCGGGATAGTGATTGTCATAAAGCGTGTCGAAGCCCGCGAGACGCAGCAGCGGCGCGAGTCCGCCGAGATGGGCGTCGGCGATGAAACGCACCGTGCGCAACGGCCGCTCGCGTACGCGTAATAATGGCTGGATGTCGAGCGCTTCGAATGTCGGATAGACGGCGATGCGGTCGCCATCGGCCAGAAGATGATCGAAGCCGACTGATTCGTCGTTCACGAGAATCAGCTCGACTTCGGTGTGCGGCACGCCGAGCACTTCGATCATATGTTTCGTGGTGGCGCCGCGCGCGCAGGCGTAGCTGAACGTGCGCCGGCGCAGCGGGCGGGCGAGGAAATCGTTCAGCTCCTCGTAGAAGCGGAAGGTCGCGGTCACCATACCTGCAGTATCGCACTGGACTTCACTGCGCGTTGTCCTGCAGGTGTCGCATGGGTGTGCTTTACTTCCAGTTCTTTAGAAGATGGAGCGACAGATGGACATCGGTTTTATTGGTCTCGGCGAGATGGGCGCGGCGATGGTGGCAAACATTCTGAAAGCCGGACACCAGGTGCGCGTGTGGAACCGCTCGCCGGAGCGTGCACAGCCGCTCGCCAACGCGGGGGCGCGAATCGTCGCCACGCCGGCCGAAGCGTTCGCGGGCGACGCCGTGTTCTCCATGCTCGCCGACGATGCCGCGTTGCGCGACGTCGTCACGGCGGAACTGCTGGAGCACGCACCGCGCGGCCTCGTGCACGTCAACATGGCGACGATCTCCGTGGCCCTGGCCGAAGAACTCGCGACGGCGCATGCATCGCGCGGGGTGCATTACGTCGCGGCGCCAGTACTCGGCCGGCCGGACGTGGCGGCCGCGGGCAAGCTGACGGTGGTAGCCGGCGGTCCGGCGGAGTCGATCGATCTCGTGCAGCCGATTTTCGACGCGATCGGCCAGAAAACGTGGCGGATTGGTTCGCTGCCGCAGCAGGCGAACGTGATGAAACTGGCCGCGAACTTCATGCTGGCCGCCGCGGTGGAAACGCTGGGCGAGGCGTCGACACTCGTGTCAGGTCATGGTGTCGGCATGCAGGATTTTCTCGATGTCATCACGAGCGGACTATTCCCGGGGCCGGTCTATTCGGGCTACGGCAAGATGATCGCGGAGCAACGCTACGAGCCGGCGCTGTTCAAGGCGCGTCTCGGTCTGAAAGACGTGCGTCTTGCACTGGCTGCCGCCGACGCCGTCACCACGCCATTGCCGATTGCGAGTGTCGTGCGCGACAGCCTGATCGAAGCGGTCGCGCACGGTGATGGCGAGAAAGACTTCGCTGTACTGGGTCAGGTCGCAGCGCGGCGAGCGGGCCGCTGAGCAGCAAGTTTCGTGGATAGGCAACCGCCGCAACGAGCTATCCAGCCAATGATCCGCGCTTCAGCAAGTGCGGCGTGGTTTTTTTGCAACATTGAGGGTCAACCCTAGTTTGAATGTTGCGACGCACCAAGGATTTTGCTATAGTGGTTCTTGTCTCCTCCATGTCTCCTCTGATATGGATTCAGCCCGCCGAGCTAGGCGGGCTTTTTTTTGCCCGCACATTCCAGACGCGGCGCGTCTTCGCTTCCCGCCATCGAGAAAAAGCCCGCTCGCCCTTTTACGTGGTGGCCGCCACACTGTCGTGTTTCACCTTCCCCAGCGCGCGGGCCTTCGTCTCAGAATCGGTACGAGACCGCGAGATACGAGATGATAGGGTCCGCTTTCAATTCGGCCTTGGAGACGCCCAGCTCCGTGCCGTCCGCGGCCTTGATAATCACCGACGAGGTCGTCTTCAGCGGAATGTACGTGACCGACGCCACCACGCCCCAATGGTCCGTGATGTTGTACGACAGCCCGGCGTTGAACACCGGCGCCCATGATGACGACGCCTTCGCCGACACCTGCGTTTGCCCCGGCTTGCCCGCGCCCGCGGCGAGCACGGCGCCGAGATTGTTCTGCGTCGACGTGACGAAGTTCTGACTGAGCTGAATGTCGGAGAACCAGTTATATGACACGCCGACGCCGACGAATGGCCGGAACTTCGCGGTTGGCGCATTGAAGTAGTACTGGAAGATCAGTGCCGGGCTCCACTGACGCACGCTCTTCACGATCGGATTGGATTGCGGGTCGCCTAGGTCCTGCTGGCCGAGCGCGCCCGCCGGACCCGGCGGCTGAATGGTGCCGTGGCCGTAGATCTTGAACACCGGTGGCACGCCCGCTACCGACGTCACGGCAATATGGTCCGTCACGTAATGGCTAAAGACGAGACCCACCGTATTCGCGCTATTCGTCGACAACCCCGTGCCTGCCGACGTGAACGAACTCGGCAAACGCAGCGGCGTATTGATGGGCGTCGGCGCGACATTCGTGGTGAGTGGCGTGCTCGAATCCTGCGGCATCACGTGAAACCAGCCGAGCACGGCGACGTTGTCGCCCGCATGCTGGGCGTGCGCGCTGGCGGACAGGCACGCGGCCAGTATCGCGAAACAGATTCTTCTCATGTTGCGTCTCCTGAGGGCGCGCTGTGCGCTCGTTTTATCTCGTGGCGCGCGGTGAGCCACGGCGGTGGGCTGATCCGCCCTTGCGCCATTGCGCCAGGTGTTGGGTAAGTGCGGCCTGCCGCGTCGCGTCTGCTGTCAACGCAGCGCGCGACGCGTGGGTCTCATTGCGCCATGGCGGCGCGTAGCTGACCCGTCACTGGACGAACGCACCGATCGTGAAGTACGGCGACGCCGCGTTCGTCAGATCGAGATAGCCGAACACACCGCCCGTGAAGATCATTTTTCCGGTCGGCGTGGTGCCGGTCGGCGCGCCGACTTGCGTCGTCTTCACGACGCCTGGCACCGCTTGCGTGTAGTCGAGGTTCAGCGCGGTCGCGAGCGACGCCTGCGACGCGTTGAACGGATCCAGCAACGTCGCCTGCGTGCCTTCGAGCGCGGTGGTGCGATAGTCGAACTGGCTATCCACACCGATGTACTCACCGTTCTGCGAGTTGACGGCAATCGCGGTTTGCGGCGACAGAATCGAGATGCCCGATTCATCGTCCGCGTAAGGACCGAGCGCGCCATTTTGCGGCGTGGTGATCGACGAGTTCGCCGCGCCAGTTCGCACCAGAATCGGCACCAGTTGATTACGCAGCTTGCCGACGATCATGTAGCCGCGCGCTTCGGGCGTAGAGGCGAGGGTCGGCTTTGCCTGCCCCTGGAAGTTGTTGGTCTGGAACGCACCGCTGCCGTCGGCCGCCGGGGTGAAGTTCGTACCTGGTTGCTGGCATTTGCCTGCGTTCACGCCCGAGTTGTCACACTCCTGCCAGGTGCCGTCCGCGTTGATCGTAATTTTCGAATCGACCGCGACCGGCGCGAAATTCTGCGACGGCACCTGGTGATAGCCGAGCTGGTTGTACGTGCCGACTACGTTGGCGAGATTCGTTTCGATCGACGAGAAGCCGATGAACGGGTAGTAAGGGAACCGGGTATCCGGCACTGCGCCCACCCCGAGAATTCCGCCGAACGAAATTTCGGCGCCCGGGATCGTGCCGCCCGCCACGCCTTCGCCGACAAATATCCGCGCCGGACGCGCGGGGTCGAGGCTCGCGCCGTTCAGACGGAATGCGCACTGGTTCAGCTTGTTGGTCGGCAGAAGGGTTTCCGGGGTCAGCGTGCCGCTTGCGGTCTGGCCCGCGCGGGTCGGCACGACCGTGCCGGTGGTAGCCGGAATCGGCGACTCGACGTAATTGACCTGCCAGGTCATCCTGGTCGTATCGAGTTGCAGCTTGACGAGTTCACCGTCACCGCCGCCGCCGGTGAATACCGTGTTGTAGTCGAGTGACGATGGGCACAGACGGACCTCCGTCACCGGGCCATCGCCGCCACCCCCACCGCCGCATGCCCCCAGTAACGGCGCCGCAATAGCGAGCGCCGCAATGACTTTCCGATTCATACCGCCTCCAGATTATTTTTCGTTGTGTGTGGCCGGCTCCCGGTCCGGCCACCATTTGCTTGATTTGTCCGGCAACCGCGCACGGGCCGTTTGCAAGGCCTCAGTTGCGTCGCCTTTTGGAATGCGTCAATGACTGATTTGCGCTCCGATGCCGAAGTAGGGGGCGCCTGCCGACGAGCCGTTCAGCTGTGATGTCGTGGCGACGCCGCCGTTGACCGAGTCCTGGATCGTGATCGCGTAGAGGCCGCCGGATGCGATCGCGAAACCGGTTTTGCCTGCCTTATCCTGGACGCCGATCAGTCCGGGGCTCGGCAGGCCGTAGCCGAGGCCGAAGCCGTCTTCGGCGTTGGAGGTCGTGGGGTTGATGAAGGTGCCTATCGGTCCCTGGATCAGCGTGGCGGTATACCGGAAATTCGAATCCGCGCCCACGTAGCCGCCGTTGAAACCGCCCGATGCCAGCGGCGTAGCCGCGGCGAGCATCGCGATGCCGGATTCGTCGTCCACTTTCGCGTCGAGATGCAATGGCGCGGTGCCGAGGTTGACCGAACCGGTGCGGATCACGAGCGGCACCGTTGCACCGTTGATCTGCCCGAGAATCATGTGAGCTTGTGCGACAGGGCCGCTCTTGCCGCTGGGCAGTGTGAGTTGCGTGCTGATTTGCGGCGCGTTCTGACTGTCGAAGTAGCCACCACTGTTGAGCGTCCAGGCGGTGCCGGTCGTCAGGCAGCCGCTCGAACTCGGCGTGAACGCACTGTTGCTCGGGTTGGAACCTGTGCAGTTGCCACTGGCGTCGAATGTCTCCACCGTGTTCGTCGACGTGGCGGCGTAAGCGCCCGACGGCACGAGGTGATACAGCAAGCCGTTATACGTGCCTGCAAGCCTGGTGAGGTCCGTCGACGTGCTGGCAAAGCCAAGGAACGGATAGAAGTCGAAATGGCGCGCGGGCACCGCGCCGATGTTTTCCAGCCCCGGCACTGGCAGGATGGTCAGACCGTCGTATTCGACATCGGCGCCAGGAATGCCGCCGCCCGCCACGCCGAGACCCACGAGGACCATCGGCGGATTGGGGTTGTTGACGAAGTCTGCCGTTGTGTACGTTGTGCCGTTCGACGCGGTGCCCGTCCCCTTGCCCAGAATGAACGCGCAGCGGGTCTGTTCGGCAGTGGGCAATGTGCCAGTCGGCGGATGGATCACCGCGCCGGTAATCTGCGTGCCCTCGCGGGTCACGGTAACGTCCGCGTGGATCAGTGGGATGGGCGATTTGATCCACTTCAGCGTGTAGGTCATCGCGGTCGCGTCGATGTTCAGCTGAACCACTTCGCCACTACCCGCCCCGCCAAGATAAGTGCTCTTGACGATATCAGCCGTGGCCGGACAGAGCGCCGCAGCGCTCGCGCCGGTTGGCGGCGCTCCCTGAACACCACAACTCGCGCCCGAGCATTGCGGCGCGTTGACCGGGCCCGGATTGTCGGCCTTGCCGCCGCCGCAAGCGATAAGGAATGGGGCCGCGGCAATGGCTAGCGCCATGCCTCGAATAATGGCGTGCGACATGCGTCTGTCTCCCTCATGTAATTGTGCGAGCTAATTTCGCTTTGTGTTTATTGCCTGTCAATCGAATAAGCCGTCTAAAAAGACCGATTCAAACAGCGCTCATTTCTTCGTATGCGCACTACGCGGGCGCTAACAGCCCTTTTAAACAAAAAAGGATTTTTGCGTTCTGCACGCGCCGAAGTTGCTATGCCGCACACGCATGCCAGCCAAGCCTTGCAGCAAAACGGCTCTATCATCTTCGAACGATCGTTCGCAAAAAAATCCGGAATTTCCCCAGGCGGAAAACTCTGCGTAGCAGAGAAATGGATGGCATGAATTACCGGAAAATGGAAGAACGATCTTATTCCGGTTTTTTAAGTAATGCGGGCTACTACTGATTAACGGCAGTAATTGAATAGCGGGGAATTTTTGAACGAAAAAAAGCCGGTCTGTTGTGACCGGCTTTTGGTGTATCGCGACGAATCAGATCGACATTGTGGTGAAGCGAAGTCAGCGCCAGCGTTAGCGTTTCAAGCCGGATTCCTCCTTGGCGCCGATCGCGAGGTTCATGCACTGAATGGCCGCGCCCGATGCGCCCTTGCCCAGATTGTCGAGCCGAGCGACTGTCACGAAACGCTCTTCGTTGCCGAACACGAACAGGTCGACGCGGTTGGTGTCGTTATTCGCTTGCACGTCGAAGAAACCGCTGTCGAGATTCGCCTCGGCGTTAAACGGTGCGACGTGCACGAACGCCTCGCCGGCGTAGTACTCGGCAAAGAGCGCCTGCACGTCCTGCGGCGTTGCCTTCTTGGCAAGCTGGTTTGGCGAGAAGAACGTGGTGACCGCGAGACCCTTGTAGAAGTCGCCGACGATCGGCGTGAAGATCGGCGCCGACTTCAGCCCGGTGTGCGCAGCCATTTCCGGCAAATGCTTGTGCGTGAGACCGAGCGCGTAAGGCCGCGGGCTCTTGAGCTTGTCGTCACCGCCGGCTTCGTACTCGGCAATCATTTTCTTGCCGCCGCCGCTATAGCCGGTGATCGAATACGCGTGCGCCGCGAATTGCGGCGCCACCACACCCGCTTCGACGAGCGGACGCATGGCGAGCACGAACGCCGACGCGTGACAGCCCGGCACGGCAATGCGCTTTGCCGTGCGCAGACGCTCGCGTTGCGAACGGGCCAGCTCGGGCAGTCCATACGCCCAGTCGGCGGACGTGCGGAACGCGGTGCTCGCATCGATCAGCACGGTGCGATCGTTTTCCACCAGCGAGGCCGATTCGCGCGACGCAACGTCGGGCAGGCACAGGAACGTCACGTCCGAAGCATTGATGAGACGACGGCGCTCTTCGAGGTCTTTGCGCTTCGCTTCTCCGATACGCAGGATCTCCACATCGGCGCGTTGCGACAGGTATTCAAAAATCTTCAGGCCGGTCGTGCCTTCCTGTCCGTCGACAAAAACTTTCGTGCTCATTTCGATCTCACTGGCTGCTGGAAACGGGGCGCGAGGCTGCGCCGGAACGTCATTTTAAGACGTCACGGCGGCAGGCGTGCAAAACAGGGTAAAAAAACGACGATGCGCGCCGAAAGTGACATCGGCGTGACCTTTTGAGCGGCAGATGCATGCCGTTGCCGCACGAAGCGCGATGCGCCCCGTGTGGGCGCCCCGCGTTGCTATTGCGCGCCGGCGAGCCAGCGCGCGGTGACGCCGGCGATTCGCACGCCGAACATTCGCGCCGTCTCCAGGTCGCCTGCAGGCGGTGCTTCTTCGGGCGAAGCATCCGCGGGCGACTGGGTGAGCAGGCCGGTAAAGCCGCCGACATAGTTCAGGTCGTTGCGCGTAGCCGCCTTGGTGTTCGACGGCATCATGCCGGTGCCCGCCCAGATCATGCTGTGTTGCATGGCCAGCGTGACGAAATACTGGATTGTCGAGAATTTGTCGCCGTTCATCGTGGCCGAGTTCGTAAAGCCGGCCGCGATCTTGTCTTTCCACAGTTGCCCGAACCAGGCTTTCGAGCTGGCGTCCGCGAACTTCTTGAAGTCGGCGGACGGGCCGCCCATGTAGGTCGGCGCGCCGAAAATGATCGCGTCGGCGGCGGCGAGTTCGGTCCAGGCTGCCTCGTCGATATCGCCGACGGGCATGAGCTTTCCTTCGGCGCCGGCTTCAAGGATGCCGGCCAGCACGGCTTCGGCGGCTTTCTTCGTGTGGCCATAACCGCTATGAAAAACGATGACAATCCTGGACATGACGATCTCCAACAAGGTGAACGGGTTTCGAATCGAGGCAAGGCAAGGTGCGGGCGCGATTATCTTCCGTAACTGACCACCAGCCGCGCGCTGCCGAGTGTCGCAGTGCTGATCTCATGATCGAACATCAGCGCGGGGCGGCCCTGTGCGAGACGCAGATCGGCGGTGTTCAGCGCGTAGACCGTGATGACATAGCGGTGAGGCTTGCCCGGCGGCGGGCATGGGCCGCCGTAGCCGTCGACGTCGAAGTCATTGCGCGCCTCGACGGCACCAACTTTTTTCAGATAGCCCGAAAAGCTCGCGTTTTCTGGCACGCTGTCGACCGTGGCCGGAATGCCGGCGACCGCCCAGTGCCACCAGCCCCGGCCAGGCGCGTCTTCGTCGAATATGGTAATCGCGAAGCTGCGGGTGCCGGACGGCGCGTCGTGCCAACTCAATTGCGGAGAGCGGTTGCCGCCCTGGCAGTCGTCCTGATTGAAGACCTGCGCGGCTTGCACGGTGTTGCCGGCGTGGAAGCTGGTGCTCTTCAGGGAGAACGTGCCCTGCGCCGAAGCGTAAGGGGCGAACAGAGCCAACCAGGCGAGACCTGACATCGCGCATAGAAAGGAAGGCAGGTGGCGGAACGGCGAAACCATCGAAACAACCAGGCAACGCAGGCGCATGTGCCGGTTCTCCTGTGAGGGCGTGAGGCCTTTGGCCCCACGAAGATTATTGTCCCTTTTTGGTGCCCCAAGCTCGAATCAAAGTCTAACATTAGCTCTACGATGCATATTGTTGTTTCCCACCGGATTTTGCGAGGGCGAATCGGCTATAGTCAGAGGAATTTTGGCGCAAGAATGGCCATGCTCCCTTAGTTCAATAACGATCAAAAAAAACGCATGACAGAAGTCTTGGAGAGGGTTTTATCTGTAGGGGGCAGGGCGATGCAAGATCCAGTCAGGGTCGTGGTAGCGGACGACCACCCAGTCATTCTGTTTGGTGCCGAACAGGCGTTGCTGAAGTTTCCCGGTCTGCAAGTTGTCGCACGTGCACGGCAGTCCACCGAGTTGATCAAGGTGTTGCAGACGGTCGCGTGCGACGTGCTCGTCACCGATCTGGCCATGCCTGGCGGCCAGTACGGCGACGGTTTGCCACTCATCGGCTATTTGCGCCGCAATTTTCCCAAGCTTCCCATCGTCGTTCTGACAATGCTGGAGAACGCCGCGCTACTCAAGCGGCTAAGCGAGCTTGGCGTGACTTCGGTCGTGAACAAGTCGGACGATCTGAGCCATATTGGGCTCGCCGTGCAGCACGTCAGCCGCAATCTCGAATATATGAGCCCGTCCGTCAAGTCGTCGCTCGATGCGTTGCGCATGAATGCCGGAGGCAAAAACGACGAAGTCATGTTGTCGCGGCGAGAACTGGAAGTGGTGCGGCTCTTCGTGTCCGGCATGACGATCAAGGAAATTTCCGAACAGCTCAATCGCAGCATCAAGACGATTAGCACGCAAAAAAATACGGCGATGCGCAAGCTTGGTATCGATCGCGATTCGGAACTGTTTCAATACGCGCAGAGCAATGGCTTGCTGAATCTGTCGTCGAATTCAACGGAAGATCCGGGCAACGCTTCCTGATCGGGCGTGCGTGAGGTAGGGGTAAAAAAGAGAAGGCCGCCTGTCGATAAGACAGGCGGCCTTTGCATGTGAGCTTTACCGACCGCTGCGTTGCTGCTTGACGCTCAATGCCGCGGCCTGAAGCAACGACATACGTTACTGCGGCGTGGAGGTCGCGCCACCGTGCGCCGCCGACCATTCAGCCGGTGCGTGCAGAAATTTCTCCACTTCGTCGAGCGTTTTCGTGTCGAAGTACTGGTTTTCCTTCGCGACGCGCAGCACGTCCCACCACGTGGCGAGCGCGTGCAGATCGACGTCGATGTCCTTCAGCACGGACACGCTTTCCTTGAAGATGTTGTAGTGGAACAGCACGAAGCAGTGATTCACCGTGGCGCCGGCGGTGCGCAGTGCGTTGATGAAATTGATCTTGCTGCGGCTGTCGGTGGTCAGGTCTTCGACCAGCAGCACGCGCTGACCTTCGGTCAGCAAGCCTTCGATCTGCGCGTTACGGCCGAAACCCTTCGGCTTCTTGCGCACGTATTGCATGGGCACCATCAGGCGGTCGGAGAGCCACGCCGCGAACGGAATGCCGGCGGTTTCGCCGCCCGCCACCGCGTCGATCTGCTCATAGCCGACGTCGCGCAGAATGGTGGTCTCGGCCATTTCCATCAAACCACGGCGCACGCGCGGATACGAGATCAGCTTGCGGCAGTCAATATAAACCGGGCTCGCCCAGCCGGACGTAAAAATGTACGGTTTCTCCGCGTTGAAGTGCACTGCCTGAACTTCCAGCAGCATCTTGGCGGTCGTGTCGGAGATCGTCTGGCGATCGAAGCCTGTCATGGGCGCATCCTTGGGTGTGAGCGGGGAGAAGCGGGCGCGCGGCCCGGTGGCGCAGCAAGTGAGGTATGTCGCGCCCCGTTGGGCGGCGCCTGGCGGCACGCCCTTAAGAGCCGATACGCGGCCAGTCTGCGAGTTGCAGGCCGACTTTTGCTGCGCGAGTAGGCCGACATTTTACCCGATTCAGACCTTTCCGAGGAGGCGGCCGTGCATCGCGCCGCTCGACGACGAGCGGCGCGACGCCTGTCTCCTATGCTTTTTGGCCAGCTTGTGAGCCACATGAGCCGCCTTTACACTCACGCGAATTTCTCGTGTCTGCGCTATCGCCGCCGTCCTTCTCCCCATGGAACGCTTTCTATGACCGCCGCTTCTTCATCAACTGGAACCGATACGTCCTCAAAGAACGGCTATGCGGGTCGCGCGCTGGTTGCATCGGTACTCGGTTATGCGATGGACGGCTTCGACCTGCTCATCCTCGGTTTCATGCTGCCCGTCATTGCCGCCGACCTGCACCTGAGTTCGGCGCAGGCCGGCTCGCTCGTCACGTGGACGCTGGTCGGCGCGGTGGCGGGCGGTGTGATCTTCGGCGTGCTGAGCGACTACTTTGGCCGCGTGCGAATGCTCACATGGACGATCCTGATCTTCGCCGTGTTCACGGGTCTGTGTGCGTTGGCGCAAGGCTATACCGATCTGCTCGCCTACCGGACCATGGCAGGGATAGGCCTTGGCGGCGAATTCGGCATTGGCATGACGCTGGTGGCGGAAGCGTGGCCGGCGTCGCAGCGGGCGCGGGTCTCGTCGTATGTTGGACTTGGCTGGCAGCTCGGCGTGCTGGCGGCGGCGCTGCTCACACCGTTGCTGTTGCCGCTGATCGGCTGGCGCGGCATGTTCGCGCTCGGCTTGCTGCCGGCGGTCGTGTCGTTTTTCGTGCGACGCCGCGTCGACGAGCCGGCGTTGTTCACCGGGCGTGTAACGCGCGGCAAGCGCAAGCTGCCACTGACATTACTGTTTGCCAACGGTCGTACGACTCGCGCCAGCATCGGCGTCGCGATTCTGTGCTCGGTGCAGAACTTCGGTTATTACGGGCTGATGATCTGGCTGCCGAGCTATCTGTCGAAAACGTTCGGCTATTCGCTGACCCGCTCGGGCCTCTGGACGGCAGTGACGGTGCTCGGCATGGCGTGCGGCATCTGGTTATTCGGCGCCGCAGCGGATCGCTTCGGCCGCAAGCCCACGTTCCTCGTCTACCAGGCGGGCGCCGTGGTGATGGTCTTCGTCTACGCGCATCTCACCACGCCGGTTGCGCTGCTTGTCGGCGGCGCGGCGATGGGTGTGTTCGTCAATGGAATGATCGGCGGATATGGTGCGCTGATTTCCGAACTGTTCCCCACCGAGGCGCGCGCTACCGCTCAGAACGTGCTGTTCAACGTGGGCCGCGCGGTCGGCGGCTTTGGACCGGTCGTGGTGGGTGCGCTGGCCGCGCGTTATTCATTCGGCGCGGCGCTTGGCCTGCTCGCGTCGATCTATCTGCTCGATATCCTGGCTACGCTGTTTCTGATCTCCGAGCGCCGTGGCGTTGAGCTGGAGTGAGCGTGACGTAAGCTGACGTGAGCGGATGACAGCAGGCGCGCGTACCAACAGGGTCAATGGCGTCGATGAGAGGAATGGCAGAACGTCGGCACACGCCCACGACATGCCGCGCTGCAGCATTTTTGCCCCTTGTCTCGCGGATGGTGAGCATGGTTAACCACTCAGTGCACCCATGCATTCGGGGTGTACACTAACCGACCCGCGAAGCACTCCGCACTGTCCTGGTCCCGCCGAGGTTCGACGCCACGCCCAACCGGCGCACGCGAAAACCGCCCCGGTCGACTATCCATCCGATCGATGCAAGCGGCGCTACGGCGCAGGGTGCGCGGCCCCATTACTTACGTCTCGCAGGCCAAAAAATGGACGAACAACTCAAGCAAAGCGCTCTCGCATACCATCAGAATCCAAAACCCGGCAAGATTTCGGTCACGCCGACCAAACCGCTGTCGAACCAGCTCGACCTCTCGTTGGCGTACTCGCCGGGCGTCGCCGCTGCCTGCATGGCCATTTACGACGAACCGCTCGACGCGCAGAAATACACTTCGCGCGGCAACCTGGTCGGCGTGATCACGAATGGCACCGCGGTGCTGGGTCTCGGCAACATTGGCCCGCTCGCTGCGAAGCCGGTGATGGAAGGCAAGGGTTGTCTGTTCAAGAAGTTCGCAGGCATCGACGTGTTCGATATCGAGCTGTCCGAGTCGGATCCGGACAAACTGGTCGAAGCCATTGCGATGCTCGAGCCCACGCTCGGCGGTATCAACCTCGAAGACATCAAGGCGCCGGAATGCTTCTATATTGAAAAGAAGCTGCGCGAGCGCATGAAGATTCCGGTCTTCCACGACGATCAGCATGGCACGGCGATCATCGCGTCGGCGGCAATTCTGAACGGCCTCAAAGTGGTCGGCAAGAAGCTCGACGAAGTGAAGCTGGTCTGCTCCGGCGCGGGCGCGGCGGCAATTGCCTGCCTCGACCTGCTGGTGAATCTGGGGCTGTCGAAGAAGAACATTCTCGTCACCGACTCGAAAGGCGTGATCTACGAAGGACGCGGTAACCTGGATCCATCAAAGGAACGTTACGCGGCGAACACCGAAGCACGCTCGCTCGCCGATGCGATTCGCGGCGCCGATGTGTTCCTCGGCTGTTCGAGCGCCGGCGTGCTGAAGCCGGAAATGGTCGCCGAGATGGGCACCCAGCCGCTGATCCTCGCGCTGGCCAATCCGGAGCCGGAGATCCGTCCGGAAGACGCCAGGAAAGTGCGCCCGGACTGCATCATCGCAACCGGCCGTTCGGACTATCCGAACCAGGTCAATAACGTGCTGTGCTTCCCGTTCATTTTCCGCGGCGCGCTGGATGTCGGTGCAACCACGATCACGGAAGAAATGAAGCTTGCGTGCGTGCGCGCGATCGCCGAGCTGGCCGAAGAAACCGATCAGGGCGACGAGGTCGCCAAGGCCTACGAAGGTCACTCGCTCGAATTCGGCCCGGAGTATCTGATTCCGAAGCCGTTCGATCCGCGCCTCATCATCAAGATCGCGCCGGCAGTCGCGCAAGCGGCAATGGACTCGGGCGTCGCCACGCGCCCGATCCAGGACATGGATGCGTACCGAGAAGAACTCGGCACCACGGTTTATCGCACGGGCATGGTGATGCGCCCGGTGTTCGCGGCGGCCAAGTCGGAACCGGCGCGCATTGTGTTCGCCGAAGGTGAAGACGAGCGCGTGCTGCGCGCCGCGCAATTCGTCCTGCTCGAAAAGATGGCGAAGCCGATTCTGGTCGGCCGTCCGTCTGTGATCGAGATGCGTCTGAAGAAGATGGGATCAAAGCTTAAATGCGGCGTAGACGTGGAGATCGTCGATCCGGAAGACGACCCGCGCTACCAGCAGAGCTGGCAGGCATACCACGAGCTCGGCGCGCGGGAAGGCGTGACGCCGGATGTCGCCAAGGCGGCCATGCGCAAGTTCAACACGCTGATCGGCGCGATCCTCGTGCGCCTGGGCGAAGCGGACGGCATGATATGCGGGATGATCGGCCAGTACCATACGCACCTGAAGTTCATCGAACAGGTGTTGGGCAAGGCGGACAACGTGCAGAACTTTGCCGCGATGAACCTGCTGATGCTGCCGGGCCGCAACCTGTTCATCTGCGATACGTACGTGAACGAAACGCCGACTCCCGAGCAACTCGCCGACATGACCATGCTGGCTTCGCGCGAAATCGAGAAGTTCGGCATGACGCCGAAGGTGGCGTTGCTGTCGAACTCGAACTTCGGCAGCGCGCCTTCTGCATCGTCGCAACGCATGGCGGCGGCTCGCAAGCTGATCGCCGAGCGTGCGCCTACGCTTGAGATCGACGGTGAAATGCACGGCGACGCGGCACTGTCGGAAGCTGTGCGCAAGGCGGCGTTCCCCGGCTCGACGTTGACCGGCGAAGCCAATCTGCTCATCATGCCGAACGTGGAAGCGGCGAACATCACGTACAACCTGCTGAAGATGATCGGTGGCGAAGGCGTGACGGTGGGCCCGATCCTGCTCGGCGCTGAAAAGCCGGTGCACATTCTGACGCCGGCCGCCACGGTTCGCCGGATCATCAACATGACGGCGATTGCGTCGGCCAACGCGCGTCAGCGTAGCAGCGCGCAGTAAGGTTCGTGACAGCGGCGCGGCTCATGCTGCGCCGTGCGAAGATGCCTCACGAGCCTGCCGTAATAAAGTTAGCCTCAAAGAAAAACGCCACGGAAGTGATTCCGTGGCGTTTTTTATGACCCTTCCGAACCACGCCAGATCATGCCGCGTGCTGTGATTTCCCGGCCTCCGGCGAACGCCAGCGCGCCAGCAACTGATTCCACTTCACGCGCACACCCTTCAGATTGTTCTCCTTCACGTGACCGTAGCCGCGGATGTCGTCCGGCAGATTCGCCAGTTCGATCGCGAGCTCGCGTTTTTGCAAGGTCAGTCCGCCGATCAGTTCACGCACCAGCGCTTCGTACTCGCCGATCAGCGCGCGTTCGGTGCGACGCTCCTCGGTTTTGCCGAACACGTCGAGCGCCGTGCCGCGCAGGAACTTGAATCTGGCAAGCACGTGCATTGCGCGGAACACCCACGGGCCGTACTTCTTCTTCACCAGATGACCCTTTGCGTCTTTCTTCGAGAATGTGGGCGGCGCGAGGTGAATGTGCAGCTTCCAGTCGCCTTCGAAATTCGCCTTCAGCTTTTCGATGAACGCCGGATCGCTGTAGAGGCGCGCGACTTCATACTCGTCCTTGTACGCCATCAGTTTGTGCAGATTCTTCGCGACGGCTTCGGTGAGCGGCAACTGGCTGTCCATCGAGTCGAGCGCCGACTCAGCCGCGCGCACTTGCGACACGAGCGCGAGATAACGTTCGGCATATGCGCGGTTCTGCCACGCGGTCAGATAGTCTGCGCGTTTTTCGATCAGCGTATCCAGCGCCTTCGGCGTGTGGAGCGAAATGATCTTGCTGCTTGCCGTTTCAGCCGTCGCGCTACGGCCTTGCGACTGCGCCAGCTTGCGCACGGCCGCCAGGTCATGAGCGGCGCGCCGGCCCCACTCGAATGCCGCACGATTTTTCTCGACCTGCACGTTGTTCAGTTCAATCGCGCGCATCAGCGACTGATACGTAAGCGGTATCCAGCCGCGTTGCCACGCATAGCCGAGCACGAACGGGTTCGTGTAAATCGCGTCGCCGAGCAGCGCAACGGCGAAGTGATTGGCGTCGACGGTGTCCACGCCGTCGTCGCCGGCAGCCGCGCGCACGTCGGCTTCCGTGCTGCTGCCTGGAAAGCGCCAGTTCGGATCCTTGATGAGCGCGGCGGTGGGCGTGTGCGCGCTGTTCAACACCACGCGCGTGCGGCCGGCCTGCATCCGCGACACACATTCGTCGCTCGCCGTGACGATCGCATCGCAGCCGATGACGAGATTCGCTTCGCCCATGGCGATGCGGGTCGCGTGAATGTCCAGCGGATTGCGCGCGATCTGCACGTGACTCATCACGGCGCCGCCCTTCTGCGCGAGGCCGGTGACGTCGAGGACCGTCACACCCTTGTTCTCGAGGTGCGCGGCCATGCCGAGCAGCGCGCCGATCGTTACCACGCCCGTTCCGCCGACGCCCGTCACCAGCACGCCATAAGGACGCTCGATGGACGGCAGTTCCGGTTCCGGCACGGGCGGCAACGCGTCGGCGCCGACACCCGAAGCCGCCTTGGGCTTGCGCAACTGGCCGCCTTCCACGGACACGAAGCTCGGGCAGAAGCCGTTCACGCAAGAAAAGTCCTTGTTGCAGGTGGACTGGTTGATCTGGCGTTTGGTCCCGTATTCCGTGTCGAGCGGTTCGACCGACAGGCAGTTCGACTTCACCGAGCAATCGCCGCAACCTTCGCACACGGCTTCATTGATCACGACGCGGCGTGCCGGGTCCGGATACGTGCCGCGCTTGCGGCGACGGCGCTTCTCCGTCGCGCAGGTCTGGTCGTAGATCAGGATCGTAGTGCCCGACACTTCGCGCAACTGACGCTGCACGTCGTCCAACTGATCGCGGTGATGAATGTCGATGCCCGGTGCGAGGCCGACATTGCCGTCATACTTCTCCGGCTGATCGGTGACGATCACGATTTTCGTCGCGCCTTCGGCCGCAAGCTGATGGGTGATCTGAGGCACGGTCAGCACACCGTCCACCGGCTGGCCGCCGGTCATCGCGACTGCGTCGTTGTAAAGCAGCTTGTACGTGATATTGGTCTTCGACGCGATCGCCGCGCGAATCGCCAGCAGCCCGGAGTGAAAATACGTGCCGTCACCGAGGTTGGCGAACACGTGCTTGTCGTCGGTGAACGGCGCCTGGCCGATCCACGCGACGCCTTCGCCGCCCATCTGACTGAAGGTGCTGGTGCTGCGGTCCATCCAGACCGTCATGTAATGGCAGCCGATGCCGGCCATTGCCCGTGAACCTTCGGGCACATTGGTCGACGTGTTGTGCGGACAGCCCGAACAGAACCACGGTTTGCGCTCCGCCTCGACGCGAGGACGCGCCAGCGCTTTTTCCTTCGCCTCGATCACGGCGATGCGCGCGCCGATGCGGGCGCGCACGTCCGACGGCAGATCGAACTTCTCCAGACGCGTGGCAATGGCCTTGGCGATGATCGCCGGTGACAGTTCATAGTGCGCCGGCAACAGCCAGTTGCCCATTGGCACCGACCATTCGCCGCCCGCGCCGTCTTTTTCGTCGAACTTGCCGAACACGCGCGGACGCTGCGCGTCCGGCCAGTTGTACAACTCTTCTTTGATCGCGTATTCGAGAATCTGGCGCTTTTCCTCGACCACCAGAATTTCGTCCAGCCCGCGCGCGAAAGCGTGCGCACCTTGCGCTTCGAGCGGCCACACGCAGCCGACCTTATACAGACGGATGCCGATGCGCGAGCAGGTTTCGTCGTCGAGACCGAGATCGGTGAGTGCCTGGCGCACGTCGAGGTATGCCTTGCCGCCGGTCATGATGCCGAAGCGCGCATGCGGCGAATCGATTTCGACGCGATCCAGCTTGTTGGCGCGCACGTAGGCGAGCGCCGCATACCACTTGTAGTCGAGCAGACGCGCTTCCTGCACGAGCGGCGAATCGGGCCAGCGAATATTCAGGCCGCCCTCGGGCATTGCAAAATCTTCGGGCAGGATGATTTTCGTGCGATGCGGATCGATGTCGACCGAAGCCGACGATTCGACCACGTCGGTCACGCACTTCATTGCGACCCATAGTCCGGAGTAGCGGCTCATCGCCCAGCCGTGCAAGCCGAAGTCGAGATATTCCTGCACGTTCGACGGGAACAGCACCGGCAGGCCGCACGCCTTGAAGATGTGCTCGGACTGGTGGGCGAGAGTGGAGGATTTTGCCGCGTGGTCGTCGCCGGCGAGCACCAGCACACCGCCATGCCGCGACGAGCCGGCCGAGTTGCCATGCTTGAACACGTCGCCGCTACGATCGACGCCCGGACCTTTGCCGTACCACATTGAAAAGACGCCGTCGTACTTCGCGCTCGGGTACAGGTTGACCTGCTGCGAGCCCCAGACAGCCGTGGCGGCCAGGTCTTCATTCACGCCGGGCTGGAACACGACCTGATGGGCGGCGAGATGCGCCTTCGCTTTCCACAGGGATTGGTCCAGTCCGCCGAGCGGCGATCCGCGATAACCCGAGATGAAGCCGGCGGTATTGAGGCCGGCGGCGTGGTCGCGTTCCTGTTGCAGCATCGGCAGGCGAACCAGCGCCTGGATGCCGCTCATGTACGCGCGGCCGCGCTCAAGGGTGTATTTGTCGTCGAGCGTGACGGAAGATAGCGCGGCTTCGAGCGAAGCTCGCTGATCGGCGTCGAGCGGGGCATTCATTATGTGTACTCCTCCAACCAGTTTGGGATCACCAAAACTTATTTTTGGGCCGCGGCATCTTGTGAATGCTTTGGGCCGGGGCCGCCATATTGACGTGTTTTAAGTGATGGTAGCACTGGTGAAAACCCGCCGCCGGAGTCTTCCAAAAATGCCGCCCACGCGTGCGGGACGGGGCGCTTTGCGCGCGATTGACATACGGCCCGCCTTGAACATCAACAGCGCTGTAACAAGCTGTAAATTCTACAAATGTGCGGAACCGTGGTCGAAATCACTGTCTAACTGCCCACCTGCGAGCAATGTTCGCGTAACTCTTCACGTTTTGTGAAGCCTCGCGACAGCAGGGCAGTCAGAAAAAGGAGCACGCATGAACACAAGAAATATCCAGACCTTCCTGATGGTTTCGGCCACATTCTTCGCAATGAGCGTCCCCGTGCGCTCAAATGCGGCTAGTGCAGGGGCACTGTCGCATGCGGTGACACGTGCGGCGCAATCGGCGCCGGCACGCTCAAGCGCGCAGCGCGATTCACGCCAGAGTCGCTCGGACGAAGAAGAGCAGAATTCATGATGCGCGCGTGACGCAGCGCATTGATTCAACACCAGCGGTCATTCGTTAGCGCTGCCGGTTCGATCGCACTTCGTAGAGCGGTATCAAAGTCAAAGGGCGAGGGTCTTACGACCTTCGCCCTTTCTTTTTGCCGCGCGCATTGCAGTATTACGGTCTCACGCTTTCGCGCGGCACGTTCCCATCAGGCTTTGTCTTGAACGACGCCGCGGCGAATCTGATCGAGTTCGATCGATTCGAAGAGCGCCTTGAAGTTGCCTTCGCCGAAGCCCTGATTGCCCTTGCGCTGAATGATCTCGAAGAAGATCGGGCCGATCTGGTTTTCGGTAAAGATTTGCAGCAGCAGATCGTCGGGCGCGCCGTCGATCAGGATCTTGCGTTTGCGCAGTTCGTCGAGCGGTTCGCCGTGATTCGGCACGCGACGATTGACGAGCTCGTAGTACGTGTCGATCGTGTCCAGCAGCGAAATGTTCGACGCGCGCAGACCGTCGACCGTTTTGTAGATGTCATTGCTGCCGAGCGCGATGTGCTGAATGCCCTCGCCGCGATAGGCGTCGAGATATTCCTGGATCTGGCCAGCCGTGTCGGAGCCTTCTTCGTTGATCGGAATGCGAATCTTGCCGCACGGCGAGGTCATCGCCTTCGACTTCACGCCCGTCACCTTGCCTTCGATATCGAAATAACGCACTTCGCGGAAATTGAACAGGCGCTCATAGAACTCGGCCCACTCTTGCATGCGGCCGCGGTGCACGTTATGCGTCAGGTGGTCGATATAGGTCAGTCCGTGGCCGACCGGATTCGGGTTTGCGCCCGGAATCGGCTCGAAATCGACATCGTAAATATCGATGTTGCCAATGCTGTTCGGCTCTGCGCCATTCTTGCCGCGCCAGCGGTCGACGAAATAGATCAGCGAGTCGCCGATGCCCTTGATCGCGGGAATGTTCAATTCCATCGGGCCGGTCTTGTTATCGAAACCCCACGCGCCTTTTTCCAGCGCCTGCTGGTACGCCTTCCCCGCGTCCTGCACACGGAACGCGATCGCGCAGATCGACGGGCCGTGCAGGCGTGTGAAGCGCTGCGCAAACGAGTCCTGCTCGCCGTTGACAATAAAGTTGATTTCGCCCTGGCGATACAGCGTCACGTCTTTATGACGATGCTTGGCGACCGCAGTAAAGCCCATCTGCTCGAACAGTTTGCCGAGCGCGATCGGGTCCGGTGCGGTGTATTCAATGAATTCGAAGCCGTCGGTGCCGACCGGGTTGTCCCAGGTTGCAACTTGCATTGTCTGTCTCCTGATTTGCGCGTGAGTGGCGCGACGTGGGGATTTCAGGTAGTCGCGTTTTGAATGCGACCGAATGACGCAAGTGTAAAGGCGTGCTGACGACGAAAACTTGCGAAGATAATCGCCCGTGAGTACGCTTGCGCTATTTTATGGCGCAGCTCATCGATCGGACGGCAGCTTATGGCTCAAACTCAGATAGACGCAATCGACAGGCGTATCCTGGCGATTCTTCAGGAGAACGGCCGGCTATCAAATCAGGAAATTGCCGAACGCATCAACCTGTCGCCAAGCCCTTGTTTGCGGCGAATTCGTCGGCTGGAAGAAAGCGGTGTGATTCGCGGCTACGTGGCGTTGCTGGATGCGCAGCGTTTGGGGCTTGATTTGCTGGCATATGTGAACGTCAGGCTGGAGAAGCGGGGTGGCCCCGCATTGAGTCCGCGCGGCGACGCCACGCACGCCGACCTCTTCAAGGCGGCCGTGCAGACGTGGCCCGAGGTGGTCGCGTGCCATGCCATGACGGGAGATATGGATTACCTGCTACGCGTGCAGGTGGAGGACATGGCGCATTTTTCTCGCTTCGTGCAGGATCAACTCCTGCACCATCCGTCTGTAATCGACGTCAAAACGAGTTTTTCTCTTGAGAAGATCAAAGAGACGACAGCGTTGCCGATCTTGTGAGCGGCATCGTGCAAGGTCCGCGTAGCGGGAAACAAAAAGGCGGCACGAGGCCGCCTTTGTTGTTATTTAACCTATACGCGCAGTTTAAGCTGCGGCGGCTGTAGGCATGAATGCGTCGAACAGCTTGGAGGCCTGACGTGCCTGACGCTTGAGCGCGTAATCGAACACGGCCGCTTGCTCCTGCAGCATCTCCGCGATGATGCTGGACTGGTCCGCCGGCGGCAGCGTGAGGTACGCGTCTGCTTCGCCATACGCGTACTCGATCTTCATGCCCGCTTTCTTGGCAATGTGCATCATGGTGGAATTGCGCGACAGACAGTGCATATACAACATGCTGACGTGCGTATTGCGGCTGCGAATGGCAGCGCGCTCGAACAGCTTGGAACCAATGCCTTGACCGCGAACACTTTCCAGCACGGACACGCCGAACTCAGCAGTGCGCTTATCGCCTTCGGCCGGCAAGTAAGCAAGGTGGCCGACGCCAGTCAGTTGAAGCTGGCTGTCGAAGACGCCGAAAACCGTGTCGCGTGTGAAGTCGATTGCACGCACGTAGTTCTCGATAACGTGATCGGGCACGATCTGGCCGAAACGCAGCAGACGGTCGTCTTCGTCGAGCGCAAGGAAATGGGCCAGCAGGCGCTCACGGTCGACCGCAGTGAGTTCCCGAACCAGAGCAGACGGACGCCCAGCAGGCTGCGGCGAACAGTCGTTCGCGGTAATCGGCTCGGCAGCGCGGGGTTTAATCAGATTCATGGTCAGGGTTCTCCTTGTGATCGAGCGGCATGGTGCACCGCAAAAATCATTTTAGCGGAAACACGCCTGGATCACTAGGGAAAACCCGTATGTAAAACTGAAGAGAACGCCTAAAACTGCAGCAAGGCGGCGGTAAGCAATTGATTTGAAAGAATATGTGATTGGAACGAGCGTTCGCGGCCGACTGTCGCATCTCGCCAAAAATGTGGTGCCGCTTTCGTATGAAAATTGGTGCTCTGCGCAATCAGGAAGGTGCGGAGCCTAGTCCGTGCTCCACCATGCCCACCACCTGCTCGGCAAATTCGCGATAACCGAGGCGGCCACCGGGTTTGAGCCACGTGAAAGTCCAGTTGATCATGCCGAACACCATCATCGTCAGAGCCGTCTGGTTTTCGCGCGTGGCGCGTTCCGGGTAAGCGCGCGCAAGCTGGCGCGCAAATGCGGCGACCACGTCGCGCTGTCGGTTCAGAATAATCTCACGCTGATTGTCGACCAGATACTTCACGTCGTTGAGCAACGCGACATGCCGGCTATGCGACGTTTCGTACTCGGACAGAAACGCCCGGATCAATTCGGCGAACGTCTCGCGCTCAGTCAGACCGCGTCGCTGGCTCGCGCCTTCCACCTCGGCGATGATCAACATGAGCCGCTTCGTGTAACGGTCCAGCAGGTCGAACAGGATCGCTTCCTTACTCGCGTAATAGTGATATAGGCGCGCCTTTGACGTGCCGCTCGCGGCAGCCAGGTCCGACATCGACGTGCTCGGATAGCTGGTCTGCGCAAACTTCGCCGCGGCAAGTTCGAGAATCTGCTCTCGCTGAGTTTCGTGGTCGGGAGCTCGGGTACGGGCCATAAGTCGTCTATTGTTTTAATGTGCACATGGGGCGAGCGCGGCGCAGACTTCCAACGTGCGCCATGCGTTCTGATTTCCCCGTAGCTTGATGCGGCGCGTCGAAGCCAGTTCGCGCAAGCGCCATAATGCGATGTTATCGCTGACCAGGTAGCCAAGTTCGGCGGCCATCAGTTCGGCGGCTACTCGGGCGGCCGGCTGCCAATCGCCGCAAAGCTGGTCCAGAATCAGCGCGTCCAGTTCGGCGAAGCTGCCGCTCATGAACGTGTTATCGCGCCACCGCCGCGTTTCGCCATTGACGTGTTTGACTTCCTGCCACTCGAGCGCGAGCCGGCTGATACGCAGCACGGAAATGGGCGCCGCGTCTGGCAGTCGGGCGTGCAGCACGTCCGGCGCGAACATGCCGACGGATGTCGCGCGGTCTTTCCGGCTGTGTGCCCACGCACCCGGATCGGTGAGATCGCGAATCGAAAGGCGCACTTCGTTCAACCGCTGCGGACTGTTTCGAAAGTAATAGCAGACCCGGCGCAGCATCAACTGGTCGGCCGCGCTCTCGGCGTGCCAGATCACCAGGTGGGCTTCGTCGTGCAAAATTTTGTCGAGTGACGCTGCCTGTTCTCGGAATTCGCGCATGAAGTCGCGCTTGGTATCAGCGCTCACGCGATCCCAGAAGTCGGCGCGCACGTCGGGCCCGTCGTCGATGCCGCGCAGGGGGCCGACCGCCAGATCGTCGCGCAGCGCCTGCACGCGTTCGTCGCGGCCCGCTTTGCGCAACGCCGCGCGTAATGATTCGGCGGCGACGTCGCCATTGGTGAGGTGGATCGTGCTCATCGGCTTGTGGCCTGGCTGGCGGTTGAACAGTACATGTGACAGTGACGCGCTATAAATGACCGCGACACATGAAACATGAAACGTGACGAAAAAAGGGGCCGCTCGTCTCCGGAACAGAAGTCCCGGGTGCGAGCGGCCCCTAGTGTAAGCGGATTGCGAAACCGCTGAAAGCACGGCGGACGTCGTAAGGGACGTTCCGCCGCACTCGCTCAACGTTCGTCGAAGCTCACCACCACACGATCACTGATCGGATGACACTGACACGTGAGCACGAACCCATCGCGGATTTCATGTTCTTCGAGCGTGTAGTTCTTTTCCATCTTCACTTCGCCTTCCAGCACCTTTGCGCGGCAGGTGCAGCAGACGCCGCCTTTGCACGCATATGGCAACGCCAGTCCGGCGCGCAGGCCGACGTCGAGTACGCTCACACCTTGATACGGCAGACGCAATTTGCGGCGCTTGCCGTCGAGCACGATTTCGAGATCGGCAGCCGGCGTATCTTCGGTGATCTCGACGGGCGGTACGCCCGCTTGCGGCAGCGGCGAGCCAAAGCGCTCCACATGAATCTTTGCCGGCGGCACGCCCGCGGCTTTCAGCGCGGCTTCGGCGGCGTCCATCATCGGGCCGGGGCCACAGATGAAGGCTTCGTCGATCGCGTCGGCGGGAAGCAGGTTTTCGATGAATGCCGCGCATTTCGCCTGATCGAGGACGCCATTGAACAGCTCGACGTCCTGCAGATCGTCCGACAGCACGTGATAGAGCACGAAGCGGTTCATGAAGCGGTTCTTCAGATCTTCAAGCTCTTCCGCGAACATGATCTGATCGACGCTGCGGTTACCGTAGACGAGCGTGAACGTGCTGCGCGGCTCGACTTCGAGCGTCGTTTTGATGATCGCGAGTACCGGCGTGATGCCCGAGCCGCCCGAAAACGCCAGATACTGCTGACCCTGCTCAGCGTTCAGATGCGTAAAGAAGCGCCCGTCCGGCGTCATCACGTCGATCGTGTGACCGGGCTTCAACTCGTCGAACGCGAAGTTCGAAAAGCGGCCGCCGCGCACCCGCTTGATGCCAATGCGCAATTCGCCGTCGCGATCATAATCGGTCACACCCACGCAGATCGAATATGAACGGCGCGTCTCCTCGCCGTCGATGTGCGTTTTCAGCGTGACGAACTGGCCCTGCGTGAATCGGTAGTGGTCGCGCAGTTCCACGGGAACTTCGAAAGCGACCGAGACGGCGTCGGCGGTTTCGGGTCGTACTTCGCGGATTCGCAGCGGATGAAATTGCGGGGTGGCCATATCAGTATGGTTTGAAGTAGTCGAAAGGTTCGCGGCAGTCGAGGCAACGGTACAAGGCTTTGCAGGCGGTCGAACCGAATTGCGCGAGACGCTCGGTATGCGCCGAGCCGCAGCGTGGGCACGAAGGCGCCGGCAGTGCGCGCGGCACGAAGCGCACCACTTTTTCCTGCGACGGCGCAGGCGAACCGCAATTGCCGGTGGGCGGCGCGATACCATAGGCGCGCAGCTTTTCGCGGGCCTCGGCGGTCATCCAGTCCGTGGTCCACGCTGGCGCGAGCACCGTGGCGACGCGATACGGCTTCAGTTGCGCGACGTCGAGCGCATGCGCGACGTCTTCGGCGATCTGCGACATGGCCGGGCAACCGGAGTAGGTCGGCGTGATGACGACTTCGAGCGCGCCGTCATCCGCGCGGCGCACGTCGCGCAGAATGCCGAGTTCGCGGATCGATACCACCGGAATCTCCGGATCAGGCACCGCTTCGAGCACAGCCCACGCACGTTGAAGCGTGAGATCGGCGTTGGCGTTGGCGTCGGTCGAAGTCGAGGTCGTCATGGTCGCGCGCCCCGGCTTACCAGCTCGCGCCGGGATGCTGGCGCGCGAGGCTTTGCATTTCCGCGAGCACGAAACCCATGTGTTCCGAATGCTCGCCGTGCTTGCCCGTCGTGATGTGTTTGACCGCTTCCGGCAGCTTTAGCGTCGCTTCGTCGAGCGCGGCGCGCACGTCGTCGAGCCATGCTGCTTCGAGGTCCGACGTGAGCGGCCCGATTCCGTCCGCCGCGATGCTTTCTTCCACTGCGTCCGTGCTGAAGAATTCACGGGTGTACGGCAGCAGATAGTCGAGCGCGGCCTGGGCGCGGCGGTGCGACTCGTCTGTGCCGTCGCCGAACCTTACGAGCCATTCGCGCGAGTGGTGCACGTGGTAGCTGGTTTCCTTGATCGACTTCGACGCGATAGCGGCCAGTTGCTCGTCCTTCGAATGCGTGAGCGCGGTCCACAGATGTGCCATCAGCGTTGAATACAGGAAGTTGCGCACGATCGTGACCGCATAGTCTTTTTCGGCTTGCGCTGTACCTGCGAGCGGGCCGTAATGCGGCAACTCGGAAAGCGTGTAATTCGCAAACTCACGCTCGGCGCGAAAGTACGCGTAGTCGTCTTCCGTGCGGGCCCGGCCGGTGAGCTGCTGTTCGAGCGAGGCGGCATGCGTGTAAAGCAGGCGCGCCTGGCCGATCAGGTCGAGGCTCATGTTCGACAGCGCGATGTCCTCTTCGAGAATCGCACCGTGGCCGCACCACTCGGTATTGCGCTGACCGAGAATCAGCGCGGTATCCGCGAGGCGCAGCACGTATTGGAGATGTTGGGGCGTGATGTTCATGACCGCGCTTACATGTGGTTGACTTCGTCGGGGAGCGTGTAGAACGTCGGGTGGCGGTAAATCTTGTCGCCAGCCGGTTCGAACAATTCCGCCTTGTCTTCCGGCGCGGACGCCGTAATCGCCGACGAAGGCACCACCCAGATGCTCACGCCTTCCTGCCGGCGCGTGTAGACGTCGCGCGCCATGCGCAGTGCCATGGGCGCGTCGGCGGCGTGCAGACTGCCGCAGTGTTTATGGTCGAGTCCCTGCTTGCTGCGCACGAAGACTTCCCAAATCGGCCATTCCTTGTTCATTGCTGATCTCCAGATTCTTTGCTTGGCGTGGCTTGACGCTGCTATCACGCGGCTTGCTGTTGCGCGCGCTGGCGCTGCTTTTCGGCGTGGGCGAGGGCGGCTTCACGGACCCAGGCACCTTCGTTATGAGCCTTGACACGGGTGGCGAGACGCTCGCGGTTGCACGGGCCGTCGCCGTTGACGACGCGCCAGAACTCTTCCCAGTCGATGTCGCCGTAGTCGTAATGGCCGCGCGCTTCGTTCCACTTCAGGTCCGCGTCCGGCAGCGTGACGCCGAGCACCTTGGCCTGGTCGACGGTGGCGTCCACGAATTTCTGACGAAGATCGTCGTTCGAAATGCGCTTGATGCCCCACTTCGACGACTGATTGCTGTGGATCGAATCCTTGTCGCTCGGCCCGAACATCATCAGGACCGGCCACCACCAGCGATTGACGGCTTGCTGGACCATTTCGCGCTGCGCGTCGGTGCCGGCCATCATGGACATCAGCGCATCGAAACCCTGGCGCTGGTGGAATGACTCTTCCTTGCAGATGCGGATCATGGCGCGGGCGTACGGGCCGTATGTGCAACGGCACAGCGGAATCTGGTTCATGATGGCCGCGCCGTCCACCAGCCAGCCGATCACGCCGACGTCCGCCCAGGTGGGCGTCGGATAATTGAAGATGCTCGAATACTTGGCTTTGCCGGCGTGCAGCGCCGCGATCAACTGATCGCGTGATACACCCAGCGTTTCCGCCGCGCTATATAAATAGAGACCGTGGCCGGCTTCGTCCTGAACCTTGGCGAGCAGGATCGCCTTGCGCTTGAGGCTCGGCGCGCGGCTGATCCAGTTGCCTTCCGGCAGCATGCCGACGATCTCAGAGTGTGCATGCTGCGAAATCTGGCGCACCAGCGTCTTGCGATAGGCCTCGGGCATCCAGTCCTGGGCCTCGATCTTGCCGTCGGCCTCCATGACCGCGTCGAATTTGACCTGCTCGGGCGAATCCGCGCCCGCGTCTAGCGGTGAAACGTTGCCGGGGATATCCAGGGATTGCGTGTACATGGGGGACGCTCTCTGAGGAAGTTGTCAGTGTCTGCACAGTATAAACCAACCGACCGGTCGGTTAACAAATTTTTTGAGACGTCGTGGCAAATCGCTGCGAGCCGGCAGGCCGTTTGCACGGATGCGTTTCGGGGAAGCCGCTGCCCCGCGGCGACGCTAAACCTATAAAATTGCGAATTGGCCGTGATGTGCGGCCCATCTGCTTCCCATTGCTCATGTTACGTCTAAGCGAAATCAAACTCCCGCTCGATCATCCCGAGAGCGCGCTGGAGGCGGCAATCCGCGCGCGCCTCAAGGAACTCGGGGTGTCTGCAGACGCCTTGGTCCGTTACACCGTGTTTCGCCGTGCGCACGACGCGCGCAAACGCGCCGACATCAAGCTCACCTATATCGTGGATGTCGAGGTCAAGGACGAAGCGGCCGCGCTCAGGAATCTGGCCACGGTTCCGCATTGCGGCGTCACGCCCGACATGACGTACAAGTTCGTCGCTAAAGCGCCGGCGCAACTTGCAACGCTGCGCCCGGTCGTGATCGGCATGGGGCCATGCGGGTTGTTTGCGGGCCTGATCCTCGCTCAGATGGGCTTTCGTCCGATCATTCTGGAGCGGGGCAAGGCGGTTCGTGAGCGCACTAAAGATACGTTCGGGCTGTGGCGCAAGTCGGTGTTGAATCCGGAATCGAATGTGCAATTTGGCGAGGGCGGCGCGGGTACGTTCTCGGACGGCAAACTGTATAGCCAGATCAAGGACCCGAAGCACTACGGCCGCAAGGTGCTTGATGAATTCGTCCGCGCGGGCGCGCCGGAAGACATTCTCTACCTGAGCCGTCCGCATATCGGAACGTTCCGTCTTGTCAGCATGGTCGAAAAGATGCGCGCGACCATTCATGAACTGGGCGGCGAAGTGCGTTTCGAAACGCGCGTCGACGATATCGAGATTGATCAGGGCAAGGTGCGCGGATTGAAGCTGTCGAATGGCGAGACGCTGCGTTGCGACCACGTGGTGCTGGCCGTGGGGCACAGCGCTCGCGATACGTTCGAAATGCTGCATGAGCGCGGCGTGTTCATCGAGGCCAAACCTTTCTCGCTCGGGTTCCGGATCGAGCATCCGCAGGGGTTGATCGATCGTAGCCGGTTCGGCAAATTTGCCGGACACAAGCAGCTGGGTGCCGCTGATTACAAGGTGGTCCACCATTGCAGCAATGGGCGCGCGGTCTATAGCTTCTGCATGTGCCCCGGCGGCACCGTCGTGGCGGCGACGTCCGAGCCAGGGCGCGTCGTGACCAATGGCATGAGCCAGTACTCGCGCGCGGAGCGTAACGCGAATGCGGGCATCGTCGTGGGGATTACTCCGGAAGATTATCCGGGCGGCCCGCTTGCCGGCATTGCTTTCCAGCGCAAGTGGGAAGAGCGGGCTTTCGAGCTCGGCGGCGGTAACTATATGGCGCCGGGACAGCTGGTCGGCGACTTTATCGCCGGAAGGCCGTCTACGTCGCTTGGCTCGGTGGTGCCGTCCTACAAGCCGGGCGTGCATCCCACCGATCTCAGCACCGCTTTGCCCGACTATGTGATCGAGGCGATCCGGGAAGCCTTGCCGCAGTTGGATCGCAAGATTGCCGGTTTCGCGATGCATGACGCGGTGCTGACGGGCGTCGAAACGCGCACGTCTTCGCCGATCCGGGTAAAGCGCGGGGACGACTATCAGAGCGTCAATATCGAAGGGCTGTATCCGGCCGGCGAGGGCGCAGGCTATGCCGGCGGCATTTATTCGGCGGCGATCGACGGCATTGAAGTCGCCGAGGCGCTGGCGCTGAATATGATGGGCGAGCGTCTCGCGGCCTGACGGGTGTCGAGGCGCGGCGCATGTCCACCGGCCGGCCGCCGGCGGGAAAGGTGGCTTCGGGCACAATACACGTTTCGCCTGGAAACACATTCTCCGAATGACCATTCGCGCCTTAGTCGCCGCCTGTAGCGCGGCGCTGCTGTCCCAATTTGCTCTTCCCACCACCGTGTTTGCCGCCGATGCCACTTCGGCGCACTGGGTAACCGCCTGGGCAACGGCACTGCAGCCGATTCCTCAGCGCGCCGATCTGCCGCCTCTATATCGTGCGCCAGACGTTGCCGGACGAACCGTGCGTCAAATCATCTACCCGACGCTGTCGGGCGCGTCCGCAAGAATTCATCTGAGTAACGAGTACGGGAAGACGCCGCTTGTCATCGAGGATGTGCGCGTTGCCCGCTCAGATGGCGGCGCGGCTACGGTGGGCGCAGACGCGCGCGTTACCTTCGGCGGGAAAAATGCCGTGAGCGTGCCGGCGGGCGGCGAGCTGGACAGCGATCCGGTTGCGCTGGACGTGGTCGAAGGCAAACCGTACGCCGTGAGCGTGTTCGTGGGACCGGAGCAGCGGATCGTCGCATGGCACCGGGTATCGAATCAGGTCAATTATGTGTCGACGCCTGGCGACCATACGGCCGATGCGTCGGCGGCCGGCTTTCGCGGCAAATTTACGCAGTATGTTTGGGTAACGGGGATGGCGGTGTCGGCTGCGCCGTCGTCAGCGGCGGTGGCGGCGATCGGCGATTCGATCACGGATGGCATGCGCTCCAGCCTCAACCAGAATCGCCGATGGCCCGACGCGTTCGCGCGACGGCTTGCCGCGAACGGCGGTGGCGAGCGATCCATTGCCGTGGTCAATCTGGGTATTAGCGGCAACCGTCTGCTGAGTGATTCTCCCTGTTACGGCGACGCGCTCGCCAAGCGCTTCGACCGTGACGTGTTGCAGCGCCCGGGCGTCAAGACTGCCATTGTGCTGATTGGCATCAACGACATCAATTTCGCTTCGATGCCCGCGCGTAATGGCCTGGATTGCGATTTCCCGCATACCTCGGTGACGGCGCCGGATTTGATTGCAGGCTACGAGCGGCTGATTGCCGCCGCGCGACATGCGGGCGTGAAGGTGTTCGGCGCGACGTTGACGCCGGCCGCACTACCGCCGTCGCGTGAAAGCATCCGGCTGGCGGTCAACCAGTGGATCCGGACTGCGCGTGCGTTTGACGGTGTCGTCGACTTCGACGCCGCTTTGCGCGACACGGCGCATCTGGACCGCTTGCGGCGCGAGTTCGATAGCGGCGACCATATTCACCCGAGCGACGCGGGCTACGCGGCAATGGCGCAGGCGGTACCCGCCGACGCGGTGGTCAACGCGGTGGTCAATTCAACTCGGAAGTGACGCGTCAAAAAAATGTTTGGGTCAAACCCTTGTCATTCGGTTGTGGTTCACCTACTATTCGCCTCCTCGTTGCAAACGAGGGCCGCGGCGGAAACCAGCGGTCGTGACGCCAGGGATTTTAAGCGAAAGCAAAAAAGCTCTTGACGAAACGAAAGAGAGTCTTCATAATCTCGTTTCTCTGCTGCTGATGCAGCGGGCGCAGAAACGAAGCGGTGCAGGGGGTGGCGAAGGTAGTCATCCGGTGCGGCGCGCTCGTGGAAGCGTAACTGATCTTTAAAAACTAACAGCCGATAAGTGTGGGCGCTTGATGCGCTGGCGCACACCGGGTCTTACGGGGCCGGGTGAAGCGAAAGTATCAGGTCTCACACAGTAATGAAAGGAAGGTTTTTCTGTCGAGAGATGGAAGGATCATTCGTCAGTACGTTGAGTGAGCGACCGGGTTCGAGAGAGCCCGAGAAACAGTAACAGGTTTGAACTGAAGAGTTTGATCCTGGCTCAGATTGAACGCTGGCGGCATGCCTTACACATGCAAGTCGAACGGCAGCACGGGGGCAACCCTGGTGGCGAGTGGCGAACGGGTGAGTAATACATCGGAACGTGTCCTGTAGTGGGGGATAGCCCGGCGAAAGCCGGATTAATACCGCATACGCTCTGCGGAGGAAAGCGGGGGATCCTTCGGGACCTCGTGCTACAGGGGCGGCCGATGGCAGATTAGCTAGTTGGTGGGGTAAAGGCCTACCAAGGCGACGATCTGTAGCTGGTCTGAGAGGACGACCAGCCACACTGGGACTGAGACACGGCCCAGACTCCTACGGGAGGCAGCAGTGGGGAATTTTGGACAATGGGCGCAAGCCTGATCCAGCAATGCCGCGTGTGTGAAGAAGGCCTTCGGGTTGTAAAGCACTTTTGTCCGGAAAGAAAACGCTGTGGTTAATACCTGTGGCGGATGACGGTACCGGAAGAATAAGCACCGGCTAACTACGTGCCAGCAGCCGCGGTAATACGTAGGGTGCAAGCGTTAATCGGAATTACTGGGCGTAAAGCGTGCGCAGGCGGTTCGCTAAGACAGATGTGAAATCCCCGGGCTTAACCTGGGAACTGCATTTGTGACTGGCGGGCTAGAGTATGGCAGAGGGGGGTAGAATTCCACGTGTAGCAGTGAAATGCGTAGAGATGTGGAGGAATACCGATGGCGAAGGCAGCCCCCTGGGCCAATACTGACGCTCATGCACGAAAGCGTGGGGAGCAAACAGGATTAGATACCCTGGTAGTCCACGCCCTAAACGATGTCAACTGGTTGTCGGGCCTTCATTGGCTTGGTAACGTAGCTAACGCGTGAAGTTGACCGCCTGGGGAGTACGGTCGCAAGATTAAAACTCAAAGGAATTGACGGGGACCCGCACAAGCGGTGGATGATGTGGATTAATTCGATGCAACGCGAAAAACCTTACCTACCCTTGACATGTATGGAAGTCTGCCGAGAGGTGGATGTGCCCGAAAGGGAGCCATAACACAGGTGCTGCATGGCTGTCGTCAGCTCGTGTCGTGAGATGTTGGGTTAAGTCCCGCAACGAGCGCAACCCTTGTCCCTAGTTGCTACGCAAGAGCACTCCAGGGAGACTGCCGGTGACAAACCGGAGGAAGGTGGGGATGACGTCAAGTCCTCATGGCCCTTATGGGTAGGGCTTCACACGTCATACAATGGTCGGAACAGAGGGTTGCCAAGCCGCGAGGTGGAGCCAATCCCAGAAAACCGATCGTAGTCCGGATCGCACTCTGCAACTCGGGTGCGTGAAGCTGGAATCGCTAGTAATCGCGGATCAGCATGCCGCGGTGAATACGTTCCCGGGTCTTGTACACACCGCCCGTCACACCATGGGAGTGGGTTTTACCAGAAGTGGCTAGTCTAACCGCAAGGAGGACGGTCACCACGGTAGGATTCATGACTGGGGTGAAGTCGTAACAAGGTAGCCGTATCGGAAGGTGCGGCTGGATCACCTCCTTTCCAGAGCTTATGCGTCAGGCGACGCACCAAGCGCTCACGCTTATCGGCTGTGAACTTTGAAGACACACATGCACAGCATACGCAGACAGACTCAGGGGTCTGTAGCTCAGCCGGTTAGAGCACCGTCTTGATAAGGCGGGGGTCGATGGTTCGAATCCATCCAGACCCACCACTGATTCTGCGGTGGCTGACCGGTGAGACCCCCGGGGATGGAAAGCAGATGCTGTTCTGTGCATGACCGGGGGGATTAGCTCAGCTGGGAGAGCACCTGCTTTGCAAGCAGGGGGTCGTCGGTTCGATCCCGTCATCCTCCACCAATCCTCAATGCCTAGTGTTCGGTATTCACCGAGCGTTATGCATTGGCGATTGAGCCAGTCAGAGCGATACGTGGTGATGGTAACTGCGCTATCGGCTGTCGTTCTTTAACAATCAGGAAGAAGTAGTAAAGAGATTCACGAAAGCGTGCCTCGAGATGGGTGCGTGAGTAGGTGAATCAGGGTTGTGATTGTATCAATGTATTTTTAAGTGATCGAAAGATTGCTTTGGAATACGGCGCAACACGAATACTCAACCTGTAGCGATGTGGATCACGCCGGATTCCCAGTGAATGCGGCCGAGACGCACCCGTTATAGGGTCAAGCGAACAAGTGCATGTGGTGGATGCCTTGGCGATCACAGGCGATGAAGGACGCGGTAGCCTGCGAAAAGCTACGGGGAGCTGGCAAACGAGCTTTGATCCGTAGATGTCCGAATGGGGAAACCCGGCCCGAATGGGTCATCCGTAACTGAATACATAGGTTACGCGAAGCGAACGCGGCGAACTGAAACATCTAAGTAGCCGCAGGAAAAGAAATCAACCGAGATTCCCAGAGTAGTGGCGAGCGAAATGGGAGCAGCCTGTACTCTTTATCTTCATTGTTAGTCGAACGCTCTGGAAAGTGCGGCCATAGCAGGTGATAGCCCTGTAGACGAAAACAGCGAGGAAGAACTGGGTGTACGAGAAGTAGGGCGGGACACGTGAAATCCTGTCTGAAGATGGGGGGACCATCCTCCAAGGCTAAATACTCGTGATCGACCGATAGTGAACCAGTACCGTGAGGGAAAGGCGAAAAGAACCCCGGGAGGGGAGTGAAACAGATCCTGAAACCGCATGCATACAAACAGTCGGAGCCTTCGCAAGGGGGTGACGGCGTACCTTTTGTATAATGGGTCAGCGACTTACATTCAGTGGCAAGCTTAACCGATTAGGGCAGGCGTAGCGAAAGCGAGTCCGAACAGGGCGATTTCAGTCGCTGGGTGTAGACCCGAAACCAGGTGATCTATCCATGGCCAGGATGAAGGTGCGGTAACACGTACTGGAGGTCCGAACCCACTAACGTTGAAAAGTTAGGGGATGAGCTGTGGATAGGGGTGAAAGGCTAAACAAACCTGGAAATAGCTGGTTCTCTCCGAAAACTATTTAGGTAGTGCCTCGTGTATCACCTTCGGGGGTAGAGCACTGTCATGGTTGTGGGGTCCATTGCGGATTACTACGCCATAGCAAACTCCGAATACCGAAGAGTGCAATCACGGGAGACAGACATCGGGTGCTAACGTCCGGTGTCAAGAGGGAAACAACCCAGACCGCCAGCTAAGGTCCCCAAATATTGCTAAGTGGGAAACGAAGTGGGAAGGCTAAAACAGTCAGGAGGTTGGCTTAGAAGCAGCCATCCTTTAAAGAAAGCGTAATAGCTCACTGATCGAGTCGTCCTGCGCGGAAGATGTAACGGGGCTAAGCAATATACCGAAGCTGCGGATGCATATTTATATGCATGGTAGGAGAGCGTTCCGTAAGCCTGCGAAGGTGCACTGGAAAGTGTGCTGGAGGTATCGGAAGTGCGAATGCTGACATGAGTAGCGATAAAGGGGGTGAAAAGCCCCCTCGCCGTAAGCCCAAGGTTTCCTACGCAACGTTCATCGGCGTAGGGTGAGTCGGCCCCTAAGGCGAGGCAGAAATGCGTAGCTGATGGGAAGCAGGTCAATATTCCTGCACCATTGTCAAATGCGATGGGGGGACGGATCGCGGAAGGTTGTCCGGGTGTTGGACGTCCCGGTCCTTGCATTGGAGAAGGCGCTTTGGCAAATCCGGGCGCGGAATTCAAGGGTGCGAGGCCATTCACTTCGGTGAAGAAGCAATCGGAAGTGGTTCCAGGAAAAGCCTCTAAGCTTCAGTTTGACAGTGACCGTACCGCAAACCGACACAGGTGGGCGAGATGAGTATTCTAAGGCGCTTGAGAGAACTCGGGAGAAGGAACTCGGCAAATTGGTACCGTAACTTCGGGATAAGGTACGCCCCTGTAGCTTGATGCCCCTGCGGGCAGAGGGTGAAGGGGTTGCAATAAACTGGTGGCTGCGACTGTTTAATAAAAACACAGCACTCTGCAAACACGAAAGTGGACGTATAGGGTGTGACGCCTGCCCGGTGCCGGAAGATTAAATGATGGGGTGCAAGCTCCTGATTGAAGTCCCGGTAAACGGCGGCCGTAACTATAACGGTCCTAAGGTAGCGAAATTCCTTGTCGGGTAAGTTCCGACCTGCACGAATGGCGTAACGATGGCCACACTGTCTCCTCCCGAGACTCAGCGAAGTTGAAGTGTTTGTGATGATGCAATCTCCCCGCGGCTAGACGGAAAGACCCCATGAACCTTTACTGTAGCTTTGCATTGGACTTTGAACCGGTCTGTGTAGGATAGGTGGGAGGCTTTGAAGCGTGAACGCCAGTTTGCGTGGAGCCAACCTTGAAATACCACCCTGATCTGTTTGAGGTTCTAACCTGGGTCCGTTATCCGGACCGGGGACAGTGCATGGTAGGCAGTTTGACTGGGGCGGTCTCCTCCCAAAGTGTAACGGAGGAGTACGAAGGTACGCTAGGTACGGTCGGAAATCGTGCTGATAGTGCAATGGCATAAGCGTGCTTGACTGTGAGACTGACAAGTCGAACAGGTGCGAAAGCAGGTCATAGTGATCCGGTGGTTCTGTATGGAAGGGCCATCGCTCAACGGATAAAAGGTACTCTGGGGATAACAGGCTGATACCGCCCAAGAGTTCATATCGACGGCGGTGTTTGGCACCTCGATGTCGGCTCATCTCATCCTGGGGCTGTAGCCGGTCCCAAGGGTATGGCTGTTCGCCATTTAAAGAGGTACGTGAGCTGGGTTTAAAACGTCGTGAGACAGTTTGGTCCCTATCTGCCGTGGGCGCTGGATATTTGAAGGGGGCTGCTCCTAGTACGAGAGGACCGGAGTGGACGAACCTCTGGTGTACCGGTTGTCACGCCAGTGGCATCGCCGGGTAGCTATGTTCGGAAGAGATAACCGCTGAAAGCATCTAAGCGGGAAACTCGCCTTAAGATGAGATATCCCCGGGGCTTCGAGCCCCTTGAAGGGTCGTTCAAGACCAGGACGTTGATAGGTCAGGTGTGGAAGCGCAGTAATGCGTTAAGCTAACTGATACTAATTGCCCGTAAGGCTTGATCCTATAACAGGTGTGTGACGGCCAGCCGTCAGTGCGCAAGCACTCATGGCAGGCCCACCCTGCGCCACGCGCAGGGTCTTGTGCAGACCACACACGGTTGAGATCAGTGTTGTGCCAGAAACAGCACAACCCAAAACTTCTCTGGTGAGCCTCACCAGACACTACTTCTTCCCCGATTGGTTGGGCTGTCCCCCACAGGACAGCGCAGCAACAAGTCATGCCTGATGACCATAGTGCGTCGGTCCCACCCCTTCCCATCCCGAACAGGACCGTGAAACGACGCCACGCCGATGATAGTGCGGATTACCCGTGTGAAAGTAGGTCATCGTCAGGCTCCCCAGCAGTGTCAGAAACCCCACCCCAAAAAGGTGGGGTTTCTGCGTTTACGTCGTGCGGAAACGGCGCGATATAAGTGAGAGCTTTGAGTTTGGAGCGGCCGAGCAAGTCTTGACAACTAGCGGTTGTTCCCTCATAATCGTCAGTTCTCTGCGGAGGGGTGCCCGAGTGGCTAAAGGGGGCAGACTGTAAATCTGTTGGCTTACGCCTACGTTGGTTCGAATCCAACCTCCTCCACCAGAATCCAGTTGTAGCAGTTGTTGGGAATCCATGAATTCTTGCGGGTGTAGCTCAATGGTAGAGCAGAAGCCTTCCAAGCTTACGACGAGGGTTCGATTCCCTTCACCCGCTCCAGCAATGCAGAAGTAGCGCCCATGTGGCTCAGTGGTAGAGCACTCCCTTGGTAAGGGAGAGGTCGGCAGTTCGATCCTGCCCATGGGCACCAGAAGTACTCGGTGATTGTTTGCGCCCGGCGCAACGTACGGAAAAATCCTCTTAGGAGTCGAAAATGGCCAAGGGTAAGTTTGAGCGGACCAAGCCGCACGTGAACGTCGGCACGATCGGTCACGTTGACCACGGCAAGACCACGCTGACGGCAGCGATCACGACGGTTCTGACGCAGAAGTTTGGCGGCGAAGCGAAGGCATACGACCAGATCGACGCGGCGCCGGAAGAAAAGGCACGTGGTATCACGATCAACACGGCACACGTCGAGTACGAAACGGCTAACCGCCACTACGCACACGTCGACTGCCCGGGCCACGCTGACTATGTGAAGAACATGATCACGGGCGCAGCGCAGATGGACGGCGCGATTCTGGTGTGCTCGGCCGCAGACGGCCCGATGCCGCAAACGCGTGAGCACATCCTGCTGGCGCGTCAGGTCGGTGTGCCGTACATCATCGTGTTCCTGAACAAGTGCGACATGGTGGACGACGCTGAGCTGCTGGAGCTGGTCGAGATGGAAGTGCGCGAGCTTCTGTCGAAGTACGACTTCCCGGGCGACGACACGCCAATCATCAAGGGGTCGGCGAAGCTGGCGCTGGAAGGCGACAAGGGCGAGCTGGGCGAAGTGGCGATCATGAACCTGGCCGACGCACTGGACACGTACATCCCGACGCCGGAGCGCGCAGTGGACGGCGCATTCCTGATGCCGGTGGAAGACGTGTTCTCGATCTCGGGTCGCGGCACGGTGGTGACGGGTCGCGTTGAGCGCGGCGTGGTCAAGGTCGGCGAGGAAATCGAAATTGTCGGTATCAAGCCGACGGTGAAGACGACCTGCACGGGCGTGGAAATGTTCCGCAAGCTGCTCGACCAGGGTCAGGCGGGCGATAACGTGGGTATCCTGCTGCGCGGCACGAAGCGTGAAGACGTAGAGCGCGGCCAGGTGCTGGCCAAGCCGGGCACGATCAACCCGCACACGCATTTCACCGCTGAGGTGTACGTGCTGAGCAAGGACGAAGGCGGCCGTCACACGCCGTTCTTCAACAACTACCGTCCGCAGTTCTACTTCCGTACGACGGACGTGACGGGCTCGATCGAGCTGCCGAAGGACAAGGAAATGGTCATGCCGGGCGACAACGTGTCGATCACGGTGAAGCTGATCAACCCGATCGCGATGGAAGAAGGCCTGCGCTTCGCCATCCGTGAAGGTGGCCGTACGGTCGGCGCTGGTGTGGTTGCAAAGATCCTCGAGTAACGCCAGATAGTTCTCGTTGATCGGTGGTTTCGGGGTTGGCGGTGTCGTCAACCCCAAATGGTTTAGGGGTATAGCTCAACTGGCAGAGCGTCGGTCTCCAAAACCGAAGGTTGGGGGTTCGATTCCCTCTGCCCCTGCCAACTCTCGCGCTGTATATGGCGCTTCGTTAAGGTGTTATGGCGAATCCTTCCGTCGAAACTGTAAATACATCCGGCGACAAGCTGATGCTCGTCGCGGGCGTATTGTTGGTCTTGGCCGGGTTCGTGGGGTTCTTCTGGCTCAATGGCCAGGAATGGTACGTCCGCGGAGCCGCCTTGGCTGTTGGCGTCATCGCGGGTGTTGCAGTCGGTCTTCTCTCCGCGCCTGGCAAGGGTTTCATCGCTTTCGCCAAAGACTCGTACAAAGAAGTTCGTAAGGTTGTCTGGCCGACTCGCAAAGAGGCGACGCAGACAACGCTTGTAGTGTTCGGCTTCGTGTTCGTCATGGCAATCTTTCTTTGGGTGAGTGATAAATCCATTGAATGGGCGATTTTCTCGGTGATTCTGGGTTGGAAATGATATGAGCGATACTCCGGCATCCCCGAGCGGCAAACGCTGGTACGTGGTACACGCCTACTCCGGCATGGAAAAGAGCGTGCAGCGAGCGCTTCAGGAGCGCATCGAACGTGCTGGCATGCAAGACCAGTTTGGGCAGATTCTTGTCCCTACAGAAGAAGTGGTTGAAGTAAAGGGCGGACACAAGTCCGTAACCGAGCGACGTTTCTTTCCAGGCTATGTTCTGGTCGAAATGGAAATGACCGATGAGACGTGGCATCTGGTCAAGAATACGGCTAAGGTAACGGGTTTTGTTGGTGGCGCGCGGAATCGCCCGAGCCCGATTTCTCCGCGAGAAGTTGAGAAGATCATGTCGCAGATGCAGGAGGGCGTGGAAAAGCCGCGTCCGAAGACCCTGTTTGAAGTCGGCGAGATGGTTCGTGTCAAGGACGGTCCGTTCACAGATTTCAACGGCAGCGTAGAAGAAGTCAATTACGAAAAGTCGCGCGTCCGTGTTTCTGTTACAATCTTTGGCCGCGCAACGCCGGTCGAGTTGGAATTCGGTCAAGTCGAAAAGTTGTGATCCAGAATTTTCACGGAACGCACCGATCGGGGCGTTCCGTGTTTCGCGCTTACGATCCGCACAATGGTCGTTGAGGAGCGTCAGTAGCCCGTTTTCGGGGCAAAAGCGCGCTATTACTCACTGAGCGACGCGTTTAAGCGTCGCTCCAACGAGGTTTTCAACATGGCAAAGAAAATCATTGGCTTTATCAAGCTGCAGATTCCTGCAGGCAAAGCCAACCCGTCGCCGCCGGTCGGTCCGGCATTGGGCCAGCGCGGCCTGAACATCATGGAGTTCTGCAAGGCGTTCAACGCGCAGACTCAAGCTTTGGAACCGGGTTTGCCGATTCCGGTCGTCATCACGGCATTCGCGGACAAGAGCTTCACGTTCGTCCTGAAGACGCCGCCGGCTACGGTTCTGATCAAGAAAGCAGCGAAGATCGACAAGGGTTCGAGCAAGCCGCATACCGACAAGGTCGGCAAGATCACCCGTGCTCAAGCTGAAGACATCGCCAAGACCAAGATGCCCGATCTGACGGCAGCTGATCTGGACGCAGCGGTTCGTACGATCGCTGGTAGCGCCCGCTCGATGGGCATCACTGTGGAGGGCGTGTAAATGGCTAAGCTTTCGAAGCGTCTGCAGGCATTTGCAGGCAAGGTTGATCGTCAGAAGCTGTATCCGATCGACGACGCTCTGTCGCTCGTGAAGGAATGCGCGAGCGCCAAGTTCGACGAATCGATCGACGTTTCCGTGCAGCTTGGCATCGACGCGAAGAAGTCGGACCAAGTGGTTCGCGGCTCGGTCGTGCTGCCGGCAGGCACGGGTAAGTCGGTTCGTGTCGCCGTGTTCGCGCAAGGTGAAAAGGCTGAGCAAGCTCGCGCGGCAGGTGCTGAAGTGGTCGGCATGGAAGACCTGGCTGAACAGGTGAAAGCCGGCAATCTCGACTTTGACATCGTGATCGCTTCGCCGGACACGATGCGCGTTGTCGGTACGCTCGGCCAGATCCTCGGCCCGCGCGGCCTGATGCCGAACCCGAAGGTGGGTACGGTTACGCCGGACGTCGCAACTGCCGTCAAGAATGCCAAGGCGGGTCAAGTTCAGTTCCGTGTCGACAAGGCCGGGATCATTCACGCCACGATCGGCCGTGCTTCGTTCGAGCCGGCGGCGCTGCGCAGCAACCTCGCTGCTCTCGTCGACGCGCTGCAAAAGGCGAAGCCTGCAACGAGCAAGGGCGTGTACCTGCGTAAGGTTGCGCTGTCGAGCACGATGGGCGTTGGCGTTCGCGTCGACCAGGCATCGCTGGCAGCACAGTAAGGAAATTCATCGCCTCGGCGAAAGTCGGGGCGGTTTTATGGGCTTTGGGCGGTTGTGACGTAGCAGTCTCGCGGAACAACCGGTTGTCAAAGACCGTTGGCGGGCACGCAGCAGGTAGGCGAACCCTTAATGTAAAGCCAACGCAGATGGCGAACCCGAAAAGGTTTTGTAGTGATGAAGCCGTTCGATATCCGCAGCCATGCTGATGTCGGGCGGTCGAAATACTCCTGACTGGTCGGACGCCGTTATTGAACGCGGTACACAAGGCGCACGCTGCGTGTATCGAATCTGGAGGTTAACCGTGCCACTCAACAAAGAAAGCAAGCAGGCCGTCGTCGCTGAGGTTGCCGCGCAAGTCGCGAAAGCCCAGACCGTGGTTCTGGCTGAGTATCGTGGAATCGCGGTTGGCGATCTGACCAAGCTGCGCGCGAAAGCGCGTGAGCAGCAGGTTTATCTTCGTGTGTTGAAAAACACGTTGGCGCGCCGCGCCGTCGAAGGTACCCCGTTTGCTCCGCTGGCAGAGCAGATGACTGGTCCCCTGATCTACGGCATCTCGGAAGATGCCATTGCTGCTGCGAAGGTCGTCAACGACTTCAGCAAGGGCAATGACAAGTTGGTCATCAAGGCTGGTTCCTACGAAGGCAAGGTGATGGACAAGGCTGGCGTGCAAGCGCTGGCAAACATCCCGAGCCGCGAAGAGCTGCTCTCCAAGCTGCTGTATGTTATGCAAGCACCTGTTTCCGGCTTCGCGCGCGCTTTGGCCGCGCTGGCAGAAAAGAAACAAGGCGAAGAAACCGCTGCGTAATGTGCTTCAGTCGAGCGTGATTGATCGCTGGCTGTATCCGAATTCAATTTAGGAGTATTTCAAATGGCAATCGCAAAAGAAGACATCCTCGAAGCAGTAAGCTCGATGTCGGTTCTGGAACTGAACGAACTGGTCAAGGCGTTCGAAGAAAAGTTTGGCGTGTCGGCAGCTGCTGTTGCAGTCGCAGGCCCGGCAGGCGGCGGCGCCGCTGCTGCTGCTGAAGAACAAACCGAATTCACGGTCAATCTGACGGAAGTCGGCGCGAACAAGGTTTCGGTCATTAAGGCCGTTCGTGAACTGACGGGTCTTGGCCTGAAGGAAGCGAAGGACCTGGTCGACGGTGCACCGAAGCCTGTGAAGGAAGCGGTACCGAAGGCTGCTGCAGAAGAAGCCAAGAAGAAGCTGGAAGAAGCCGGCGCGAAGGCTGAAATCAAGTAAGTTTCAGCGCGTTGTGCGAAGGCTGGCGGTTTTCCACCGCCGGCCTTTTTGTGCTTTGTGGGGGACACGTTTTTGCTGACCGTTTCGGCATAAACGTAGCTCCAAGAACTCAAAGAAAAACGCCTATCGGCAACATTGACCGGCGCTTTTCTTTGTCTTCTGAAGCGACTGCAGAAGGCAAGTTTGGTCGGGTAGCGGGCAACATAGGCATCCGCTGCCGTCAGCCAGCGGTTGGTAGCGGCCAACCACCAAGCTTCTAGGCTCGTTCAAGCCATCGGACGGCCATCGGGTCTCAGTCGGTGAACACTCGGGTTGTCTCATCCAGGTATCCTGCCTCGACAACAATGCCCGCCGTGATTCGGAGATCGTATGCAATATTCCTTCACCGAGAAGAAGCGTATTCGCAAGAGCTTTGCGAAGCGCCCCATCGTTCACCAAGTACCTTTCCTGCTGGCTACCCAGCTTGAATCATTCAGCACGTTTCTGCAAGCAGACACGTCGTCCACGCAACGCAAGCCGGAAGGCCTGCAGGCTGCGTTTACCTCGGTTTTCCCGATTGTTTCGCATAACGGGTTCGCTCGTCTAGAGTTCGTCAGCTACATGCTGTCGCCGCCGGCATTCAACATCAAGGAATGTCAGCAGCGCGGTTTGACGTACTGCTCGGCCCTGCGCGCGAAAGTGCGCCTGGTGCTGCTCGACAAGGAATCGCCGAGCAAGCCGGTCGTCAAGGAAGTGAAGGAGCAGGAAGTGTACATGGGCGAAATTCCGCTCATGACGCCGACCGGTTCGTTCGTGATCAACGGCACGGAACGTGTGATCGTTTCGCAGCTGCACCGTTCGCCGGGCGTGTTCTTCGAACACGACAAAGGCAAGACGCACAGCTCGGGCAAGCTCCTGTTCTCGGCACGTATTATTCCTTACCGCGGTTCGTGGCTCGATTTCGAGTTCGACCCGAAGGACGTGCTGTACTTCCGCGTCGACCGTCGCCGCAAGATGCCGGTCACGATTCTGCTGAAGGCAATTGGGCTGACGCCGGAACAGATCCTCGCAAACTTCTTCGTGTTCGATAACTTCACGCTGATGCCGGAAGGCGCGCAGATGGAGTTCGTGCCGGAGCGTCTGCGTGGTGAAGTCGCGCGTTTCGACATCACGGATCGTGAAGGCAACGTGATCGTCCAGAAGGACAAGCGGATCAACGCAAAGCACATCCGCGACCTGGACAACGCGAAGACCAAGTTCATTTCGGTTCCGGAAGACTATCTGCTCGGCCGCGTGCTGGCGAAGAACGTCGTCGACGGCGATACCGGCGAAGTCATCGCGAACGCGAACGACGAAATCACCGAAACCGTCCTCGAAAAGCTCCGCGAAGCAAAGATCAAAGACATCCAGACGCTTTACACGAACGATCTGGACCAGGGCCCGTATATCTCGTCGACGCTGCGCATCGACGAAACCGCGGACAAGATGGCCGCTCGTATCGCCATCTACCGGATGATGCGTCCGGGCGAACCGCCGACCGAAGAAGCGGTCGAGGCGCTGTTCAACCGTCTGTTCTACAGCGAAGACGCTTACGACCTCTCAAAGGTGGGTCGTATGAAGTTCAATCGCCGCGTCGGCCGTGACGAGATCATTGGCCCGATGACGCTGCAAGACGACGATATCCTCGCCACGATCAAGATCCTGGTCGAGCTGCGTAACGGCAAGGGCGAAGTGGACGACATCGACCACTTGGGCAATCGTCGTGTGCGTTGCGTCGGCGAACTGGCGGAAAACCAGTTCCGTGCAGGTCTGGTGCGTGTCGAACGTGCTGTGAAGGAACGCCTCGGCCAGGCCGAAAGCGAAAACCTGATGCCGCACGACCTGATCAACTCGAAGCCGATTTCGTCGGCGATTCGCGAGTTCTTCGGTTCGTCGCAGCTGTCGCAGTTCATGGACCAGACCAATCCGCTGTCGGAAATTACCCACAAGCGCCGTGTTTCGGCACTTGGCCCGGGTGGCTTGACGCGTGAACGCGCAGGCTTTGAAGTCCGCGACGTGCACCCGACTCACTACGGTCGCGTGTGCCCGATTGAAACGCCGGAAGGTCCGAACATCGGCCTGATCAACTCGCTGGCTCTGTACGCGCACCTGAACGAATACGGCTTTCTCGAAACGCCGTATCGCAAGGTCGTGGACAGCAAGGTGACCGATCAGATCGATTACCTGTCGGCGATTGAAGAAGGCCGTTACGTGATCGCTCAGGCGAACGCGGCGGTTGCGGAAGACGGCTCGCTGACCGACGAACTGGTGTCGTCGCGTGAAGCTGGCGAAACGCTGATGGTCACGCCGGACCGCATCCAGTACATGGACGTGGCGCCGTCGCAGATCGTGTCGGTGGCGGCATCGCTGATTCCGTTTCTCGAGCACGACGACGCGAACCGCGCATTGATGGGTTCGAACATGCAGCGTCAGGCTGTGCCGTGTCTGCGTCCTGAAAAGGCCGTGGTCGGTACGGGCATCGAACGCACGGTGGCGGTCGACTCGGGTACGACGGTTCAGGCATTCCGCGGCGGTGTGGTCGATTACGTCGACGCCGGCCGTATGGTGATCCGCGTGAACGACGATGAAGCCGTTGCTGGCGACGTCGGCGTGGACATCTACAACCTGATCAAGTACACGCGTTCGAACCAGAACACGAACATCAACCAGCGCCCGATCGTGAAGGTCGGCGACATCGTCTCGCGCGGCGACGTGCTGGCTGACGGCGCATCGACCGACCTCGGCGAACTGGCTCTCGGCCAGAACATGCTGGTCGCGTTCATGCCGTGGAACGGCTACAACTTCGAAGACTCGATCCTGATCTCGGAGAAGGTGGTCGCGGACGACCGTTACACGTCGATCCACATCGAAGAACTGAACGTCGTTGCTCGCGACACGAAGCTCGGACCGGAAGAAATCACGCGCGACATCTCGAACCTGGCTGAAGTGCAACTCGGCCGTCTCGACGAGTCGGGTATCGTCTACATTGGCGCGGAAGTCGAAGCGGGCGACGTACTGGTCGGTAAGGTCACGCCGAAGGGCGAAACCCAGCTGACGCCGGAAGAAAAGCTGCTGCGTGCAATTTTCGGCGAGAAGGCGTCGGACGTGAAAGACACGTCGCTGCGTGTGCCGTCAGGCATGAGCGGCACGGTCATCGACGTGCAGGTGTTCACGCGCGAAGGCATTCAGCGCGACAAGCGTGCGCAACAGATCATCGACGATGAACTGAAGCGTTATCGCCTCGACCTGAACGACCAGTTGCGTATCGTGGAAGGCGACGCGTTCCAGCGTCTCGCACGTATGCTCGACGGCAAGGTTGCGAACGGCGGTCCGAAGAAGCTCGCGAAGGGCACGAAGATCGAGCAGGCTTACCTGCAAGATCTGGATCATTACCACTGGTTCGACATCCGCCTCGCGGACGAAGAAGCAGCGGCGCAGCTCGAAGCCATCAAGGATTCGATCGAACAGAAGCGTCACCAGTTCGACCTCGCGTTCGAAGAGAAGCGCAAGAAGCTCACGCAAGGCGACGAACTGCCGCCGGGCGTGTTAAAGATGGTCAAGGTGTATCTGGCTGTGAAGCGTCGCCTGCAGCCTGGCGACAAGATGGCAGGCCGTCACGGTAACAAGGGTGTCGTGTCGAAGATCGTTCCGATCGAAGACATGCCGTACATGGCCGACGGCCGTCCGGCTGACGTCGTTCTGAACCCGCTCGGCGTGCCGTCGCGGATGAACGTGGGTCAGGTTCTCGAAGTGCATCTGGGTTGGGCCGCGAAGGGTCTCGGCTGGCGTATCGGCGAAATGCTGCAGCGTCAGGCGAAGATCGAAGAACTGCGCGAATTCCTGACGAAGATCTACAACGAGTCGGGCCGCGCCGAAGAGCTGGACAGCTTCACGGACGACGAAATCGTCGAACTGGCGAAGAACCTGCGTGAAGGCGTGCCGTTCGCAACGCCGGTGTTCGACGGTGCGACGGAAGAAGAAATGTCGCGCGCGCTGGATCTGGCGTTCCCGGACGACATCGCGAAGAATCTCGGCATGACGCCGTCGAAGAATCAGGTTCGTCTGTACGACGGCCGCACGGGCGAGATGTTCGAGCGCACGGTGACGGTGGGCTACATGCACTACCTGAAGCTGCACCACCTGGTCGACGACAAGATGCACGCGCGTTCCACGGGCCCGTACTCGCTCGTGACGCAGCAGCCGTTGGGCGGTAAGGCGCAGTTCGGTGGCCAGCGTTTCGGTGAGATGGAAGTGTGGGCGCTCGAAGCGTACGGCGCATCGTACGTGCTGCAGGAAATGCTGACGGTGAAGTCGGACGACGTGACTGGCCGGACCAAGGTCTATGAGAACCTGGTCAAGGGCGATCACGTGATCGACGCCGGCATGCCGGAATCCTTCAACGTGCTGGTGAAGGAAATCCGCTCGCTCGGTATCGATATCGACCTCGACCGCAACTAATCGGACTACGGAGAGAAAGCAATGAAAGCTCTGCTCGATCTATTCAAGCAAGTCCAACAACCTGAAGTTTTTGACGCGATCAAGATCGGTCTGGCGTCGCCAGACAAGATCCGTTCGTGGTCGTTCGGTGAAGTGAAGAAGCCGGAAACCATCAACTACCGGACGTTCAAGCCGGAACGCGATGGTTTGTTCTGCGCGAAGATTTTCGGGCCGATCAAGGACTACGAATGCCTTTGCGGCAAGTACAAGCGCCTGAAGCATCGTGGCGTGATCTGCGAAAAGTGCGGCGTCGAAGTGACGCTCGCCAAGGTGCGTCGCGAACGGATGGGCCACATTGAACTGGCCTCGCCGGTTGCGCACATCTGGTTCCTGAAGTCGCTGCCGTCGCGTCTGGGCATGGTGCTCGACATGACGCTGCGCGACATCGAACGCGTGCTGTACTTCGAAGCATATGTCGTGATCGATCCGGGCATGACGCCGCTGAAAGCGCGGCAGATCATGACCGAAGAGGATTACTACAACAAGGTCGAAGAATACGGTGACGAATTCCGTGCCGAGATGGGCGCGGAAGGCGTTCGCGAGCTGCTGCGCGCGATCAACATCGACGAACAGGTCGAGATGCTGCGTACCGAACTCAAGAACACGGGTTCGGAAGCGAAGATCAAGAAGTACGCGAAGCGCCTGAAGGTGCTCGAGGCTTTCCAGCGTTCGGGCATCAAGCCTGACTGGATGGTGCTCGAAGTGCTGCCGGTGCTGCCGCCGGAACTGCGTCCGCTGGTGCCGCTCGACGGCGGCCGTTTCGCGACGTCGGACCTGAACGACCTGTATCGCCGCGTGATCAACCGTAACAACCGGTTGAAGCGTCTGCTCGAGCTGAAGGCGCCTGAAATCATCGTCCGCAACGAAAAGCGGATGCTGCAGGAAGCCGTCGACTCGCTGCTCGACAACGGTCGTCGCGGTAAGGCCATGACTGGCGCGAACAAGCGTCCGCTGAAGTCGCTCGCTGACATGATCAAGGGTAAGGGCGGTCGTTTCCGTCAGAACTTGCTCGGTAAGCGCGTCGACTATTCGGGCCGTTCGGTGATCGTGGTCGGCCCGACGCTCAAGCTGCATCAGTGCGGTCTGCCGAAGCTGATGGCGCTTGAACTGTTCAAGCCATTCATCTTCAACAAGCTCGAAGTGATGGGTGTCGCTACCACCATCAAGGCTGCGAAGAAGGAAGTCGAGAACCAGACGCCGGTGGTGTGGGACATTCTCGAAGAAGTCATTCGCGAACATCCGGTCATGCTGAACCGTGCGCCGACGCTGCACCGTCTTGGCATTCAGGCTTTCGAGCCGGTGCTGATCGAAGGTAAGGCAATCCAGCTGCACCCGCTCGTTTGCGCGGCGTTCAACGCCGACTTCGACGGTGACCAGATGGCTGTTCACGTGCCGCTGTCGCTGGAAGCGCAGATGGAAGCGCGCACGCTGATGCTGGCGTCGAACAACGTCCTGTTCCCGGCCAACGGCGATCCGTCGATCGTGCCGTCGCAGGATATCGTGCTCGGTCTGTACTATGCGACCCGCGAAGCGGTGAATGCGAAGGGCGAAGGCCTGACGTTCACCGGCGTCTCGGAAGCGCTGCGTGCATACGAGAACAAGGAAGTCGAGCTGGCCTCGCGCGTCAACGTGCGGATCACGGAAATGGTCCACAACGAAGACAAGTCGGAAGGCGCGCCGGCATTCGTGCCGAAGATCACCCTGTACGCCACCACCGTGGGTCGCGCAATCCTGTCGGAAATTCTGCCGCCGGGTCTGCCGTTCTCGGTGCTGAACAAGCCGCTGAAGAAGAAGGAAATTTCGCGCCTGATCAACACCGCATTCCGCAAGTGCGGTCTGCGTGAAACGGTCATTTTCGCCGACCAGTTGATGCAGTCGGGTTTCCGTCTGGCCACGCGCGCTGGTATCTCGATCTGTGTCGACGACATGCTCGTGCCGCCGCAGAAGGAAACCATCGTCGGCGACGCGGCGAAGAAGGTGAAGGAATACGACCGTCAGTACATGTCGGGTCTCGTCACGTCGCAAGAGCGCTACAACAACGTGGTCGACATCTGGTCGGCAACGTCGGAAGCGGTCGGCAAGGCGATGATGGAACAGCTGTCCACGGAACCGGTCACGGACCGTGACGGCAACGAAACGCGGCAGGAATCGTTCAACTCGATTTACATGATGGCGGACTCGGGTGCTCGTGGTTCCGCGGTTCAGATTCGTCAGCTGGCCGGTATGCGCGGCCTGATGGCGAAGCCGGACGGCTCGATCATCGAGACGCCGATTACGGCGAACTTCCGTGAAGGCCTGAACGTGTTGCAGTACTTCATCTCGACCCACGGCGCACGTAAGGGTCTGGCTGATACGGCACTGAAGACGGCAAACTCGGGTTACCTGACGCGACGTCTCGTCGACGTGACGCAGGATCTGGTGGTGGTCGAGGACGATTGCGGTACGTCCAACGGCGTTGCCATGAAGGCGTTGGTCGAAGGCGGTGAAGTCGTCGAAGCGCTGCGTGACCGTATTCTCGGTCGCGTCGCGGTGGCTGACGTGGTCAATCCGGAATCGCAGGAAACGCTGTACGAAGCGGGCAGCCTGCTCGACGAAGATGCGGTCGAAGAAATCGAACGCCTCGGCATCGACGAAGTGCGCGTGCGTACGCCGCTGACTTGCGAAACGCGTTACGGTCTGTGCGCAGCCTGCTATGGCCGCGACCTGGGTCGTGGCTCGTCGGTCAACGTGGGCGAGGCAGTCGGCGTGATCGCTGCGCAGTCGATCGGTGAACCGGGCACGCAGCTTACGATGCGTACGTTCCACATCGGTGGCGCGGCGTCGCGTGCGGCAGTCGCTTCGTCCGTTGAAGCGAAGTCGAACGGTACGGTGCGTTTCACGGCAACGATGCGTTACGTCACCAACGCGAAGGGCGAGCAGATCGTCATCTCGCGTTCGGGCGAAGCCATGATTACCGACGACCACGGTCGCGAGCGCGAACGCCACAAGGTGCCGTACGGCGCGACGCTGTTGCAGCTGGACGGCGCGCAGATCAAGGCCGGCACGCAACTGGCAACGTGGGACCCGATGACGCGTCCGATCATCACCGAGTACGGCGGTACGGTGAAGTTCGAAAACGTCGAAGAAGGCGTGACGGTCGCGAAGCAGATCGACGATGTGACCGGTCTGTCGACCCTGGTCGTGATCGACGTGAAGCGTCGTGGTTCGCAGGCTTCGAAGACGGTGCGTCCGCAGGTCAAGCTGCTCGACGCGAACGGCGAGGAAGTGAAGATCCCGAACACCGAGCACTCGGTGCAGATCGGCTTCCAGGTCGGCGCGCTGATCACGGTGAAGGACGGTCAGCAAGTGCAGGTCGGTGAAGTGCTCGCACGTATCCCGACTGAATCGCAGAAGACGCGTGACATTACCGGCGGTCTGCCGCGTGTGGCGGAACTGTTCGAAGCACGTTCGCCGAAGGACGCAGGTATCCTGGCGGAAGTCACGGGTACGACGTCGTTCGGTAAGGACACGAAGGGCAAGCAGCGTCTCGTTATCACGGACCTCGAGGGCAACCAGCACGAGTTCCTGATCGCGAAGGAAAAGCAGGTTCTGGTTCACGATGGTCAGGTCGTCAATAAGGGCGAAATGATCGTGGACGGACCGGCGGATCCGCACGACATCCTGCGTCTGCAGGGCGTCGAGGCGCTGTCGCGCTACATCGTGGACGAAGTGCAGGACGTGTACCGTCTGCAAGGCGTGAAGATCAACGACAAGCACATTGAAGTGATTGTTCGTCAGATGTTGCGTCGTGTGCAGATCACGGACAACGGCGATACGCGTTTCATCCCGGGCGAACAGGTCGAGCGGTCGGACATGCTCGACGAGAACGACCGTATGATCGCGGAAGACAAGCGTCCGGCAACGTACGAAAACGTGCTGCTCGGTATCACGAAGGCCTCGTTGTCGACCGATTCGTTCATCTCGGCGGCGTCGTTCCAGGAAACGACCCGCGTGCTGACCGAAGCGGCGATCATGGGCAAGCGCGACGACCTGCGCGGTCTGAAGGAAAACGTGATCGTCGGCCGTCTGATTCCGGCCGGCACGGGTCTCGCGTTCCACAAGGCACGCAAGAGCAAGGAACTGTCCGACCGCGAGCGTTTCGACCAGATCGCAGCGGAAGAGTCGTTCGAATTCGGTACGCCGGAAACACCGGCAGCCGAACAGCAGCACTCAGCCGAGTAAGTTCTGCGGCGAAAGCCGCAAAACTGACATGCTCATAGAACCGCCTGGTTTCGACCGGGCGGTTTTTTTTCGTCCGTCGTCGGCGAGCGCCTGCTCCCGTCGCTGAAGTGGCTCGTGGCGATCCTGTTCGACGCGCTTCATCTGTGCGCCTGATTAGTCAAAGCAGGTTCTCAATCGACCGCTTGCTCCTTTCGCGCTGCGACGCCATTCAGACGCTCTTGTCCAAACGGCTAACCAGCGCAATCGTTTCGGGCAGAGCGCGTGGGGGTTGGTAAAATTGCGGTCACCGGCACCCCGCTGCTCCTCAAAAATCCATGTCTCGTCCCCTCGAAATTCTTAACGAAGTCTTCGGCTATCCCGCGTTCAGAGGGCAGCAGGGCGAAATTGTCGAGCACGTGTCGGGCGGCGGCGATTGCCTCGTGCTGATGCCGACGGGTGGCGGCAAATCGTTGTGCTACCAGATTCCATCGCTCGTCAGGCGCGAGGGCGGTTTTGGCACCGGCATCGTCGTGTCGCCGCTGATCGCGCTCATGCAGGACCAAGTCGCCGCGCTCACCGAGGTCGGCGTGCGCGCTGCGTATCTGAACTCGACATTGTCGAGCGCCGAGGCAATGGCGACAGAACGGGCACTGCGCGACGGCGAGATCGATCTGTTGTACGTGGCGCCGGAGCGCTTGATGACGCCGCGTTTTCAGGAACTGCTGGAGCGCACGCGCATCGGTCTGTTCGCTATTGATGAAGCGCATTGCGTGTCGCAGTGGGGGCATGATTTCCGGCCGGAGTACATCCAGCTGTCGGTTCTGCACGAGCGATTCCCCAATGTGCCGCGTATTGCGCTCACGGCGACCGCGGACGCGATTACGCGGGACGAAATCATTCACCGTCTTGCGCTGGACGACGCGCGTGTTTTCGTGTCCAGCTTCGACCGGCCCAACATCCGCTACCGCATCGTCGAAAAGGACAACGCGCGTACCCAGCTGCTGGACTTTATCCGCGCCGAGCATTCGCGGCCGGACGGCACGACCGACGCCGGCGTGATCTATTGTCTGTCGCGCCGCAAGGTGGAAGAAACGGCGGAGTGGCTAAAAGAAAAAGGGATGCGAGCGCTGCCGTATCACGCTGGCATGGAGTTCGAAACCCGCCAGAAACATCAGGAAATGTTTCAGCGCGAGGAAGGCATTGTGATGTGCGCGACGATCGCGTTCGGCATGGGGATCGACAAGCCGGACGTGCGCTTTGTCGCTCATCTGGACTTGCCGAAGAGCGTCGAAGGCTACTACCAGGAAACGGGACGCGCCGGCCGCGACGGCATGCCGGCGAATGCATGGATGGCCTATGGCCTTGGCGACGTCGTTCAGCAGCGCAAAATGATCGACGAGTCCGACGCCGACGACGCGCACAAACGCGTTCAGACGAGCAAGCTCGATGCGCTGCTCGGACTGTGCGAAGCGGCGACCTGCCGCCGGGTGCGCTTGCTCGCGTATTTCGGCGAGTCGAGCAAGCCGTGCGGCAATTGCGACAACTGTCTCGAACCGCCTGCTACGTGGGACGCGACGCGCGAGGCGCAAATGGCGCTTTCGTGCGTGTTCCGTGCGCAGCGCGCGAGCGGCTTTCATTTTGGCGCCGGCCATCTGATCGATATTTTGCGCGGTAACAGCAGCGAGAAAATCCTGCAGCGCGGTCATGAAAAGTTGACCACGTTCGGTATTGGCGCAGCGCTGGGTGAGCCGGAATGGCGGGCAATATTTCGCCAACTGGTGGCGTTCGGTTATCTGACGGTCGATCACGAAGGCTTCGGCTCGCTGGTCCTCACAGAGGCCAGTAAGCCAGTGCTTAAGGGCGAGCAACCAGTCACGATGCGCCGCTACGTGAAGCCGACCCGGACGCGCCAGTCGTCCACGCGCACCAGCGAGCGCGCCGATCCGACCATCGGCATGGGGCCGCGCGAACGGGCGCGCTGGGAGCGCCTGCGCAGCTGGCGCACGGAGACGGCGAAGAGCGACGGCGTGCCGGCCTATGTGATATTCCACGACGCGACGCTTGCCGAAATTGCCCGCAACGGTCCGGATTCAATTGAAGAGTTGCGCGGCATTCCGGGAATGGGCGCGCGTAAGCTCGACCGTTTCGGTGACGAATTGCTGGAGGTCGTCGCTGCAGACTAGGCCGCGACGGTCGCACGGGGCTCCGAAACATCGCAAGCTGTTGACTCGCTTAGTAATTTCGGAATATTATGCTAGGTTCCGGTTCTTGGAATGCCTACACTCGTGAACATGACGGTGTTGGCTGTCTGAGCCGGAGCTCGATTCGCAATGTTTTCGCTTTGCCCGAAAGCAGATGCGTCGATTTTGTTCAATTTCAGGAATAAACAATGCCAACCATCAATCAACTGGTTCGCAAAGGCCGCGCGTCGGAAACGACGAAAAGCAAGAGCCCGGCTTTGCAGGACTGCCCCCAGCGTCGCGGCGTGTGCACCCGTGTGTACACCACGACGCCTAAGAAGCCTAACTCGGCACTCCGTAAGGTGGCCAAGGTTCGTCTGACGAACGGCTTCGAAGTCATTTCGTACATCGGTGGTGAAGGCCACAACCTGCAGGAACACTCGGTCGTGCTGATTCGCGGCGGCCGTGTGAAGGACTTGCCGGGTGTGCGTTACCACATGGTTCGCGGCTCGCTGGACACCCAGGGCGTCAAGGATCGTAAGCAGGCTCGCTCGAAGTACGGCGCGAAGCGTGCAAAAGCTGGCAAGTAATTAGCCGGTCAGTCGTTTCAGGTCGCCTGCAAAGGCGGTATTGGCGGTGGTGCCGGATTCGCCGGTGCTGTCGAGTAAGTGGTCACCCGACCAGGCTGGTAAGTCGTTAGAGATGAATCGGGTTAGTTGGTGGCCGCGGGGCCAGGAATGGGCTCCAACTGAAAAGTTAAAGGAAGAAACATGCCGCGTCGTCGCGAAGTCCCCAAGCGGGAAGTGTTGCCGGATCCGAAGTTCGGTAACGTTGATGTAGCTAAGTTCATGAACGTGCTGATGCTCTCCGGCAAGAAGTCGGTTGCTGAGCGCATTGTGTACGGCGCTTTCGAACAGATCCAGACCAAGGGTGGCAAGGACCCGCTGGAAGTGTTCACGGTAGCGCTCAACAACGTCAAGCCGGTGGTCGAAGTGAAGAGCCGCCGCGTTGGTGGTGCGAACTATCAGGTTCCGGTCGAAGTGCGCCCGTCGCGTCGTATGGCATTGGCGATGCGTTGGCTGCGTGAAGCCGCGAAGAAGCGCAGCGAGAAGTCGATGGCTCTGCGTCTGGCAGGTGAACTCTCCGAAGCGGCCGAAGGCCGTGGCGGCGCAATGAAGAAGCGCGACGAAGTTCACCGGATGGCAGAAGCCAACAAGGCGTTCTCGCACTTCCGTTTCTAAGCTTCCCGTTCCGGGTTTAGCAGGAAAACGGAAAGAGATTCCGGGCGGGTGCGCTTGCAAAGCGCCTCGCCCGTTTGTGTTACAGCGCGATGGGTATTTTCTCGCATCGCGTCATCCCAATTGAGGATCAAAGTGGCTCGCAAGACACCTATCGAGCGCTACCGTAACATCGGTATTAGCGCTCACATCGACGCCGGCAAAACGACGACGACCGAGCGCATTCTGTTTTACACGGGCGTGAACCACAAGATTGGCGAAGTTCACGACGGCGCTGCC